>NZ_JANIJZ010000012.1:0-119303 GCF_024580675.1 Brevibacterium sp. 50QC2O2
CATGCGGATGTGGCTCAGTTGGTAGAGCATCACCTTGCCAAGGTGAGGGTCGCGGGTTCGAGTCCCGTCATCCGCTCGCGTGCCGGAGTTTCAGACTCTTGGTAGTGGGTTCGCAACCCAACCTGGTGGCGTGGCCGAGAGGCGAGGCAGCGGCCTGCAAAGCCGTATACACGGGTTCGAATCCCGTCGCCACCTCGTAACAACTGAATAGCTCGTCATGAGCGCGATTGGCGCAGCGGTAGCGCGCTTCCCTGACACGGAAGAGGTCACTGGTTCGATCCCAGTATCGCGCACACACAGTGTGCTCAGTCAAGCGGTCCTACGGGGCCGCTTTTTTGTATATTCGCCCGGCTCGTGGGCCCCCGAACGCAGTCGGGTAGGGTAGTGGTGCATCGTCCGCGATCCCGGTGGCCCCTTGATCGGCGCGGCATCCCTACCAGGTTCTTGTAGACGAGGAAGTATTCGATGAGTCAGCCTTACGATCCCAACCAGCCCAACCCGTATGGGGTGCCGCAGGGCAGCGGTCCGACGGATCCGTACGCGGGACAGAGCAGCCCGTATGGGCAACCGCAGGCGGACTACGGAACTCAGGCGTATGGCACCACCGGCGATTATCAGGGCGGTAATTACGGGGGAGGGGACTATCCGCCGTATGGTCCGACCGGTTACCCCGGAGGTCCGCAGGGCCCGCAGGCGGGTTCGGAGAAGAACGGCGTCGGCCTCTGGGCGATGATCCTGGGCCTCGTCGGCATCCTCATCTGGTTGGCCGGCGTGGTCGGTCTGATCCTGGGCTGCATCGGCCTGAAGAATGTCAAGAACGGTACGGCGAACAACCGGGGACAGGCGCTGACGGGTGTTATCGCGGGCGCCATCACCACGGTGCTGGGCCTACTGGGCACCATTGTGCTGATCGTGGGCGTGGTCGTGGGACTCGGCGCTGCGAGCAAGGCCGAGGAGTGCCGCAGTGAACCCGGCCACTACTGGTCGAGCTCGGAGAACACCTGCAAGGAGTCCACCGCCGACGGTTACGGTCAGCCGACACAGGCCCCGACCGCTGCCCCCGGTGGGGAGGACGATCAGGCAACGGCGCCCGCTGCGCAGCCGGCCCCCGGCGACGACGCGGTGGAAGCCGAAAACGGCACCGCCGAATTGGCCAAGGGCGTCAGCATGTCGGTCAAACTGTCCTCCTTCACCGCAAGCCAGTCGGCGCAACCGCAGGACATTGCGGGCAAGCAGGTGACCCTGGCGACGGTGACGCTCAAGAACACCACCAGCAGCACGTACAAGCCCTCCTTCCCGATCGCGAAGTGCAGTTATAGCGGTAAGGAGTGCAAGGCTGTCACCGACTTCAAGGACGGTGAACTGATCAGCCAGCTGAGCTTCACCAAGGAGGTCGCGGCCGGCCAATCCCGTACTTTCGAGGTTGCCTATACGATTCCGGCCGATCAGCAGAAGGACGTAGCGCTGGAGTATCGGTTCGTCGGCGGTGCCGATGGCAGCAAAACCCTGAAGTTCACCTTCGCCGGCTGAGATGACCGGCAGGGGTGAGACTCCGGTGGCCGGAGTGATTCGTGGGCTGCTCGGGCTGGCGGGCCTGGCAACGGCCCTGGCCGCGGGCTGGGGTATTGCGACGAGTCGGTTCGATGCCCTGGTCATCGGCCTGGGGGCCGCAGCCGTGGTGCTGGGGACACTGGCCGGGGTCGGCCGGGGCCGGCGTACCGCGTGGGTGGCTGGGCTGACGGCCCTGTCGGTGGGGCTGGGCTGCCTGACCATGGTCGGCCAGGTGGGGTTGTCCATGGCGGGGATGTTCGGTCATGAGGTCCCCGGGTACCATTTCAACGCCGCTCATAAACGGCTGGGTACCGATGAGGCCGACGAGCCACGGGCGGAACCCTCGCCCACTGCACAGGGGACTCGTCCGCAGACGGGGATCGACTTCCCGCAGGACGCACATCGGGCACACCTGAACTCGGGTGTGACCTTGCGCACGGCGGTCCGTGCGGAGTCCGCTCCGGACGACGCCCAGCCTGGGAAATATGCGGGTAAGACCGTCGCGATGGTCTACGTGCGCATCGTCAACGACTCGAAGCGCTCCTATTCCCCCGGCTATCCTGCAATGTACTGCCGTGCCGCAGGGGAACACTGCTATGACGTGTACTCGGAAGCCATGGCGCTCTCCGGCGTCGAACCCTTCAACGAATCGATCGCCCCTGGCAAGTCGAAGACCTTCCGAATGGCCTACGCGGTGCCCAAAAAAGCGATCGGTTCCCTGGACCTGCGGCTGACCTTCGACGGTGCCCGCGACAATCCCTACCGCGTGCGCGGATAGAATCGACGTATCCATTAGAGTCCGACTCTCATCACCTAGGAGTACATCCGTGTCAGAAGTCATGTACCTTGACGACAATCCCATTCCGTTCGTAGAGGGAATGACGGGCACAACGGTGTTCGAGGATCGTCGGGACGTTGTGGCGATCATGCTCAACGGGGCGCCGGCCGATCTGAACAGGGAACTGTCCGTCGGCGATCATATCGCCCCCATCACCCTGGCCGACCAGGCCGGACTCGACATCCTGCGCCACTCCACCGGACACGCGGTGGCCCAGGCCGTGCAGGAACTGTTCCCGGGCACCAAACTGGGAATCGGGCCCTACATCACCGACGGCTTCTACTTCGACTTCCAGGTGGAGAACCCCTTCACCCCCGAAGACCTCAAGAAGATCGAGAAGCGGGTGGCGCGGATCGTCAAGGAGGGCCAGACCTTCAACCGCGTCGTGGTCGATGAAGCGGAGGCCCGTCGCAGGATGGCCGATGAGCCGTTCAAACTGGAACTCATCACCGACAAGGGCCATGGGGACGATGAGTCCTCGGTGGAGGTCGGCGGTGCCGAGCTGACCGTCTACGAGAACCGCAACCGCAAGGGCGAAGTCGTCTGGCAGGATCTGTGCCGTGGCCCGCACCTGCCCTCGACGAAGTACATCGGCAACGGCTTCGCCGTCACCAAGTCCTCGGCCGCCTACTGGCGCGGTGACCAGGACAATGCGAGCCTCCAGCGGATCTACGGTACGGCCTGGGCGACCAAGGACGAACTCAAGGCCTACCAGGACCGGATCAAGGAGGCCGAGCGCCGCGACCACCGTAAGTTGGGCGCTGAACTCGACCTGTTCTCCTTCCCGGAGGAACTGGGATCGGGGCTGCCCGTCTTCCACCCCAAGGGCGGGGTGATCAAACGTGAGATGGAGGACTACGTCCGCCGCAGGCACATCGAAGAGGGCTTCGAATACGTCGGCACCCCGCACATCTCGAAGGAGACTCTGTTCTACACCTCGGGGCATCTGCCCTACTACGGTGAGGACATGTTCCCAGCCCTGCCGGTCGACGAAGTGCTCGGTGAGAACGGCGAGGTCCTCAAGAAGGGCACACCGTACCGGCTCAAGGCGATGAACTGCCCGATGCACAACCTCATCTACCGGTCGCGTGGGCGCTCGTATCGGGAACTGCCGCTGCGCCTGTTCGAATTCGGCACTGTCTATCGCAATGAGGCCTCGGGGGTGGTGCACGGACTGACCCGCGTCCGGGCGCTGACCCAGGACGACTCACACTCCTACGTCACCCAGGAGGGCGCGGCCGATGAGATCCGTCATCTGCTGAACTTCGTGTTCAGCCTGTTGCGCGACTTCGGCCTCGACGACTTCTACCTCGAGCTGTCCACCCGCGATGAGGACGGGAAGAAGAAGGACAAGTTCATCGGTTCGGACGAGCAGTGGCGTGAGGCCACCGAGACCCTGGAGAAGGTGGCGCGCGAATCCGGCCTCGAACTGGTCCCGGATCCAGGCGGCGCGGCTTTCTACGGTCCGAAGATCTCCGTCCAGGCCCGAGACGCGATCGGCCGCACCTGGCAGATGTCCACCGTCCAGCTGGACTTCAACCAGCCCGAGCGCTTCGGCCTGGAATATCAGGCGGCCGACGGCACCCGCAAACAGCCGGTGATGATCCACTCCGCGAAGTTCGGCTCGATCGAACGGTTCCTCGGGGTGCTGACCGAGCACTATGCCGGGGCCTTCCCCGTCTGGCTCTCGCCGGTACAGGCGACCCTGGTGCCGGTGGCAGAGGAATTCCTGGACTACGCACAGGAGATCGCCGCCCGCCTGCGCGATGCAGGGGTGCGCGTCGAGGTCGACGATTCCGACGACCGCTTCCCCAAGAAGATCCGCAACGCCAGCAAGTCGAAGGTGCCCTACACGCTGATCGTCGGCGGCGAGGACCGTGACGCAGGAGCCGTTTCGTTCCGGCTCCGCGATGGCAGCCAGGACAACGGGGTGCCAGTGGACGCGGCAGTGGCCCGAATCCGCGAGGCCATCGAGACCAAGGCCCAGGTATGACGGTCCGCGATGGGGCCGGCAACGTAATGCCCGAACCCGAGGCGGCTGCCGGGTTCCCCGGGGAGCCGGACGGCCTGCAACGCCTCTGGACCCCGCATCGGATGGTCTACATCGGCGGGCAGGACAAGCCGAAGGATGCAACCGAACATCAATGCCCGTTCTGTGCGGGACCGGCCCACAGTGACGAGGAGTCGCTCATCGTGGCACGTGGTGAGACGGTTTTCGCGATCCTCAACCTGTATCCGTACAACCCGGGTCATCTCCTCATCTGTCCGTATCGCCACGTTGCCGATTACCCGGATCTGACGGAGGCCGAAACCCTCGAGCTGGCGCATTTCACGCAGCACGCGATGCGGATGATCAGGCACGTGTCCGGGCCCGACGGTTTCAACATCGGGATCAACCAGGGTGAGGCCGGCGGAGCCGGAATCGCCGCCCATCTGCACCAGCACCTGGTGCCACGCTGGAGCGGGGACGCCAATTTCCTGCCCATTGTCGCCCACACCAAGGCTCTGCCGCAGGTCCACGGGCAGGTGCGGGAACTCTATTCGAGCGCATGGAAGGAAGTCGCCTGAGATGACACCAGAGGACATCGACGCGGTCCACCAACTGGCCGACCCGGTGGCGTGGGGGCAGCGTGTGCTGTTCACCCTGCGCCGGCCCCAGACGGCCCAGGACGCCTATACCGGCCAGGTCTTCGCCACCGATGGAGCGGTCACCCGGCGCATCAGCCACGGGTTCAACGATTCGCACCTGCGTTCGTGTGCCGGTGGCTTCGCCCTCCTGCGCGCAGCCCGCGGTGGCGTGGCCCAGCTGCACATCGGCGAACACCCTGGTGCCACCAGGGTGCTGACGAACGTGGATCTGGGCGTGGACGATTTCGCGGTGTCCCCGAACGGTGACTCCGCCCTGGTCCTGGCCCGGATCCCGGAGGAGGGCCGCTACGGCACCGATCCTGAGGTTTCGGCCGATGCCGAGGCGCCGCGCCGGATCACCCACCCGCAGTACCTGCACAATGGGCTGGGGTACTTCCGCGACAGGGGCACCGTGGTATTCGAAATCGCGATCCCCGAGGCCGGCGTCGAACCCGTCGGGGTGGACGGCATCGACTCCTACCCGGTGCCCGAGGTCCTGCCGGAACTGCCGGGGGACACCTCGGATCCGCAGTACTCCCCATCGGGTCTGATCCGTTCGGCGGTGGCCGGCCGGCACGATGACATCGATGAGGTCGATCTGCGCGACACCGTGTGGGTGTACACGGCAGAGGGTCCCAGGGCCCTTGAGATTCCCAAGTCCCTGGCGGTGCACAGCCACCGTTGGATCGACGACACGCGTTGTGTGCTCGTCGCCCAGGACTTCACGGATGGACCGACCGATTTCATCGCCCAGCTCTCCGGGGTCTACGTCCACGACACCGCCACGGGCGCCACCGAGCGCTTGACCGATGCCGCGAGCGTCGACGCCGCTGGTGGCCTGCTGCAGCTCGTCGATGGGAGAGTGTACTTCGGGGTCGTCACCGACGGCGCGATCCGACTGACGGCACTCGAACTGGACGCAGTAGGGCCCGCGACCCTGCGCGATCTGCACTTCCTGACCCCGGCGGACGCGGTGGTCTCCGGGTTCGCCTTCGCCGCCGACGGATCGCTGGTGTTCACGGCGGCTGTCCCGGACTCCTTCGGCGAACTCTTCCGAGTGCCCGCAGCCGCCCTCGACGCCGAGTCCGCCACAGGTGCCGGCATCGCCCCTGAGGCTCTGACGGACTTCGGCGGCGTGCCCGATGCGGTGGTGCCCGAGGCGATCAAGGCGGACGGAAGTGGCGGGGAGGTGCACGGCTGGGTAGCAGTGCCCCGGGGTCCTGGTCCGCACCCGGTGATCCTGAACATCCACGGTGGTCCCTTCTCCCAGTACACCCATGCGCTGTTCGACGAGACCCAGGTACTGGTGGCGGCGGGTTACGCCGTCGTGTACTCCAACCCACGCGGGTCCAATGGCAGGGGCCGGGACTGGGGGCTGGCGGTCAAGGGCGATATGGCAGAGCCCGCCGCCGCCGATGTGCTGGCAGTGCTCGACACCGCGCTGGCGGCACATCCGGAGCTCGACGGGACCCGGATCGGTGTGCAGGGCGGTTCATACGGCGGCTACCTGACCGCGATGCTCATCGGCTCGCAGGAGGGCACGAGGTTCTCGGCGGCGATCGTCGAACGCGGCTACCTCGTGCCGGGTTCGTTCTACGGAACCAGCGACATCGGCCGCTACTTCACGGATGAGTACACGGGCCCGGCGGCCGAGGACATCGCGCGCCAGTCGCCGATCGAGCGGGCGGCCCTGGTCCGGATACCCACCCTGGTGATGCACTCGGAGCGGGACCTGCGGTGCCCGCTGGAACAGGGCCAGCAGTACTATGCGGCACTGCGCCGGGCCGGTGTTCCGGCCGAGCTCCTGATCTTCCCGGGCGAGAACCACGAATTGTCCAGGGCGGGCCGGCCCAGGCACCGTGCGCAGCGCTTCGAGGCGGTCCTGGAGTGGTGGTCGAAGCACCTGCCGGTGGCCTGAGGCGGTTTTCCGGTAACAAGGGGCGGGCCCGTGGAGATGATCTCCACGGGCCCGCCCCTTGTGCTGCGAGCGTTCCGGTTCAGTCCTGCCCGGCCGCCGGAGCGCGCCCGGGCAGATAGGGCGAGGGCTCGGGCCCGTTGTGTCGGCGGGCTTGCACGGCCAGGATGATCAGGCCCAGGGCGATCGCACCCAGTGCCGCCCACACGTTCGTGCGAATGCCCAGGTAGAACTGACTGGGATCGATCCGGATGTTCTCCCAGACCGTGCGCCCGGCGCCATACCAGATGAGGTAGACGGCGAACAGCCGGCCCCACTGGAAGTAGATCCTGCGGCCCAACCACAACAGCACCACGACGCCGAGGGCGTTCCACAGCACCTCGTAGAGGAACGTGGGATGGAACAGGGTCCCCGCGGGGGTGCCCGCCGGAATGGCGGGATTGCCCGCCGCGATTTCGAGTCCCCAGGGCACGGTGGTGGGGCGCCCGAACAGCTCCTGATTGAACCAGTTGCCGAAGCGTCCGCAGGCCTGCGCGAGGATCAACCCCGGAGCCAGGGCGTCGGCCACGGCGGTGAATCGCAGGCCGGTCTGGCGGCAGCCGATGAACACGCCCAGGGCCCCGCCCAGGAGAGCACCGAAAATCGCGATGCCGCCCTCCCAGATCGCCCACACCGAGCCGTACTCGGTGATGTTCCAGGGGTTGCGCCCCGGTCCGAAGTAGTCGCCGAAATGGCTGAGCACGTGGTAAACGCGGGCGCACACGATGGCCAGGGGGATCGCCCATACCGCGACGTCGACGATCTGCCAGTCCTGGGTCCCACGGGCCCGCAGCCGTCGGTCGGTCAACCACAGCGCCACGATGATGCCCACGAGGATGCACAGCGCGTAGAAGTGGATGGTCAGCGGTCCCAGCTGGAAGGAGGATACACTCGGCGATGGGATTGACGCCAGGAGCTGGATATCGGTGGTCGATGGCATGGTGACCAGTCTATGACCGGCGTCGATGGGATGCCGCATTCACGCTCGGCACGCCGAGCGGGTATGCTCGATCGGGTCACCCTTGATAGGAATCCGGGGAGATCGGGACGAGACGAAGGCAGGAAATGAGCGAACTCACCGTCCGCCAGGCGGCGCGCGTCATCGTGGTCAACCCTGCTGCGCAGGTCTTCATGATCCACGTGCGCGACATCTACGACCCCACCCGGACGTGGTGGGAGACCCCGGGCGGGGGCGCCGAACTGGGGGAGGACCCCCGGCGGACAGCGGTACGCGAACTGGCCGAGGAGACCGGCATCGAGTGCGAGCCGATGGAATTGACCGGCCCGCTGGCCAGCCACCGGGCCAGCATCACGCTCTCCGACGGCGTCCACATTCAGGATGAGGTGTTCTACGGACTCCTCTGCAGTGACGATGAGGACCTCGACAACGCACTGCGCACAGACCTGGAGAAGAAGGCGATCCTGGAGACCGCCTGGCTCGACCTGGACGCCGTGGTCGTCGGACCCGAGGGGACCTCGGCGGTCGGGGTGATGCGGCCTGTGGCCGTTGGCGAACTGGCACGGTTGGTAGTGGCGGGCCTCGTCCCGGACATGCCGCTGCGGCTGCGCAACGGGCGCCTGTAATATAAATCGTTGGAAGAGGTCGACGCCGCCTAGCGGCGTCGCATTATCGGTGAAGAGGAGCAAATCCCGTGTCAGGTCACTCCAAGTGGGCCACCACCAAGCACAAGAAAGCGGCCATCGATGCCAAGCGCGGCAAGCTGTTCGCCAAGCTGATCAAGAACATCGAGGTCGCGGCCAGGAATGGCGGACCGGACCCCGCTGGCAACCCGACTCTCTTCGACGCCGTGCAGAAGGCCAAGAAGAACTCGGTTCCCGCCGATAACATCGATCGCGCGGTCAAGCGCGGCGGTGGCCTCGACGGCTCGGGCGTCGACTACGAGACGATCATGTACGAGGGCTATGCCCAGGGCGGTGTGGCCCTGCTGATCGAATGTCTGACCGATAACCGCAACCGTGCCGCAGCCGAGGTGCGCGTGGCCGTGACCCGCAACGGCGGGAACATGGCCGACCCCGGTTCGGTCGCCTACAACTTCGCACGCAAGGGCGTCGTCGTGGTCTCGCAGGACAACGCCGACGAGGACGCGATCCTCGAGGCGACCCTGGACGCGGGAGCCGAAGAGGTCAAGGACAACGGCGATACCTTCGAGGTGATCTCCGAGGCCACCGATCTGGTCGCAGTGCGCTCTGCCCTGCAGGACGCCGGGATCGACTACGAGAGTGCCGACGCCGCCTTCGTGCCCAACCTCGAGGTCCCGTTGGACGCGGAGACCGCGGCCAAGGTGTTCAAGCTCATCGATGCGCTCGAGGACAGCGACGATGTGCAGAACGTCTACACCAACGCCGATGTCTCCGATGAGGTCATGGCGCAGTTGGAAGAATCCGACTAGGCCGCCGTCGTGCGCATCCTCGGTGTCGACCCCGGGCTCACCCGCTGTGGGCTCGGGGTCGTCGAGTCCAGTCGGGCGCACCAGCCACGGATGGTGGCGGTGGGTGTGGCCAGGACCCCTGCCTCGGACGCGGTGGACGTCCGCCTGGGCCGCATCGCCGAGGTGTTCGACACCTGGCTCGACGACTACCGTCCCGATGTCGTCAGCATCGAGCGGGTGTTCGCCCGCAACGACGTGTCGACCATCATGGGCACGGCACAGGCCTCCGGCCTGACCATGGGACTGGCCGCCCGCCGCGGCATCCCCGTGGCCATGCACACACCCTCCGAGGTCAAGGCCGCGATCACCGGCAACGGCAGGGCCGATAAGCGGCAGATGACCACCATGGTCACGAAGATCCTCCGGCTCGACGCCCCACCGAAGCCCGCGGACGCCGCGGACGCCCTGGCCATCGCCATCTGCCACCTGTGGCGCGGGGCGACCGCGGCCACCTCGACCCCGGGCCCCACCAAGGACCTACTGGCCCGCCAGGCGGCCGGCAGGCAGGGCTCGGGCCTGACCCGGGCACAGGAACAGTGGGCGGCGGCGATCCGGAGGAATCGCTGAGCCGGACCCGCGGTGCGTGCGCTAGGCTAGGGAGAAATCCTACATCTGTTCCCACATAAGCCCTTCCACGGAGAAGCACTGTGCTCACCTATCTTGCAGGGACCGTCCACGCGGTCACGACCGACACACTGACGCTCGTGACCTACGGCGTCGGTCGTGAAGTTCACATCACCCCAGCCTTTGCACTGCAGACCAGACCGGGAATGGAGCTGGCGCTGCACACGATCCTGGTGGTGCGCGAGGACTCCCTGACGCTGTTCGGCTTCCCCACGCCCGACGAGAAATCGGTTTTCGAAGTCCTCACCGGCATCTCGGGGGTGGGCCCCAAACTGGCGCTGGCGGTGCTCGGCGTGCTGGGGCCGGCCGAACTGAGCACCGCGGTCTCCGCCGGCGACGAGGCCGCTCTGACCCGGGTGCCGGGTATCGGCAAGAAGGTCGCGGCCCGGATGATGCTGGAGCTGGGCAACCGGCTCGACCGATTGCCGGCGGCCGCTGCTGCGGGGGCCCCCGTGCACACCGCCGCGGACGACGAGGTCGTGCTGGCCCTGACCGGGCTCGGCTGGAAGGAAGCGGAAGCGCTCGACGTCGTCTCCGCGGTGCGCGCAGATCTGCCCGAGGCCTCCGTACCGGTTCTGCTCAAGGCCAGTCTGCGGGTTCTGGGGGGCCGCCAGTGACCGACGGCTACGAAATCGACTTCGGTTCGGACGACCCTACCGGCGCGGAACTCGAGCGCCTGATGGGCACCGGTGCCGGAGCCCAGGAACGGGCTCAGGAAGCTGCTCTGCGGCCGAAGGGGCTCGCGGAATTCGTCGGGCAGCCACTGGTGCGCGAACAGCTCTCCCTCGTCCTCGATGCAGCCAGGGCCAGGGGCAGGACGCCGGACCATGTGTTGCTCTCGGGGCCGCCTGGACTGGGCAAGACCACACTGGCGATGATCATCGCTGCCGAAATGGGCGCGCAGATCCGGATCACCTCGGGCCCGGCGATCCAGCATGCCGGCGATCTTGCGGCGATCCTGTCCTCGCTGGAGGAGGGCGAGGTCCTGTTCATCGACGAGATCCACAGGATGTCGCGTTCGGCCGAGGAGATGCTCTACGTCGCGATGGAGGACTTCCGCGTCGACGTCATCGTCGGCAAGGGCCCCGGCGCCACCGCGATCCCGCTCGAACTTCCGCCGTTCACGCTGGTCGGCGCGACCACCAGGTCGGGGCTGCTGCCGGCGCCGCTGCGTGACCGCTTCGGGTTCACCGGGCACCTGGACTTCTACTCCGATGAGGATCTCGAAAGGGTCCTCGTCCGCTCGGCGCAGATGATCGGCATCGAGGCCAGGCCGGCCGGCCTGGTCGAGATCGCGATGCGCTCCCGCGGTACCCCGCGCATCGCCAACAGGCTGCTGCGGCGGGTGCGCGACTGGGCGCAGGTGCGCGGCAGTGGAGTCGTGGACAAACACGCGGCGCAGGAGGCGCTGAAGGTATATGAGGTCGACGAACGGGGACTCGACCGGCTCGACCGCTCCGTTCTGCGGGTCCTGTGCCGCCGATTCAACGGCGGTCCGGTGGGACTGTCCACCCTCGCCGTATCGGTGGGGGAGGAGGCCGAGACCGTCGAAGAGGTCGCCGAGCCCTTCCTTGTTCGCGAAGGGCTGATATCGCGGACGCCACGCGGCCGGATCGCCACCCGCGAGGCCTGGGCGCACTTGGGCCTGACTCCGCCAGAGGAGCGGGTGGACTGATTCCGGGTCCGCGGGATTGGTCATCCTTAGGTGGTCCCAACTAGACTAGCGACCGATCTGCCCATTCTCTGAAAGGTCGTACCTCCGTGGATCCCAGCATGATTCTGATCGTCGTCGTCGCGGCGATGCTCATCTTCTTCATGTTCAGCAACAAGAAGAAACAGAAGGCCCGCGCCGAACAGATGAAGAACGATCTGGTCCCCGGCGCCTCGGTGATGACCAGTTCCGGTATCTACGGCACGGTCGTGTCCGTCGACGAAGCCGATAACAAGGTCACCATCGAATCGGGGCCCGGCACCATCCTGGTCTTCCACAAGCAGGCCATCGGCCAGGTGCAGGCCGCTCAGGCCGACCCGGCGCCGGCAGAGCCCGCGTCCGACGAACCGGCAGTGGACGAAGAACCGGCAGAGTCCGCAGCGGACTCCGAGTCCCCGCGTATCACCGACGCCGAACTCGACGCGATGAACGCGGCCAAGCGCGAATCGCCCGAACAGGACTCCGACTCCCAGCAGGGGAAGGACTCCGCCGACAAGGACAAGGACTGAATCAGGTCCTCCCACCCACACCGCGTCGGGCTCCTGGTCTGAAAGCGCGGTGCTCCCAATCGAAAGAACTTCCGTGTCATCTTCAGAGAACAAGCCCCGGCCCGGGCTGCGTTTTACGTGGCTGATCGTCATCACGGCGATCGTGGCCGCGATTATCGCCGCCGGGTCCATCTGGGGCAAGGCGAGTTGGACTCCCAACCTCGCACTCGACCTCGAGGGCGGAACCTCGATCATCCTCGAACCACAGCTGGACGAAGGCGCCAAGATCTCCAAGGAGCAGCTGCAGCAGGCTGTGGCGATCATCCGGCAGCGTGTCGACTCGACGGGTGTATCGGAGGCCGAGATCAGCACGCAGGGCGATCAGAACATCGTCGTCAACCTGCCCGGCAACCCCGATAAGCAGACCCGCGATCTGGTCCGGTCCTCGGCTCAGCTGGCCTTCCGCCGCGTCGCGGCCGTCGGCGCCCCGCAACCCGCAGGGCAGGAGTCGGCGAGTCCGAGCGAGTCGAAATCGCCGGAGATGACCGATGAACAGAAGAAGAAGCTCGAGGATCTGCTGGGCAAGCAGTCGGAGACCGGCAAGGCCGGCGGTACGGTGTCCAAACAGGCCGCCTCCGCGGCTCCGGCCGGCGGGCCGAGCGCCTCGCCCACGGCCAAACAGCAGGACTCCACCGAGGCACAGAAGATTCCGCGCTTCGATCCGGCAGCCGATCAGTCCTGGGCCAGCGAGAAAATCCAGAAGCAATTCGCCGAACTGGACTGCACGAATCCGGAGAACCGGACCGGTGGCAAGCGCTTGAACCCCGATCAGCCGGTCGTGGCGTGTTCCAAGGACGGACAGGAGAAGTACGTCTTGGGCCCGGTCGAGCTCGACGGCTCGCATGTCAAGGACGCCAGTTTCGGTTACGAGACTTCCTCCTCGGGCCAGCAGACGAACAATCTGGCCGTGTCCATGGAGTTCGACGGAACCGGCCGTGACGTCTTCGGCAAGGTGACCAGTGCCATCACCGGTCAGCAGCAGCCCTACAACCAGTTCGCCATCACCCTCGACGGGCTGGTGCTCACGGCACCCGTCTCACAGTCGGCCGTGACCGATGGGCGGGCGCAGATCACCGGCAGCTTCACGCAGGAGGAGGCCGAGACCCTGGCCAACCAGCTGAAGAACGGTGCCCTGCCGATCAGCTTCCAGGTCCAGTCCGAGGAGCAGATCTCCCCGACCCTGGGTTCGGAATACCTCACGAAGGGCTTGCTCGCCGGCGGTATCGGCCTGTTGTTGGTCATCGTGTACTCGCTGTTCCAGTACCGCGCCCTGGCCTCGGTGACGGTCAGTTCCCTGGTCGTCGCTGGAATCCTGACCTATCTGCTCCTGCTGTTCGTATCGTGGCGGTACGGTTATCGGCTGTCCTTGGCCGGCGTCGCCGGCATCATCGTGGGTATCGGCATGACCGCCGACTCGTTCATCGTCTACTTCGAACGTGTCCGAGATGAATTGCGCGACGGCAGACCTCTGAAATCCGCGGTGGAGGTCGGCTGGTCGCGTGCGGGCCGGACGATCTACGCGTCCAAGGCGGTCAACATGCTCGCAGCCGTCATTCTTTACATCCTGGCAGTCGGCTCGGTGCGTGGCTTCGCCTTCACCCTGGGTCTGACAGTCATCGTCGACGTGCTCGTCGTCGTCCTGTTCACCCATCCGATGCTGCAGGCCCTGGCGCGCACGGAGTTCTTCGGCAACGGCCACCCCATGTCCGGGATGGATCCGCGGTTGCTCGGGGTCAAGCCCGCTGCCTACCGCGGTGCCCTCGGCCTGGATTTGGAACGTGCGAAGGAGAAGTCGAAGAAGGGCAAGTCCTTCAAGGAGGCGAAGAGGCGGCAGGCCCGGACCGACCGTAAGGCCGAGGACGGGATGTCGATCGCCGAACGCAAGGCCGCTTTGAAGTCGGGAGAGGACGAGTAAGTGAAACGCTTCTTCGAATGGGGCAACAGGCTCCACACCGGTGAATCGTCCATCCCGTTCGTCGGGAAGTCCAAACTGTGGTTGACGATCGCGGCCGTGCTGACCGTCCTGTCGATCCTGGTCCCCGTCTTCGGCGGGTTCAACCTGGGCATCGACTTCCGCGGCGGATCCCAGTTCCAGGTCGACCACGTGGCCACCGACAAGGTCGACGCGGCCTCACAGGCGGTGACCGATGCGGTGGGCGCTGCGAACCCCTCCGTGGTCCCGACGACCAATGACACCCTCAAGATCGAGACCGACCAGCTCAGCGATGAGCAGATGCAGCAGGTCAGGGACTCGCTCGTGAGCCATCTGCAGGTCGACAACTCCGATGTCACATCGAACTTCATCGGCCCGCAGTGGGGCGCGGACGTCACCCAGAAGATGGCGCGTGCGCTCATCATCTTCGTGGCCCTGGCGATGGTGTTCATGGCGATCTACTTCCGCACCTGGAAGATGTCATTGGCGGCGATCCTGGGCCTGGTGTTCGTCATGGTCCTGACCATGGGGATCTACTCGGCCACCGGCTTCGAGGTCACCCCGGAGGCGGTGATCGGCTTCCTCACGGTCTTGAGCTTCTCGCTGTACGACACGGTGGTGGTCTTCGACAAGATCAGGGAGACGACCCAGGACTTCGGGAGTGCAAAGGACAGGACATTCTCCGAACTGGTGAACCTGGGCATCAACCAGACCACTGTGCGCTCGATCAACACCACGATCATCGCGGCCCTGCCGATCGGCGCGATCCTGTTCATCGGCGTGTTCCTGCTCGGCGCGGGCACGCTGACGGATATTTCGCTGTCACTGTTCGTGGGCACCGTGGTCGCTGCGGCCTCGACACTGTTCGTCGCCTCTCCGCTGTACGCGGTACTGCGTTCCACGGAGAAGAAGGTCAAGGAGCAGGAGGCCAGAGTGCTCGAGGCCCGCCCTGCGGCTTGAGCACGAAGTTCCTTGTAGTATTGAACCACCGGTGAGTCCGCTCACCGGTGGTTCTTTTATTCGCGTGGAACCCGCAGGTGTTCCCAGGGAGGGTGACGGGTCATGAGCGATCAGGCGAAGAGCACCAACAAGCGCCAGCGGGGCCTGTCCCGATTGGCGTTCTGGACGGCGCGCAGCCAGAATTCGCCGCAGTTCCCCCCGGCCCTGGGGCCCCTGCTGCAGGCGCTGGAGAAGAACCACCCGAAGGCCGATCCGGACATCGTCCTGCGGGCCTATCGGGTGGCGGAGAAATGGCATCGCGGCCAGACCCGCAAGAGCGGTGATCCCTACATCACGCATCCGGTTGCGGTTGCGACCATCCTGGCCGAAATCGGCATGACCCCGGTGACCCTGGCCGCAGCACTGCTGCACGATACGGTCGAGGACACCGGGTACAGCCTGGAGGACCTGCGCACTGACTTCGGCGATGAGATAGCGCTGATGGTCGACGGGGTCACGAAGCTGGACAAGATCCAATACGGGGCTGCGGCCCAGTCCGAGACCGTGCGGAAGATGATCGTGGCGATGAGCCAGGACATCAGGGTGCTGGTCATCAAGCTGGCCGACCGGCTCCACAATGCACGCACATGGAAGTACGTACCGGCTTCCTCAAGTGAGCGCAAGGCCAGGGAGACCCTGGAGATCTTCGCCCCGCTGGCGCACCGCCTGGGGATGAACACGATCAAATGGGAACTCGAGGACCTGTCGTTCCAAGTGCTCTATCCCAAGGTCTACGACGAGATCGTCAGACTGGTCGCCGAGCGGACCCCGGAACGCGAGAAGTACCTGGGCATCGTGTCCAAGGACCTGGGCGATGTGCTTCACGGAGCGCAGATCGATGCGACCATCACCGGCCGGCCGAAGCACTACTATTCCATCTACCAGAAGATGGTGGTGCGCGGGCACGAGTTCGGCGACATCTACGACCTTGTCGGTGTGCGCGTGCTGGTCTCGACGGTCAACGAGTGCTACGGGGTGCTCGGGCTGGTCCACGCCAAGTGGACGCCGGTGCCGGGGCGGTTCAAGGACTATATCGCGGTCCCGAAGTTCAACATGTACCAGAGCCTGCACACGACCGTGATCGGCCCGTACGGCAAGCCGGTGGAGATCCAGATCAGAACCTATGAAATGGACACCAGGGCGGAATACGGGGTGGCCGCGCACTGGCGCTACAAGGACCGGGCAAAGGCGACGGCCGCGGGATCCGGCACCGGCAGGCGGACCGTCAAGGTGGCGGACTCCGGAGAACTCGACCAGGTCAACTGGCTGCGCCAGATCATGGACTGGCAGAAGGAGACCGAGGACCCCGACGAGTTCCTGGACAACCTGCGTTACCAGGTGCGCAGCCAGGAGGTCTACGCCTTCACCCCGCAGGGCGACATCATCACGCTGCCACAGCATTCGACGCCGGTCGACTTCGCCTATTCCGTACACACGGAGGTCGGGCACAAGACGATGGGCGCCAGGGTCAACGGCCGGCTGGTGCCGCTGGATACAGAGCTGAACAACGGTGACGTCGTCGAGGTCTTCACCTCGAAGGACGAACACGCCGGTCCCAGCCGTGACTGGTTGACCTTCGTCGCCAGTCCCAGGGCACGCAACAAGATCCGACAGTGGTTCTCCAAGGAGCGCAGGGAGGAGGCCATCGACAACGGGCGCGACCAGCTGGCCCGGGCGATGCGCCGTCACCATATCAGTGCCGAGAAGCTGATGAAGAACGAGACCCTGGAGCTCGTCGCCGCAGAACAGCACCTGCCGGACGTCGATTCGCTCTACGCCTCGATCGGCAATGGGAACGTCTCGGCTGCGCACATCGTCGATCTACTGGCCAAACACGTCCAGGGCGAACAGGTCGAACCGGAGCCCGCCCCGGTGATCGCACAGAACAAGACGGGCAGGTCCTCCGGGCACCACTCCTCGACCGAGGGTGTGCGCGTCAAGGGGATGGACGACATCCTGGTGAAGTTGGCGCGCTGCTGCACCCCGGTGCCCGGCGATGACGTCATCGGCTTCGTCACCCGCGGCAGTGGAGTATCGGTTCATCGCAAGGACTGTAAGAACATGGCCTCACTCGAACGCCAGCCCGAGCGGTTGGTGGAGGTTGAATGGACGGGGCAGTCGCACGGACTCTACCTCGTGCAGATACAAGTCGAGGCGCTCGATCGTGCCGGTCTGCTCTCCGACATCACGAAGGCGCTCAGTGACTACCATGTCAACATCCTTTCGGCCTCCGTGGCGACCAGCCGCGCCAGGGTTGCACAGTCTCGTTTCGTCTTCGAGATAGGGGACTCCACCCACCTGGGCAGCGTGCTCTCGGCGGTACGGCAGGTGGACGGCGTGTTCGACGTCTACCGGATCACCGGCTGAGTCGGCGGGGTCACAGCTCGACGAGTTCCAGCGCCCGGCGCAGCACGGTGATCCCGGAGCGGCGGTAGAGCCCGTCGACGTATTCGCCGAAGGCCAGTCGGTCGGCGCGGCCCACATCGACGAGCAATGTGGTGATGGCCGCAGCCAGCCGCGTGGGGTCCTGCGTCTCGATCGCCATGGCCTCGTCGAACAGGGTACGGGCTCCAGTCGTCACCGGCACCGCTGCGGGGCGGGAGACGTCGAAGGGGCCCAAGGTGCGTTCGAAGGTGTGAGCGGCATAGTTCCCGCGCAGTCTGCGGCGTTTGAGGGTCGTCAGGTGCACGGTGACCGGGCTGCGCCCGGAGCCCCACCAGACCCAGTGCGCGGTGGCGTGGGAATAGGCGGTGTCGGCCAGTTGGGGCGGGCCGAGCGCGGCTGCCCGCAGCCGCGGCCCGGCGGGGGCGTCGGCGGCGACCCAGCAGTCCTCGGTCAGCTGGACGAGCAGTCCGTCGAGGGCCAGTGAGCGCAGGGTATCGCGGTCGACGTCGGCAGTGGGCCGCAACAGCCCGTCGACGGGGGCTGATTCTTCGCAGGTGGACATGAGGAAAGCCTGGCAGCTCATTGGCCGCCAGGCCAGACCCCCGGGGGAATCTGTGGATAACCGGCCCGGAGCCCACCGCTGCGGGCCGGTTATCCACAGATGTCTGATGCCTTAGTCGGAGAACTCCTCGGCGGTGCGGGCCAACTGCTCATACCATTTACGCTTCGTCTCGAGCTCCTCGCCGGCCTTGGCGATGCGCTTCTGATCGCCTGCGGCCTCGGCGGCGTCGAGCTTGGCCTGCAACTCGTCGAGCTGATCGGTCAGCTGGGAGAGCACTCCGCTGGTCCGTGCCCGGGTCTCCGGGTTGGTCTTGCGCCAGCGCTCGTCCTCTGCTGCGGACAGTGCCGACTCGACCTCGCGCAGACCGTTCTCCATCCGGCTGATATCGGCGCGCGGGACCCGGCCCGCGTCCTCCCACTCGTCCTGGATCTTCCGCAGTGCTTGCTTGGTGGAATCGATGTCGGTGATCGGCAGGAGGGCCCTGGCGCGTTCGAGCAGAGCCTCCTTGACCACCAGGTTGTCCGCATAGCCGGCGTCGATCGCATCGTTCTCGGCCTTGCGCGCGGCGAAGAAGACATCCTGTGCGGCCCTGAAGCGGGCCCACAGGGCGTCGTCGTCCTTGCGGCCCGCCCGCGGGGTGGCCTTCCACTTGTCCATCAGGTCGCGGAACCGCCCTGCGGTCTCGCGCCAATCGGTGGAACCGGAGAGCTCCTCGGCCTGAGCGACCAGCTTCTCCTTCAGCCGCTTGCCCTCGGCATTGTGGGCGTCCAGCTCGGCGAAGAACTCCTTGCGGCGCCGGTCGAACCCGTTGCGGGCCTTCGCGAAGCGTCCCCACAGTTCCTGATCCTCCGACCGCGGCAGGCGCGGGCTGGCGGCCTGCACCTCCTTCCAGCGCGCGAACAGTTCCCGCATCCGGGCGCCGGACTGCTTCCACTGGACCCTGGCGGAATCCTGGGCGGCGATCCGCTCCGCCTCGTCCACGATCTCCCGGCGGCGCAGACGGCCCTCCTCGCGCCTTGCCTCGGTCTCCTGCTGGGCCGCGGCGGCAGCGGTGTCGGCACGTGCGGCGAGCTGTTGGAGGCGCTCGTCGAGTCCGGCCAGGTCCCCGACCACGTCCGCGCCGGCTAAGGCCTCGCGCTGGGCGGCGGCGGAACGCCGGATCGCATCGGCGGGCGCACCGGCGTCCAGGCGCTGGCCCAGCAGCTCCGCCGCGTCGACCAGGTCGAGGTACTTGTTGGCGAAGTACTCCAGGGCGCCTGCGGCATCGGCGTCGGGGTACTGTCCCACAGGGCGTTCGCCCTCGGCCGTCCGGACGAAAACCGTCTGCGCTTCATCGACCCGGCCGAAGGCGGTGGCGGCGGCCAGCTCTGCGCTGCGGTCGCGGTGCTCGGTCGCCGGCACCGGCGCCAGCGCCGAGGGCTTCGGGCCCGGGCGGGGGCCTGGTTTCGGAACGGGATGGTTCGAATCAGTCATGGAGATTCCCTGTCTGTCGTCGGTCGAATCACACGGATCACTCGACTATGCGGTTGAAGTACCCCCACAGCTTAGCCGTTGTGGTCCGGGGCAGGGCCAATCCGTCCACTGCGCCCGCCTCGTGGATAGAATCGGGCTATGCGCGTTTTGACCACTGTCGCCCCGTTTCTGGGCGTCAACTGCTATGTCGTCTCCGCCGCAGAATCGCAGGAGTGCGTGTTGATCGACGCGGGCCTCGGCGGCGCGGAAGGGGTACGCGCCCAGGTTGAGACCGCGGGCCTGCACCCGGTGGCGGTATTGCTGACCCATGGACATCCCGACCATGTGCTGGGGCTGCCCGCATACCTTGAGTCCTGGGACGTACCGGTCTACCTGGCCGCCGCGGACCACTACCGGCTGGCCGATCCCGCGGCCACGATGACCGGTGACTTCGCCGCGGTGGTGGCACGCGCCGTGCCCGATTGGCCGGCGCCGGTGGCGCGGGCACTGCCGGAGCGGCTCAGCCTGGCGGGGCTCGACTTCGACTTCACGGTGTTGCCCGGGCACACGGAGGGTTCCACACTGATCGCCGCGGGCCTGCCGGACACGGGGGAGAAGGTGTACTTCTCCGGCGATATCCTGTTCGCCGGTTCGGTGGGACGCACCGACCTGCCGGGCGGCAGTGCGCGTGCCATGGTCGACAGCCTTGCGGTACTGCGCGGTCTGCCCGACGGTGCCGTCCATCCCGGCCACGGGCCGGCCATGACGATGGCCCGCGAACAGGCCGGCAATCCCTTCCTGAAATGATAGAGATCCATTAACCACCCCAACCCGCCCCGGCGGGCATCACACTAGGAGTGAAGCACTCATGGCACAGGCGGCCAAACTCTCCGGCTTTCCAGAATGGCTTCCAGCCGATCAGATCGTCCAGGAACGGCTGCTCGATCATCTGCGCCATGTCTTCGAGCTCAACGGCTACGCCGGGATCCAGACCCGCGCGGTCGAACCGCTGACGGCACTGGCCAAGGACGGGGAGATCGACAAGGAGATCTTCGCGGTGCGCCGGCTGCACGCCGAGGGCGAGGAGAAGAACCCCCTGGGCCTGCACTTCGACCTGACGGTGCCGCTGTCGCGCTATGTGGTGGAGAACGCGGGACATCTGGACTTCCCGTTCAAGCGCTATCAGATTCAACCCGTCTGGCGCGGCGAGCGTCCCCAGGAGGGCCGCTACCGGGAATTCATTCAGGCCGATATCGACGTCATCGGCGATGGGACCCTGCCGGACCACTACGAGGTCGAGGTCCCGCTGGTGATGCTGCAGGCCTTCGAGGCGCTAGGGGAACTGGGTATCCCGCCGGTGCGGATCCTGGCGAACAACCGCAAGCTGTTGGAGGGGTTCGCCCGTGGGATCGGGCTGAGCGACATCACCGCAGTGCTGCGCTGCATCGACAAGTACGACAAGATCGGCCCGGCCGCGGTGGGTGAACTCCTGGCCGCAGAGGCCGGGGCGAGCCCCGCCCAGCAGCGGGCGTGCCTGGCCCTGGCCGAGATCGAGGCGACGGACGCCGGATTCGCCGACCGCGTCACCGCGCTGGGGGTTCACGACGACCTGCTCGACCAGGGACTCGAAGCCCTGGTCAAACTGCTCGATGCGGCCAATGAGCTGGCCCCGGGCAAGGTCGTCGCCCAGCTGAAGATCGCCCGCGGTCTGGATTACTACACCGGCACCGTCTACGAGACCCAGCTGATCGGACACGAGGGCCTGGGCTCCGTGGCCTCCGGTGGACGCTATGACGCCCTGGCCAAAACGGACAAGAAGGTCTATCCGGGCGTGGGCATGTCCCTGGGCGTCTCCCGCCTGCTCTCGCGCTTCATCGGCCGCAACCAGGCGCTGCGGGCCACCCGGTCCGTGCCGACCGCCGTGCTGGTGGCCGTCACCGCAGAATCCCACCGGGCCGATGCGAACCGGGTCGCCGCCGTGCTGCGCTCCCGCGGGATCGCCACCGACGTGGCGCCGAGTGCCGCGAAGTTCGGCAAACAGATCAAGTTCGCCGATAAGCGCGGTATCCCGTTCGTCTGGTTCCTCGACGGAGAGACCGGGAACGAGGTCAAGGACATCCGCACCGGCGTGCAGGCGCCGGCCGATCCGGAGATCTGGGCGCCGGGCGCAGACGACCTGTGGCCCCGAGTCGTCAATCCAGCGGCCGGAGCCTGAGGTCCGGGCCGTCGGGGACCTGCGACTAGACTTAGTCGCTGTATCGCGAACTCTTGTGCAAGAGTCGAACTACCAAGGAGACTGATCAGTGCTACGCACGCATGAGGCAGGCAGCCTGCGGCTGTCGGATGCCGGAACCACCATCACCCTGGCCGGCTGGGTGGACCGCCGCCGCGACCACGGTGGGGTCGCCTTCATCGACTTGCGCGACGCCTCCGGCATCGTCCAGGTCGTCGTGCGCGAGGACGTCGCGGACAAGCTGCGCAATGAGACCGTCGTGCAGGTCACCGGAACCGTGGCCCAGCGGCCCGAGGGCAACGCCAACCCGGACCTGGCCACCGGCGATGTGGAGATCGTCGACACCGAGGTCAAAGTCCTGGCCGAGGCCGCGCCCCTGCCCTTCCAGGTCTCCGAACATGCCGAGGACGCCGGCCAGGTCGGCGAGGAGACGCGGCTGAAGTACCGTTACCTGGATCTGCGTCGGAAGGGCCAGGCCGCGAACCTGCGCCTGCGCTCCGAGGCGAACCGGGCGGCCAGGACGGTCCTCGAGGCCCACCGCTTCACGGAGATCGAGACCCCGACGCTGACCCGCTCCACCCCCGAGGGCGCCCGCGACTTCCTGGTTCCGGCGCGTCTGCGCCCCGGCAACTGGTATGCGCTGCCGCAGTCCCCGCAGCTGTTCAAGCAGCTGCTCCAGGTGGCCGGGATGGAACGCTACTACCAGATCGCCCGCTGCTACCGCGATGAGGACTTCCGAGCGGATCGCCAGCCGGAATTCACCCAGCTCGACATCGAGGCCTCGTTCGTCGATCAGGACGACATCATCGCCCTGGCCGAAGACGTCCTCAAGGCCGTGTGGAAGCTCATCGGCTACGACATCACGACGCCGATCGCCCGGATGACGTACAAGGACGCAATGGAGAAGTACGGTTCGGACAAGCCGGACCTGCGCTTCGGCCTGGAGCTGACCGATCTGACCGAATACTTCAAGGACACGCCGTTCCGCGTGTTCCAGGCGCCCTATGTGGGCGCGGTCGTCTACCCGGGTGGGGCCGCGCTGCCGCGTCGGCAGTTCGATGCCTGGCAGGACTGGGCCAAGCAGCGCGGAGCCAAGGGCCTGGCCTATGTACAGGTCCAGGCCGATGGCACGCTGGGCGGACCGGTGGCCAAGAACATCTCGGAGGACGAGAAGGCCGGACTGGCCGCAGCGGTGGGCGCCGTCCCCGGCGATGCGATCTTCTTCGCAGCGGACAAGCCCAAGGCCGCCCGCGCCCTGCTGGGTGCGGCCCGCAATGAGATCGCCGCGCGCTCCGGCCTGATCGATGAGAACGCCTGGGCCTTCGTCTGGGTCGTCGACGCTCCGCTGTTCGAACCCGCAGAAGAGGCGGTGGCAGCGGGCGATGTGGCCGTGGGCGCCGGCAAATGGACCGCGGTGCACCACGCCTTCACCTCGCCCAAGCCGGAATTCCTCGACACCTTCGACACGGATCCGGGTTCCGCGCTGGCCTACGCCTACGACATCGTGTGCAACGGCAATGAGATCGGTGGCGGTTCCATCCGTATTCACCGCCCGGACATCCAGGAGCGCGTGTTCAAGGTGATGGGCATCTCCGAGGCCGAGGCGCGTGAGAAGTTCGGCTTCCTGCTCGACGCCTTTGCCTTCGGCGCCCCGCCGCACGGCGGCATCGCCTTCGGGTGGGACCGCATCGTCTCGCTGCTGACCCACTCCGATTCGATTCGCGACGTCATCGCCTTCCCGAAGTCCGGTGGCGGCTACGACCCGCTGACCGATGCACCCGGTGCGATCACCGAGCACCAGCGCAAGGAAGCCGGCGTGGACTACGTCGCAGAAGAAGAGGACTGACACCCATCGTGGCGGACCTGTTCAACCAGGAGGCCGGGGACGACGAATCGCCGTCCCCGGCCTTCGCCGGCTCCGGATCCGCACTGGACCCGCTGGCGGTGCGGATGCGCCCGCGGACCATGGACGAGGTGGTCGGCCAGGAACACCTGACGTTCCCCGGTTCACCACTGCAGCAGTTGGCCGGCGCACAGGCCGGTTCGAAGGCGGGCGCGTCCTCCGTGATCCTGTGGGGTCCGCCGGGCGTGGGCAAGACCACCCTGGCGCACGTCATCTCCCATGCCGGGGACCGGCGCTTCGTGGAGCTCTCCGCGATCACAGCCGGGGTCAAGGACGTGCGCCGCGTGGTGGAGAACGCGCGCAACGAACGGGACCTGCACGGGCGCACCACTGTGCTGTTCCTCGATGAGATCCACCGGTTCTCCAAGGCGCAACAGGATGCCCTGCTGCCGGCCGTGGAGAACCGTCTGGTGGTGTTGGTGGCGGCGACCACCGAGAATCCGTCCTTCTCCGTGATCGCACCCCTGGTCTCCCGCTCGCTGGTGCTCACACTCAAACCCCTGACGCCCGAGGACATCTCCCACCTGCTCGAGCACGCGGTGTCAAGCGACCGGGGACTGGCCGGCGGTTTCGTCCTCGAGGACGAGGCCAGGGAGCACATCGTGGCGATCGCCGGGGGAGACGCGCGCCGGTCCCTGACCGTGCTCGAGGCCGCTGCGGCGATCGCCCAGGCGCGGACCAAGGGGGAGGGGACCCCCGTCATCACGGCGGCCTTCACCGCCGAGGCGGCGGACCAGGCGATGGTCCGCTACGACCGGGCAGGGGATCAGCACTACGACGTGATCAGTGCCTTCATCAAGTCGATTCGCGGCTCGGATCCGGATGCCGCGTTGCACTATCTGGCCAGGATGATCGTCGCCGGTGAGGACCCGCGCTTCATCGCCAGACGGATCGTGATCTCGGCGGCCGAGGACATCGGCATGGCGGATCCGCAGGCGCTGACCCTGGCCGTTGCCGCGCAGACCGCCGTGGAGCGCATCGGCATGCCCGAGGGCAGGATCCCCCTGGCCGAGGCCGTGGTCTACCTGGCGGCCGCACCGAAATCCAATGCCTCGTACACCGGTATCAACGAGGCCATCGCCGATGTCAAAGCGGGCAAGGCGGGGGAGGTCCCAGCTCATCTGCGCGATGCGCACTATCCGGGGGCTGCGGCCCTGGGACACGGGGACGGATACAAATACTCCCACGACTACCCCTTCTCGATCTCACCGCAGGACTATCTGCCGGAGTCCCTGGAAGCCGCTCGCTACTATCGGCCGACGGGCAACGGGGCGGAGAGGAACATGGCCGAGCGCCTGCGCCATATCGAGGCGAGACGCAAACCACAGGGGTGAGGCGGCTTGCACGGGTCCGGGTGCGGTAGAGTTGTCTACTGCTGTGCCTGCACCTTAAAGGCGGCCTTGCCCGGTTGACTCGAGCCGGACCATTGCCTTCCCACCCTGGGAAACAGCCGCTTGGACGCCGGCCGAGCCCAGTACTCGCGGATTCCCGTGGAGCACAGGCGTCGAAGCTCAATGCACATACGAAAGGTAGACATCACATGTCTCATGCAACGCGTTCGCGCCGTCAGGTCCGCCTGTCGCGCGCCCTCGGCATTGCCCTGACCCCGAAGGCCGAAAAGTACTTCGAGCGTCGTCCGTACCCGCCCGGCGAGCACGGCCGTGCCCGTCGTCGCAACGACTCGGACTACTCGATCCGCCTGAAGGAGAAGCAGCGTCTGCGCGCCCA
Organism: Brevibacterium sp. 50QC2O2; assembly: GCF_024580675.1. NCBI lineage: Bacteria > Bacillati > Actinomycetota > Actinomycetes > Micrococcales > Brevibacteriaceae > Brevibacterium > Brevibacterium sp. 50QC2O2. The sequence continues at coordinate 25,500 of NZ_JANIJZ010000012.1, forward strand.
GTACGGCATCCGCGAGGCCCAGCTGCTCAAGGTCTACAAGGAAGCCCACCGCCAGCCGGGCATGACCGGTGAAAACCTGGTCGAGCTGCTCGAAATGCGTCTGGACGCCCTGGTCCTGCGTGCCGGCTTCGCCCGCACCATCGCCCAGGCCCGCCAGTTCGTCGTGCACCGTCACATCTGCGTCGACGGCCAGCGCGTGGACCGCCCCTCCTTCCGCGTGAAGGAAGGCCAGACCATCTCCGTGCACACCCGCTCGGCCGATATGGATCCGTTCCAGGTCGCCGCCGCCGGTGCGCACCGCGATGTGCTGCCCGCGGTCCCCGGTTACCTGAACGTGAACCTCGAAGCCCTGCAGGCCACGCTGCTGCGTCGGCCCAAGCGTGAAGAGGTCCCCGTGACCTGCGACGTCCAGCTGGTCGTCGAGCACTACTCGCGCTGATCGCCGCGCACAGGTAGCGTCACCCCGCCCCGGCACCCACTGTGGTGTCGGGGCGGTCGTGTCATCCCGTAGAATCGATCGGGTGTTGACACAGTGTCCGCGCAGCCGGTCCCACGGCGCTCGGGCGCACCCCCTGCTAAGAAAACCGGAAGGTTGGGAATGAAGACCGCTGAAATCAAGCGTCGTTGGCTGAAATTCTTCGAATCCAAGGGACACACCGTCGTGCCCAGTGCGTCGGTCATCAGCCCGGAGCCCTCGGTCCTGTTCACCATCGCCGGTATGGTCCCCTTCATCCCCTACCTGTCCGGCCGCGAACCCGCGCCCTATCCGCGTGCGACGAGCGTGCAGAAGTGCGTGCGCACCGGCGATATCGAAGAGGTGGGTAAGACAACCCGGCACGGCACGTTCTTCCAGATGAACGGCAACTTCAGCTTCGGCGACTACTTCAAGCGCGAGGCGATCCAGTACGCCTGGGAGCTGTTGTCGACTCCCGAGGCCGATGGCGGCCTGGGCTTCGATCCCGAACGGCTGTGGGTCACCGTCCACCACGAGGACGAAGAGTCCATCGGGATCTGGCTCGAGGAGTCGGAGATCCCGATCGAGCGGATCCAGAAGCGCGGAAACGCCGACAACTTCTGGCACACGGGCCAGCCCGGTCCCGGTGGGTACTGCTCGGAGATCTACTTCGACCGCGGGCCCGCCTATGGAGCCGAGGGCGGCCCGGAGGCCGATGAGGACCGCTACATCGAGATCTGGAACCTCGTGTTCACGGAGTTCGAGCTCTCGGCCGTGCGGACCAAGGTCGACTTCGACATCGCGGGGGAACTGCCCGCGAAGAACATCGACACCGGCATGGGGCTGGAGCGCGTCGCCTTCCTCAAACAGGGCGTGGAGAACATGTACGAGATCGACGAGGTCTATCCCGTGCTCGCGGCGGCCTGCGAACTGGCCGGCAAGACCTACGGCGCCGATCACGACGACGATGTGCGCATGCGCGTGGTCGCCGACCACATCCGTTCCTCTCTCATCATCATCGGCGACGGGGTCCGCCCCTCGAACGAGGGTCGCGGTTACATTCTGCGCCGCCTGCTGCGCCGGGCGGTGCGCGCGATGCGCCTGCTGGGTGTGAGCGAACCCGTCCTGCCCGTGCTGCTGCCCGTTTCACGCGATGCCATGGCCGAGTCCTATCCGGAACTGGCGACCGACTTCGAGCGGATCTCGCGGGTCGCCTATGCTGAGGAGAAGGCCTTCCGGCGCACGCTGGAATCGGGCACCGAGCTGTTGAATAAGTCGGTGGCACACCTACACGGCGGACACGAGCTCTCCGGCGAGGTGGCCTTCGCCCTGCACGATACCCACGGGTTCCCGATCGACCTGACCCTGGAGATGGCCCACGAACAGGGCGTCGAGGTCGACGAGGCGGGCTTCCGGACCCTGATGGAGCAGCAGCGACAGCGTGCCAAGGCCGATGCCAAATCGAAGAAGGGCGGCCACGCCGACGTCACGGCATTCAGCGAACTGCTCGACGGCGGGGCGACGGAGTTCGTCGGCTACGACACCCTGGAATCGGGCGCCACGGTGCGTGGCCTGGTCTCCGCTGGGCAGTTCGTCGACGTCGCCCGGCCCGGGGACACCGTGGACCTGGTGCTCGACACCACCCCGTTCTACGCCGAGGCCGGCGGCCAGCGCGCGGACGTCGGGTTGATCTCCGGTGATGGCTTCACCGCCCGTGTGACCGATGTGCAGAGCCCCGTCAAGGGCCTGCGCGCCCACAAGGTCGAGGTGCTCGAGGGCGAGCTGCGCGCCGGCGGCGACGTCTTGGCCGCGGTGGATCCGGCCCATCGCTTCGCCTCCGCGCAGGCGCATTCGGCGACCCACCTGGTCCATGCGGCACTCAGGGAGATCCTGGGGCCCAATGCCGTCCAGGCGGGCTCGCTGAACCAGCCCGGTTATATGCGCTTCGACTTCTCCTTCCCCGATGCGCTTTCGGCGGCTGCCAGGGCCGAGATCGAGGACGCGGCCAATGTCGCCGTCCGCGACAATCTGGAAGTCGACTACCAGTACATGCCCTTCGAGGAGGCCAAGAAGTCCGGTGCGATGGCGCTGTTCGGTGAGCGCTACCCGGAAATCGTGCGCGTGGTGAACATCGGCGGGCCGTTCTCGCGTGAGCTGTGCGCCGGCACCCATGTGGGCCTGACCAGTGAGATCGGGCCGATCTCCGTGATCGCCGAATCCTCCGTGGGATCGGGTACCAGGCGAATCGAGGCGAGCGTCGGTCTGCAGGCCTTCCGCGATCTGGCCAAGGAACGCACGATTCTGTCCTCGGTCTCGGAGATGCTGCGCGTGCCGGGCGCGGACGTCCCCGCCAGGGTCGCGGGACTCCTGGAGCGGATCAAGGAGACCGAACGCGAACTGGCGAAGCTCAACTCCGAACGGGTCCTGGGCCAGGCGGCCTCCGCCGTCGCCTCCATCCGCGAGGTGGCCGGCATCCGGTTCTCCGGTACGGATCTGGGGGCCGTGTCCAATGCAGGTGACGTACGCGCCTTCGTCCTCGATGTGCGCGGACGCCTGGGCGCCGAACCAGCGGTGATCGCCGGGATCGGCGATGCCGCTGGCAAGCCCGCGGTCGTCGTCGCGGTCAACGATGCGGCGCAGGCGCTGGGTCTGCGGGCCGGCGAGTTGGTGCGGGCCGCCTCTGCGGTCCTCGGCGGAGGCGGTGGCGGCAAGCCCGATATCGCCCAGGGCGGCGGCAGCGACTACGGCCGCGCCGCTGCGGCTCTGGAGGAGATCGCCCGCCTGGCCGGATCTCATTCGTGAGTTTCCGCAGGGGCAGACGTCTGGGCATCGACGTCGGCAGCGTACGCGTCGGGGTCGCCTACTGCGACCCCGACGGGATTCTCGCCACCCCGCTGGCGACGGTCTACCGGCGCGATGGGGACGAACGCGCGCTGCGGGAGATCCGCGATCTCATTAACGAAGTCGAACCTATCGAAATCGTCTGTGGTAAGCCGAAGACCCTGCGCGGGCAGGAGGGCAAGTCGGCGGCGACGGCCCTTGAATTCACCCGACTGATAGCGGAAACCTCGGGTGTTCCGATCCGCCTGTTCGACGAGCGCTTCACCACTACGGAGGCCCACCGCATGCTACAGTCGGCGGGCAGGAATTCCCGGCAGCGGCGCGAGCGCGTCGACGCTGTGGCCGCCGTCGTCATCCTGCAATCGGCACTCGAGGCCGAGAAGACCACGGGATCGCCCGCAGGCGATCCGCTGCCGCACGAAAGCCAGCCACCTGGGGGAGACCACTTGTGACACTGCACGAAGAGTTCGCCCAGTTCGGTGAGGAGACCCGGACTTCCCGCAGGGCCAGAGAGCGCCGCAGGAAGTTCCGACGTCGCCGGATGGTCGCGATCATCGTCGTCGCGGCGGTCCTGCTGCTCGGCGGCGGGGTGTTCGCTGTCTTCACCGCCAAGGGCGCCTTCGGCGAGGTATTCGGTTCGAACGCAGACTACGAGGGCAGTGGAACCGGTGAAGTCGTCGTGACGATCGAACAGGGGACCTCTGCCCGGGCCGTGGCCAATCAGCTCGTCGACCAGGAGGTCATTCAGGCCGCCCGACCGTTCCTCAAACTGGTCGAGGAACGCGACTTCACGATCCAGGCGGGCACCTTCCGGATGCACAAGCAGATGAGTTCGGCCGCAGCGCTGGACCTGCTGCAGAAGGGGCAGGCCGCCAATCGGGTGACCGTGGCCGAGGGGCAGACGATCAAGCAGATCAAGCCGAAGATGGTCGCGGCCGGGCTGGACGCCGACGACGTCGACGCCGCCATCGACGACAAATCGCCGAGGGACTACGGACTCGAGATCAAGGCCCCCAGCTTGGAGGGATACCTGTTCCCTGCGACATATGACGTGCAGAAGGACAGCTCGGCCACTGCGATGGTCCAGGATATGGTCGATCGCACGAAGGGCGAGTTCAATGAACTGGCGATCAACAACGATGACGCCAATCGTCTGTTGACCCTGGGCAGCCTGGTCCAGGTCGAATCGAATGAGGATCCGGCGACCCAGGCCAAGGTGGCGCGCGTCTTCCTCAACCGGATGGGCAAGGCCAGTGAGACCCGCGGTCTCTTGCAGTCCGATGCGACGGTCGCCTACATCTTCGGCGCCAGGGGCGATCTGACGACCACCTCCAAGGAGCGCGCGAGCAAGAACCCGTACAACACCTATGTGCACAAGGGACTGCCGCCGGGTCCGATCGGCAGTCCCGGCCGCTCGGCGCTGCTGGCGGCCAAGCGGCCGGCCACCGGTGACTGGCAGTACTTCGTGGCGACCGATCCGGATGCCGGCGAGGTCAAGTTCGCCAAGACCTACAAAGAGCACCAGGCGAACGTCAAGGAGTACCAGGCCTGGCTGCGCGAACACAACAGTCAGTCTCCCGGCGCGGGGTCCGGAGCGGACGGCTCGGATGGCTGAGGCCCGGCATCGCGCCGCTGTGCTCGGCTCGCCGATCGCCCATTCCCTGTCCCCGCTGCTGCACACCGCGGCATATGCCGCGCTGGGAATGGACGACTGGTCCTACGACCGCAGGGAGACCACTGCGGACGAACTCGAGGGCGTGCTGCTGGGGGCCGATTCGCACATCGCGGGCTACTCGGCGACCATGCCGTTGAAGGAGGAACTCGTCAGGCTCGCCGCCGTCCACGGCTGGGACGTAGACGAGACCGCAGCCCTGACCGGGGTCGCGAACACCTGGGTCGGCGGCAGTCGTCCGCGCATTCTCAACACCGATGTGCAGGGGATCGTCGGTGCCCTGGCCGAGGCCGGAATCCAGCCGGGCCGTGTCGCCATCGTGGGCACCGGGGCAACGGCCCGTTCGGCTGCCCTGGCGGCGCGCCTGGCCGGCGGGCGGGATTTCGCAGTCTACGGGCGCAACCCCCGCAGGACTTCTGCGCTGGCGGACTTCCTGCACAGCCTGGGCGCAGCCGAGGTCACCACGGAGCCGATCGCGCAGCTGCAGCCGGGTGCCGCCGACCTGGTGATCTCCACTCTGCCCGCAGGGGTGCTGACGGCCGACACCTGGCATTGGCCGGCCCGGCTGCCGGAATCCACCGCGGTGCTCGACGTGGCCTATGCCGTGGGCTCGCTCGATCTCACGGGGATGTTCACCGAGCGCGGGGCCCGTGGCCTGGCGGGCACCCGGATGCTCGTCCACCAGGCAGTCGCCCAGTTCCAGGCCTTTCGCGAGGCCGCGGGCCTGCCGGCCGGGGACGCCACTGCGATTCGGACGGCGATGGACGCCGCCGGCGCCCGGCGCACGGTCTGAGATGACGACCCTGCCGGGGTCGGCCGGCGCCGTGTCGGTGTGCGTTTCGCTCATCGTGGCCCTGGCGATCGGGTGGCGCCTGCCCCGGCTGCTGGCCGACCCCGCGCACACCCTGCGGGTGCGCACCGCGGGACGGACGTATCTGCTCGGCGCCGTCGCCCTGGGACCGCTGCTGTCCCTGCTCGTGACGTGGGCCCTGTCCACCGGTATGGAATCCACCACTGCCACTCGCACCTGCCTCGTGTTGATCCTGGGGGTGCTGGCCGGCGCCACCGGGTGGCTCTTCCTGATCGACGCGCGGGTCCACCGCCTGCCCAATCGGATCGTCGGACCTCTGGCGATCCTGGTCCTGGTCACAGCGGTAGCGGCCTGGCAGGCCGCCCCCGGCCTGAGCCTGCGGATGCTGGCTGGGGCGGTGGGGCTGGGCCTGTTCTTCGCGTTCATCGCCGTCCTGGGCCGGTTGCTGGCCGGTGAGTCGATGGGCCTCGGCGACGTCAAACTCGCCGTGCCGCTGGGCGCGCTGGCCGCGGGGGTCGAGCCGTGGGCACCCCTGACCGCGCTGGTCGTGATGAATGTCTCCGCCCTCGTCTTCCTGCTCTACCGCTGGGTGCGCACCCGCACCCGCCCCGGCGGAAGCCTGGCGTACGGCCCCCATATGCTGATCGGCACGTGGACGGCGGTCCTGGCCGGTGCCCCGCTTTTGTAGACTCATAAGCATGTTGAGATGGCTGAGTGCAGGAGAGTCCCACGGTGAGGCTCTGATCGGAATCATCGAGGGGCTGCCGGCGCACGTGCCCGTGACCACCGAGGACATCCAGACGGCTTTGGCCCGTCGCCGGCTGGGCTACGGACGCGGAGCGCGGATGAAGTTCGAGGCCGACGCGGTGCGGATGCTCGGCGGGGTGCGCCACGGTGAGACCCTCGGTTCGCCGATCGCCATCGAGGTCGGCAACACCGAGTGGCCCAAATGGCAGGAGGTGATGAGCGCCGATCCGGTACCCGCCGAGGTGCTGGCCGAGCAGGCGCGCAATGCGCCGCTGACCCGGCCGCGGCCCGGTCATGCCGACTTGGTCGGGATGCTCAAGTACGGCTGGGACGAAGCCCGCCCGATTCTGGAACGCGCCTCGGCCAGGGAAACCGCGATGCGGGTGGCGCTGGCCGCTGTGGCGCAGCGGTTCTTGGCCGAGCTGGGCATCACGGTGCTCTCGCACACCGTGGCCATCGGCCCCGTTGACGGAGGACGGGACCTGCCGCGGCCGAGGATCGCCGACGTCCCGGCGCTCGATGCGGATCCCGTGCGCTGCTTCGACTCCGAACTCTCCGCACGGATGATCGAGGAAATCGACGCAACGAAGAAGGCGGGGGACACCGTCGGCGGGGTCGTCGAGGTCATCGCAGACGGCCTGCCGATCGGCCTGGGTTCGCATATCCAATGGGACCGCAGGCTCGACTCCCGCCTGGCCGGAGCCCTGATGGGCATCCAGGCGATCAAGGGCGTGGAGATCGGCGACGGCTTCGACACGACGCGCCGACGCGGTTCCGCCGCCCACGACGAAATCCTGGTCGACGGCGGTGGCCTGGCCCGTTCGAGCAACCGTGCCGGTGGCACCGAGGGCGGGATGTCGACCGGCGAGCGACTCATCGTGCGAGCCGGAATGAAGCCCATCGCCACCGTCCCCCGCGCCCTGCGCACGGTCGATGTGAGCACGGGGGAGGCCGCGAAGGCGAATCACCAGCGCTCCGATGTGTGTGCGGTCCCGGCCGCCGGCGTCGTGGCCGAGGCGATGGTCGCCCTGGTCCTCGCCGAAGCCGTGATGGAGAAGTTCGGCGGCGACTCGGTGGCCGAGGTCTCCCGGAACCTCGACTCCTACCGCGCTTCCCTCGACCCCAGGCTGCTGGGTTCGTGATGGTACCACCGGAGGAGGGGCCCCTGCCGCGCCCGGCCGCACCGGTGGACCCGCTGCCGGCCGCCGGGGCCAGACTGGCGCTGATCGGTCCGCCGACCGCGGGGAAGTCGACGATCGGCCGGCTGTTGGCCGATCGGCTCGACATCCCGTTGATCGACACGGATCAGCGGATCGTCGACCGCTATGGCCCGATCCAGGAGATCTTCACCGAGCGCGGCGAGGCCCGGTTCCGGGAGATCGAACGCGAGGTGGTCCGCCGGGCCCTGCGCGGCCTGCTCGACGGACCCGGGGTCGTTTCCCTGGGCGGCGGGGCCATTCTGAACCCGGGCACTCGCGCACAGCTGAAGCACCCGGCGATCAAGGTCGTCAACATCGTCATCGATGCACAGACCGCCCTGGAACGGCTGGGCGGTTCGCGCCGGCCACTGCTCGACGACGCCGCGGACAGGCTGCAGGCCTTCGAACGGCTGCAGGCCGAGCGTGCGCCCCTGTACCGCTCGGTCGCGACGCTGAGCGTTTCGGCCACGAACGATCCGCCCTCGACGATCGTCAACCGAATCGTCGACATCGTCGCCGGGATGCAACGGGCCGAGGATCTCAAACGCTACGGGGACCTCGGCGCTGCCGCCGGGGTGCCATTGGAAGGGTCGGCCGAGCCGACCGGGGAAGAGGACTGAACTCATGAGCGAAACCATCCAGATCGACGTGCATGCCGAGCGGGACTATCCCGTGCGGATCGGCCACGGATTGCTCGGGCAGCTGCCCGAGCTCCTGGGCGCCCGGGTCAAGAAGGTGCTCGTCATCCACCCGCGCGCCCTGCGGACCACCGGTGAGGTCGTGCGCGATGACCTCGAGGCGGCGGGATTCGAGGCACTGGCCGCCGAGATCCCCGATGCCGAGGAGGCCAAGCACGTCCAGGTGGCCGCGTTCTGCTGGCAGATCCTGGGGCAGTCGGACTTCACCCGCTCGGACGCGATCGTCGCCGTCGGCGGAGGAGCCGTGACCGATCTGGGCGGGTTCGTCGCGGCCAGCTGGCTGCGCGGCATCCGCTATGTCAACATCCCGACCACGGTGCTGGGCATGCTGGACGCGGCGGTCGGAGGCAAGACCGCGATCAACACCGCCGAGGGCAAGAACCTGGTGGGCTTCTTCCATTCGCCCGCGGGCGTTCTGGCCGATCTGGACACCCTGGCCACCCTGCCGGATCACGAACTGTTCACCGGGCTGGCCGAAGCCGTCAAGTGCGGCTTCATCGCCGACCCCGTCATCCTTGATCTGCTCGAAGGGCACAGTCTCGAGCAGATCAAGGATCCGCACGGGCCCGTGCTGGCAGAAGTGGTGCGCCGTGCGATTGCGGTCAAGGCCGCCATCGTCGGGGAGGACTTCAAAGAATCCGGTCGGCGCGAATTCCTCAACTTCGGACATACGCTGGCGCACGCGATCGAGCGGCAGGAGCGCTATCAGTGGCGCCACGGGGCCGCCGTGGCCGTCGGTATGGTCTTCGCGGCCGAACTGAGCACCCTGACGAAGAACCTCGACCCCGCGCTCGTCGACCGGCTGCGTGCGCTGTTGGAACATCTGGGGCTGCCCACGGGCTACCGTGGGGACAAATGGCCGCAGCTGTTGGAGACCATGCGGCGGGACAAGAAGTCCCGCGGTTCGCTCATGCGCTTCATCGTGCTCGAAGACCTGGGCAGGCCGAAACTGCTGGAGAACCCGGACCCCAGCCTGCTGTTCACCGCGTATCAGACGATTGGGATTGACGCCCCGGCGCGGCGACTGTAAAACAGTTGCTAGACTTGAGCGGATTGTCTTTCCGAATCCTACCCACTAGACAAAGGGAAAATCTGTGGCAACGACCAACGATTTGAAGAACGGCCTGGTTCTCAACCTGGACAACCAGCTGTGGCAGGTGCTGGAGTTCCAGCACGTCAAGCCCGGTAAGGGACCGGCCTTCGTGCGCACCAAGATCAAGAACGTGCTCTCGGGCAAGATCATCGACCGCACCTTCAACGCCGGTACCAAGGTCGAAACCGCAACCGTCGACCGCCGTGACATGCAGTACCTGTACAACGACGGTACCGACTACGTCTTCATGGACGCCAAGGACTACGACCAGGTCAACCTGAGCCCGGAGCTGGTCGGGGATGCGGCCAACTTCATGCTGGAGAACCAGATCGTGCAGGTGTCCTTCCACGAGGGCACCCCGCTGGCCATCGAACTGCCCGCCGCGGTGGAACTGGTCATCTCCCACACCGAGCCCGGCCTGCAGGGCGACCGCTCCACCGGTGGATCGAAGCCGGCGACGCTGGAGACCGGATATGAAATCCAGGTGCCGCTGTTCCTCGAAGAGGGCACTAAGGTCCGCGTCGACACCCGTTCGGGTGACTACCTGGGGCGCGTCAAGGAGTGAGTTCGCGCAGCAGGGCCCGCCGCCGGGCACTCGAGATCCTCTTCGAGTCCGAACAGCGGGCAATGGACGAAGCAGAGCTGACACAGCTGCGGTCGCACGACCCCGATTACCCGATGAAGCCCTATGCGGTCGAAATCGTCGACGGGGTGGTCAGCCACCGCGATGAGATCGACGAACTCATCGCGACGCACGCGCAGGGCTGGGAACTCGACCGACTGCCGGCGGTGGACCGGGCCCTGTTGCGGATGGGCCTGTGGGAGATCCTGTTCAACGATTCCGTGGATGCCAAGACCGCGATCGACGAAGCGGTGTCCCTGGCCAGGCAGTATTCGACGGATGACTCCCCGAAGTTCATCAACGGCGTGCTCGACCGGATCCGCAAGCTGGAGGCCTGAGCCGCCATGGTCGAACTGCGCGACTGCGATGCGATGGTCTTCGACTGCGATGGAGTGCTGGTCGATTCGGAGACCATCGCCAATGAGGTGCTCAGGGAGGTGATCGGTGAGCTGGGCTGGGCGATGAGCCAGGACCAGGCACACCGGACCTTCGTCGGACACGCTCTGCCCGACACCGTGAAGATCGTCACCGAGCACTTCGCAGCGCAGGGAGACCGGCCGGACGCCTCCTGGGTTGAAACCTACCGGGCCCGCCGCGATGCCGAGCTGGCCGCGCGGCTGAGTCCCATGCACGGCGTGGCGGGGATGCTCGCCGCGGCCCTGCGCCGGTTCAAGGGGAGGGTCGGGGTGGCTTCGAACTCCCCGCGGGGCAAACTCGATATGCAATTGCGTCGGACGGCCCTGGACGAGGTGTTCCATGCGGCCCATGTGTTCAGCGGGATGGACATGCCGCAGCCGAAGCCGGCTCCGGATGTCTATCGTGCGGCCGCGGCCTCCTTCGACCCGCCCAGTCGACGGTTCGCGGTCCTGGAGGACTCTCCCTCGGGCGTTAAGGCCGGCGTCGCCGCCGGCGGCTACGTGATCGGTCTGTCCACGGTTTTCTCCGGGGCGGATCTGCGTGCCGCCGGAGCACATCGGGTGGTGGCCTCGCTGCCGGACGCGGCCGAGCTGCTGCGTCCTTGAGCCCCCTCCCAGTGGCGCTGGGCTATGGGATCGGACACACGTGTGTCCGGGGATGCCCCGGGCACACCGGGACCTCGCTATAGTAGAGGCGTATCTACTCCTTTAAGCACCGTCCCGTGAGGCGGAGAAGGGGGACGCATGCGCACACGAACCGTGCTCGACGAGACCGAGATCTCGCGGGCCATCACACGCATCGCCCACGAAATCGTGGAAAACAACAAGGGTGCCCAGGGCCTGCTGATCCTGGGAATCCCCACCCGCGGGGTCCCGCTGGCCCACCGGCTGGCCGAGCGGATCGCCCAGATCGAGCCCACGGTGGAAGCCACCGAACTCGTCGGCAGCCTCGACGTCACGATGTATCGTGACGATCTGCGCACGGGCCGGCTGCGCGCCCCCGAACCCACCTCGATCCCCGGGAGCATCGACGGTCGCACAGTCGTCCTGGTCGACGACGTGCTCTACTCCGGCAGGACCATCCGCGCGGCACTCGACGCCCTGACCGATATCGGTCGGCCAGCCGCGGTGCGCCTGGCGGTCCTGGTCGACCGCGGCCACCGGGCCCTGCCGATCCGCGCCGATCACGTGGGCAAGAACCTGCCGACCTCGACCGACGAACGGGTCTCGGTGACCCTACAGGAGATCGACGGAGCCGATTCGGTGATCATCACAGGGGGTGCCGCCTGATGCGTCATCTGCTGTCGACCAAAGATCTCAGCCGCGCCGAGGCCGTCGAACTGCTCGACATCGCCGAGGAGATGTCTGCCGCCCAGGCCCGTGAGATCAAGAAACTTCCCGTACTGCGCGGCCGCACAGTGGTCAACCTGTTCTACGAGGACTCGACCCGCACGCGGATGTCCTTCGAAGCCGCCGCCAAACGGCTCTCCGCCGATGTCATCAACTTCTCGGCCAAGGGCTCCTCGGTGTCCAAGGGCGAGAGCCTGCAGGACACCGCGCAGACGCTCGCCGCGATCGGTGCAGACGCAGTTGTCATCCGCCACCCCGGATCCGGCGCCCCGCACCGGCTGGCGGCCAGCGACTGGATCGACCTGCCCATCCTCAACGCAGGTGACGGTACGCATGAACACCCCACCCAGGCACTACTGGACTCCTTCACCCTGCGCCGCGTCCTGACCGGCGCGCCGGCCTCCGGGCCGTTGTCCGCAGGGTCCGGGACGCGGGGAACCGACCTGGCCGGTGCCAGGATCGCGATCGTCGGCGACGTTCTGCATTCGCGTGTCGCCCGCTCGAATGTGCACCTGCTGGTCACCCTGGGGGCCCGAGTAACCCTCATCGCCCCGCCCACCTTGCTGCCCTGGGGCGTGGAATCCTGGCCCGTCGAGATCTACTACGACTTCGACCAGGCGCTGGCCGAACGTGATTTCGACGCGGTGATGATGCTGCGCGTCCAGCTGGAGCGCATGCACGCGGCGTTCTTCCCCAACCCGCGCGAATATTCGCGGATGTGGGGTCTGACCCCGAGCCGGTACGCCGACCTGGGGGAACACACGGCGATTATGCACCCCGGGCCCATGAACCGGGGATTCGAGATCTGCGCAGTGGCAGCCGACTCGCCCCGCGCGGTGGTGCGCGACCAGGTCGCCAACGGCGTGTCCGTGCGCATGGCGGCACTGTACAAACTTCTGACCGGCCGGGGCCCCGACCCCGCCGCAGTCGTCAACCCGATGGAGGAGCCACACGCATGAGCAGCACACTGATCCGCGGTGCGTCCGTACTCGGAGGCGCCGCACGTGATCTCTTGATCGTCGACGGCCGCCTGAGCGAACCGACGCCCGAGGCCTCGAAATCGGCCGATACCGTCGTCGAGGCGGCCGGCCTGGTCGCCCTGCCCGGCCTGGTCGACATGCACACGCATCTGCGCGAGCCGGGCAAGGAAGACGCTGAGACCGTGCTGACCGGCTCGCAGTCCGCCGCACGCGGCGGCTACACGGCCGTCCACGCGATGGCCAACACCCAGCCGGTCGCCGATTCCGCCGGGGTGGTCGAACAGGTATGGCGGCTGGGCCGCTCCGCCGGGTTCACGGAGGTCCGTCCGGTGGGCGCTGTAACACTGGGCCAGGACGGCGCCCAGCTGGCCGAACTCGGCGCCATGGCCGCGAGCGCGGCACAGGTGCGGATGTTCTCCGATGACGGCAAGTGCGTTTCGGACTCCCAGCTGATGCGCCGCGCGCTGGAATACGTGAAGTCCTTCGACGGGATCATCGCCCAGCACTCCCAGGATCCCCGGCTGACGGAGGACGCGCAGATGAACGAGGGCGTCGTCTCTGCCGAGCTGGGCCTGCCGGGGTGGCCCGCGGTGGCGGAGGAGGCGATCATCGCCCGCGACGTCCTGCTGGCCGAACACGTCGGTTCCCGCCTGCACGTCTGCCACCTCTCGACCGCCGGGTCCGTGGACATCGTCCGCTGGGCCAAGGCCCGCGGGGTGCGGGTGACCGCGGAGGTCACCCCGCACCACCTGATGCTGACCGATGAGCTGGTTCGCAGCTATGACCCCGTCTACAAGGTCAACCCGCCACTGCGCACCCAACGCGATGTCGATGCCGTGCGCGCCGGCTTGGCCGATGGGACGATCGACGTGATCGGCACCGACCACGCACCGCATCCGGCCGAACACAAGTGTTCGGAATGGACCGCCGCGGCGATGGGCATGGTCGGGATGGAGACCGCTCTGCCGATCGTGGTCGAGGCCATGGCCGACTACGACTTCGGCTGGGAGGACGTCGCCAGGGTGATGAGTACCCGGCCGGCCCAGATCACCGGTCTCACCGCGCACGGTTCACTGGCCGTCGGGCAGCCCGCCAACCTTGTTCTGGTGGATCCGCGGGCCCCGCACCGGATCGATCCGGCCGGCCACGCGACGCTGGGCCGGAACAATCCGTTCAAGGGCGTGGAGGTCTCCACCCGGATCGTCGACACCTTCCTCTACGGGACCAGGGTCGTCGCCGACGGGCAGTTGGCACAGCCGCATCCGGCTGCCGGGGACGGCGCATGGATCGCCTGACCCCGAGCATCGTCATCCTGATCGTCGTCGTCGGCGTCTTCGGCCTCATGTACTGGGGCTGGCGGGGTCGGCAGCACCGGCAGGCGGGGATCGCAGCGCCGGCTGCGCCGCCGGCCGGCTACACCGCCGAGCTGACCCCGGTGCCCGGCATGTACGTCGCCACCACACACGCGGGGGAGAACCTGGAGCGGATCAATGTGCACGCCCTGGGGGTGCGGACGAACGGTGCCCTGTTCGTCGGCGACCAGGGCGTGGCGATCGAGCGCGAGGGCGCCGATGACATCTTCATCCCCGCGGCCGCCGTGGAACAGGCACATGCCGGATCGGGCATGATCGGCAAATTCGTCGAGCGCGACGGCCTCATCATCATCCGCTGGAATCTGGGAGGGACCCGTGTCGACACCGGTTTCCGGCCCAGGGAACACGCACAGACCAAGCCCGCGATCGCCGCGGTAGACGAACTGATTGGACATCACGCATGAGCTTATTGGACCGCCCCAAGGCAATCCTCGTCTTAGAGGACGGCACGACGTTCGCCGGACACGCCTATGGCGCTACCGGCCGTGGGCTGGGCGAGGCCGTCTTCGTCACCGCGATGACCGGTTATCAGGAGACGCTGACCGATCCGTCCTACCACCGACAGGTGGTCGTGCAGACTGCTCCGCACATCGGCAACACCGGGGTCAACGACGTCGACGACGAATCGCTGAAGTACTGGGTCGCCGGTTACGTCGTACGTGATGCCGCCCGGATCTCTTCGAACTGGCGCGCCACCGAGGACCTCGAGGCCCGGCTGCGCAGGCTGGACATCGTCGGGATCCAGGATGTCGACACCCGCGCACTGACCCTGCACCTGCGCGAGGCCGGCGCGATGCGCGTCGGCATCTTCTCGGGTGAGGACGCCGGCCGCCCGGTCGGCGAGCTGCTCACGATCGTGCGCGAGACCCCGGCGATGACCGGCGCTCAGCTGGCCGACGAGGTCTCCACCGACGAGCCGTACATCGTCGAAGCGGTGGGACCCAAGAAGTTCACGGTCGCGGCCTACGACCTCGGGATCAAGGCCATGACCCCGCAGCAGCTGGCAGAACGCGGCATCGAGGTCCACGTGGTGCCGGCGGACTACCCCTTCGAGAAGCTGCAGGAGCTGGGCCCCGACGGGGTGTTCTTCTCCAACGGACCCGGTGACCCGGAGACGGCCACCGCGCAGATCGAGGTGCTGACCGAGGTGCTGGCCCATCGTATCCCGTTCTTCGGCATCTGCTTCGGCAACCAGCTGCTGGGCAGGGCCCTGGGCTTCGGCACCTACAAATTGCGCTTCGGCCACCGCGGCGTCAACCAGCCGGTGCTCGACACCGCCACCGGGCGCGTCGAGATCACCGCACAGAACCACGGCTTCGCGGTCGACGCGCCCCTGCACGAGGTCGTCACCGCACCGGCGAACGCCGATTTCGGGCGGGTCGAGGTCAGCCACATCGGGCTCAACGACGATGTGGTGGAGGGCCTGCGCTGCCTTGACATCCCGGCCTTCTCGGTCCAGTTCCACCCCGAGTCCGCGGCCGGCCCGCACGATTCGCGCGGCCTGTTCGACCGCTTCGTCGACCTCATGACCACCACCGCCAAGACCGCGGCCGAATAAGGAGTTTTTTCTTGCCCATTCGTAAAGATCTGCACTCGGTCATGGTGATCGGCTCCGGGCCCATCGTCATCGGCCAGGCCTGCGAGTTCGACTACTCCGGAACCCAGGCGTGCCGCGTCCTCAAACAGGAGGGCCTGCGCGTTATCCTGGTCAACTCCAATCCCGCCACGATCATGACGGACCCGGAAGTCGCCGATGCGACCTATGTCGAGCCGATCGACCCCGAGGTGATCGAGAAGATCATCGCCAAGGAGCGGCCCGACGCCCTGCTGCCCACGCTCGGCGGCCAGACCGCGCTCAACGCTGCGATCAACCTGTTCGAAGCCGGCACTTTGGAAAAGTACGACGTCGAACTCATCGGCGCCGACGTCGACGCGATCAACCGCGGCGAGGACCGGCAGAAGTTCAAGGAGATCGTCGAGGGCATCGGCGCCGAGGTCGCCCGTTCGCGCATCTGCCACACCATGGAGGACTGCCTGGCGGCCGCCGGTGATCTGGGGTATCCGATGGTGGTCCGGCCGTCCTTCACCATGGGCGGTCTGGGCTCGGGCATGGCCTACAACGAATCCGATCTGCGCCGGATCGCCGGCGACGGCCTGCACGACTCCCTGACCACCGAAGTGCTGCTCGAAGAGAGCATCCTGGGGTGGAAGGAATACGAGCTCGAACTCATGCGCGACCGCAATGACAATGTGGTCGTCATCTGCTCGATCGAGAACATCGACCCCGTCGGCGTGCACACCGGCGACTCCATGACGGTCGCCCCGGCACTGACCCTGACGGACCGCGAATACCAGAAACTGCGCGATATCGGTATCGCCGTCATCCGCGAGGTCGGCGTCGACACCGGCGGCTGCAACATCCAGTACGCGATCGACCCGGACACGGGCCGCATCGTCGTCATCGAGATGAACCCCAGGGTCTCCCGTTCATCGGCCCTGGCGTCGAAGGCCACGGGTTACCCGATCGCCAAGATCGCGGCCCGCCTGGCAGTCGGCTATACGCTCGACGAGGTCAAGAACGACATCACCGAGGTCACCCCGGCCAGCTTCGAGCCGACCCTGGACTACGTCGTGGTGAAGATCCCGCGCTTCGCCTTCGAGAAGTTCCCCGCAGCCGATGAGACGCTGACGACGACCATGAAGTCCGTTGGCGAGGCGATGGCCCTGGGGCGCAACTTCACCACGGCCTTCCAGAAGGCCCAGCGCTCTCTTGAGCAGAAGGGCTCGGAGTTCCGCTTCGACATCCGCTTCGACCTGGCAGATCCCGCGGTGCGCGCCGATGTCGTGCGCAAGCTGGGACATTCGACGACGACCCGCATCCAGACGGTGCAGCGCGCACTGCTCTCCGGCATGACGGTGCCCGAGGTTCATGAGGCCTGTGATATCGACCCGTGGTTCCTCGACCAGATCCAGTTGATCAACGAGGTCGCCGGCGAAATCGCACAGGCGGACGAACTGACCCGCGAGGTCATCGAGCTGGGCAAGAACCACGGTTTCTCTGACCGGCAGATCGCCGCCCTGCGCAATCTGGACGAAGCGGTGGTCACCGGGGTGCGCCATGCGCTGGGTCTGCGCCCGGTGTTCAAGTCCGTCGACACCTGCGCCGGCGAGTTCGCCGCCCACACGCCCTATCACTACTCCAGCTATGACGCCACCAGCGAGGTCGCCCCGCGCGAGCACGAGGCCGTCATCATCCTGGGTTCGGGACCCAACCGGATCGGGCAGGGCATCGAGTTCGACTACTCCTGTGTCCACGCCACCATGGCACTGCGGGATGCGGGCTATGAGACGATCATGGTCAACTGCAATCCGGAGACCGTGTCGACCGACTACGACACCGCCGACCGCCTGTACTTCGAACCGCTGACCTTCGAGGACGTGATGGAGGTCTACCACGCGGAGTCGCAGGCAGGGCCCGTCGCCGGCATCGTGTGCACCCTGGGCGGGCAGACCCCGCTGGGTCTGGCCTCCCGGCTCAAGGCCGCGGGTGTGACGGTGCTGGGCACTCAGCCCGAGGCCATCGACCTGGCCGAGGACCGCGGAGAATTCGGCCGGGTGCTCGACGAGGGCGGACTGCTGGCGCCCAAGCACGGCACTGCCACGACCTATGCCCAGGCGGAGCGGATCGCCCTGGAGATCGGCTATCCCGTGCTGGTGCGCCCCTCCTATGTGCTCGGTGGGCGCGGTATGCAAATCGTCTACTCGACCGAGCAGCTGAAGTCGTATATGGAGTCGGCCACCGAGGTCTCGGCCGATCGGCCCGTGCTGGTCGACCGGTTCCTCGAGGACGCGATCGAGATCGACGTGGACGCCCTGTTCGACGGCACCGACCTCTACATCGGCGGCATCATGGAGCACATCGAGGAAGCCGGCATCCACTCCGGCGACTCCTCGTGCACCCTGCCCTCGATCACCCTGGGGGAGCACGTGCTCGAACGCGTGCGGCACGCCACCCGGGTCATCGCGGAGGGCACGGGGGTGCGCGGTCTGCTCAACATCCAGTTCGCCGTGGCAGCCGACGTCCTCTACGTCATCGAGGCGAATCCGCGTGCCTCGCGCACGGTGCCCTTCGTCTCGAAGTCCACCGGGCATCCGCTGGCGAAGGCCGCGGCACTCATCGCGATCGGCGGCTCGATCGCCGATCTGCGGGGTACTGTGCTGGCCGTCGAATCCGATGGTTCGCACCTGCCGCTGGACCACCCGATCTCGGTGAAGGAGGCGGTCCTGCCCTTCCGCCGGTTCCGCACGGTCGACGGTAAGGTCGTCGACTCGATCCTGGGGCCGGAGATGCGCTCGACCGGTGAGGTCATGGGCATTGCCCCGACCTTCCCCGTCGCCTTCGCCAAGGGCCAGCTGGCTGCCAGCTCCAAGTTGCCGACCAGTGGCCGCGTGTTCGTCTCCGTGGCGGACCGGGAGAAGCGCTCGACGGTGCTGCCGGTCAAACAGCTGGTCGACATGAGCTTCGAGATCGTCGCCACCTCCGGCACCGCCGCGGTGCTCTCCCGCTATGGCATTCCGAGTCAGACGCTGGCCAAGTGGCACGATGCAGGTGAGGCCGAGCGGACGATCCTCGATGAGATCGAGGAGGGCCAGATCGACCTCGTTGTCAATGTGCCGGCCGGCCGGGCGGAGCGCGCCGACGGCTACGAGATCCGTGCGGCCGCCGTCGCGGCGGCCCTGCCGCTGATGACGACCGTCGCGGAGTTCTCCGCAGCGGTCACCGCGATCGAGGCCTCCCAGGCGGGCGACTTCGACGTGCGGTCCCTGCAGGATTGGGGCTTCAACTGAGATGACCGATATCGATTTCGCCGCGGCCTGGCCCGCGGCCGTGGCTGCCTCGCCGCTGTGTGTGGGGATCGATCCCCACCCGGCCTCCCTGGCCGCTTGGGGGCTGCCGGACACCGCGGCCGGGGCCGGGGCCTTCGCCGACGTCCTGGTGGACGCTTGCATCGGGCGCGTTGGCCTGCTCAAACCGCAGTCGGCGCTGTTCGAACGCTTCGGCTCCGCCGGGATCGCCGAGCTCGAGCGGATCCAGGCCAGGATCCGGGCGGCCGGGATGCTCAGCGTGCTCGACGCCAAACGCGGCGATATCGGTTCGACGATGGCCGGCTACGCGGATGCCTATCTGCGCCAGGGAGCTCCGTTGGCCTGCGATGCACTGACGGTCTCGCCCTATCTGGGCATGGACTCCCTGGAACCGGCCTTCGCCGTGGCCAGGGAGACGGGTGCAGGCCTGTTCGTGCTCGCCCTGACCTCGAACCCGCGGGCGGAGGTATTCCAGCACGCCCGTACTGCCTCGGGCGCCTCCGTGGCGGCCGAGGTGGTGGCCAGGGTCCATGCGGAGAACGAGAAGTCGGGTCGGGCGCAGTTCGGCCTGGTGGTCGGTGCGACCATCGGTTCGGCCGCGCGCCGGCTGGACATCGACTTGGGGGAGTTCAACGGACCGATCCTCAGCCCCGGAGTGGGCGCCCAGGGAGCCGGCCCGGCAGAACTCGACGAGGTCTTCGGCCGTTCCTGGAAGGAGGGCCGGGTGCTCGTCAACGTCTCGCGCGGTGTCTCGCAGGCTGGTCCGGAGCCGGCCCGCATTGTGGACCGGATTGCACAAGTGAGCGCTTCGTTGGCTTAGGATGGCGCTATCCCCGCTATTCCCCGATCCAATGAAGGACTGACATGGCACTTGCACCCCTCACCGATGAACAGCGCAGAGCCGCCCTCGACAAGGCCTTCGCCGCCCGCCAGGCACGGGCCGATGTCAAGACGGATCTGAAGTCGGGCAGGCTGCGCCTGGGCGAAGTGCTCGGGCGGGCCGGCGGCGATGACGCGCTGTCGAAGATGCGGGTGTACGATCTTCTGCGTTCCCTTCCCGGAGTGGGCGATCGCCGTGCGGTGGTCCTCATGGAAGAAGTGGGGATCGCCCAGTCCCGCCGGTTGCGTGGTCTGGGCAAACATCAGAAGGCAGCACTATTGGAGAAATTCGGCGAGTAGTGGATAACAGACTGACAGTCCTGGCAGGGCCCACCGCAGTGGGCAAGGGTACCGTGAGCGCCTATATCAGGGAACATTTCCCCGAGGTGTACTTTTCGGTCTCGGCGACGACCCGCGACCCCCGGCCCGGTGAGGTCGACGGTGTCCACTACTGGTTCGTCTCCGATGAGGAGTTCGACCGGATGATCGCCGACGGTGGACTGTTGGAGTATGCGACGGTGCACGGGCGCAACCGCTATGGGACGCCCTCTGCGCCACTGGACGAGGCACTGGCACAGGGCCGTTCGCCCCTGTTGGAGATCGATTTGCAGGGCGCCAGGCAGGTCAAACTGCGGCGCCCCGATGCGCGGTATGTCTTCCTCGCCCCGCCCAGCTGGGACGAACTCGTCCGTCGGCTGGTGGGCCGTGGTACGGAGGGCCCGGAGGAACGGGCCAGGCGCCTGGAAACGGCGCAGACCGAATTGGCAGCTGAATCCGAGTTCGATCACACCATCGTCAACCACGATGTTTCCACTGCCGCTCGCGAACTAGTAGAATTGATGGGTATCCCGAACCAGCGGGAGCGCGCAACACAACTTGAAGATGGAGAATGAGTGTCTGTTCAGCCTGAGGGCGTAACCAATCCGCCGATCGACGATCTGCTCAAGCGGGTGGACTCGAAGTACGAACTCGTGATCGAATCCTCGCGTCGTGCCCGCCAGATCAATGCCTACTACGCCCAGCTGCAGGACGGCATGCTGGAGAACGTCGGTCCGCTGGTCACCCCGGAACCCAATGAGAAGCCGTTGTCGATCGCGCTGCGCGAGATCGACGAGGGCAAGGTGCAGATGCGGGAGGCCACTGAGGCCGACTTCGCCGCCCCGGTCGTCCCCGAGGTCCCGGAAGTCGGCATCGACGACCTCCCCGACTTCGAACAGCCGTGAGAAGCCTCACGCTGAGATGAAAATCGTGCTCGGCGTAGGCGGCGGAATCGCCGCCTACAAGGCGTGTCAGGTGCTCCGTGATCTCACAGAGGCCGGTCACAGCGTCCGTGTCGTTCCGACGGCCAATGCGCTCGAATTCGTCGGCGCCGCCACCTGGGAGGCACTCAGTGGCCATCCCGTGGCGACCTCCGTGTTCGTGCGGGTCGACGAGGTCGAGCACGTGAGGATCGGACAAGACGCCGACCTCGTGTTGATCGCCCCCGCCACCGCCGACCTGCTGGCCAGAATCAGGGCCGGACGGGCCGACGATCTGCTCACCGCCACATTGCTGGCGACCCGGGCCCCGGTGGTGCTGGCACCGGCCATGCACACGGAGATGTGGCTCAATCCGGCGACGGTGGACAATGTGGCAGTGCTGCGCTCACGCGGCGTGCACGTGCTCGACCCCGCCTCCGGCAGGCTCACCGGCAAGGACTCCGGTCCCGGTCGGCTGCCGGAGCCGGCGGACATTGTGGAGTTCGCCCTGGCCGCCGCCGGCGGGCAGGACGCGCCCGGCGTGCTGAGCGGTCGGCGGGTCCTCGTCAGCGCCGGCGGTACCCGTGAGGCGCTGGATCCCGTGCGGTTCCTCGGCAACAGATCCTCGGGCAAGCAGGGTATCGCCTTTGCACGCGCAGCCCGGGCGGCCGGTGCCGCGGTCGAACTCGTGGCCGCGAACATCGACGCGGCCCTGCTGGCCGAACTGCCCGATGACATCGGCGTGACGCCGGTCGAATCGACTGCCGAACTGCGCAGCGCGATGTTGGACTCCCAATCCGGGTCCGACCTGCTCATCATGGCCGCCGCGGTGGCCGACTACCGGCCCGCCACCCGGGCCGAGCACAAGATGAAGAAGGACGGCGACGACGGGCTGACCCTGCGACTGGTGCAGAATCCCGATGTGCTGCGCGAACTCGTCGCCGCCAAGACCGCTGCCGGCCTTGACCAGAAGATCATCGGCTTCGCCGCCGAAACCGGATCCGCCGAGGTTTCGGCGCTCGAATACGCCAGGCGGAAGTTCCTGCGCAAGGGTGCCGACTTCCTGGTGTTCAACGACGTTTCGGCAGGCCGCGCATTCGGAACCGACGGCAACTCAGTCGTGCTCTTCGGCCAGGGGGAAGCGGGCCAGCCCGTCGAACTGGGCCACTTCAGCGGTGACAAACTCAACGTTGCACAGGAAGTCGTTTCCGCCGTGTGTCCCACGGTGACCGGATAGACTTCAGTTCCGTGACTGCGAATAACCTACGACTCTTCACCTCGGAATCCGTCACCGAGGGCCATCCCGATAAGATCTGCGATCAGATCTCCGATGCCGTGCTCGACGCCCTGCTGGCACAGGACCCCGACGCCCGCGTCGCCGTTGAGACGATGGTCACCACGGGACTCGTGCACGTGGCCGGCGAGGTGACCACCGAGGGGTATGCGGATGTCGCTTCCCTGGTGCGCGGGATCATCACCGAGATCGGCTACGACTCCTCCGAAAAGGGTTTCGACGGTCACAGCTGCGGCGTCTCCGTGTCCATCGGCTCCCAGTCGAGCGATATCTCCGACGGGGTCACGACCTCATTGGAACACCGGCTCGGCGATGATACAGACGATGAGAACGCCCGCCTGGGCGCGGGGGATCAGGGCCTGATGTTCGGCTACGCCGACAACTCCACGCCCGAACTCATGCCGCTGCCCATCCATCTGGCCCACCGGCTGTCCGAACGCCTGACCGAAGTGCGCAAGAACGGCACACTGCCCTATCTGCGGCCCGACGGCAAGACCCAGGTGACCATCGGCTACGACGGCGACACACCGGTGACCGTGGACACCGTCGTCCTGTCGACGCAGCATTCGCCCGACGTCACCCAGGCCCAACTGGCCAGGGACGTCCGCACGCATGTGATCGATCCGCTGCTGGCGGAGTCGGGCCTGGACCTGGCCGAAACGAAATACCTCATCAACCCATCGGGCCGCTTCATCGTCGGTGGTCCGATGGGTGACGCCGGCCTGACGGGCCGGAAGATCATCGTCGACACCTACGGCGGATACGCCAGGCACGGCGGTGGCGCCTTCTCCGGTAAGGATCCTTCGAAGGTCGACCGGTCGGGAGCCTATGCGATGCGCTGGGTGGCCAAGAACGTGGTCGCCGCAGGCCTGGCCGATCGGGTCGAAGTACAGGTGGCCTACGCCATCGGCAAGGCAGAGCCGGTGGGGCTCTATGTGGAGGCCTTCGGCACCGAACACGTTCCGGTGGCCACCATCACCGCTGCGATCGAGCACGAATTCGACCTGCGCCCTGCGGCGATCATCAAGGCCCTCGATCTGAAACGACCGATCTACCGGCGCACGGCCAGCTACGGGCATTTCGGTCGTGAACTGCCCGGCTTCACCTGGGAACGCACCGACCGCGCCGTGCGTCTCGCGGCATTCTGTGGGCTGTCGGCCGCGCACTGACACGGGGCTGGGGCCCCGGCCCCGTGTCAGTGCCCTACGGATAGACTGCGGGCGTGTCCGAACAACTGAGGCTGGGTGACCAGGCAGATCCGATAGAGGAGGTCTCGGAGCTGCTCGGCCCGCAGCCGCCGAAGCTACGCGGGGCGGTGCAGCCGGCGGCCACGAATCCCGTCGCCCGGGTGCTGGTGGAGACGGTCCACCCGCACCTGGCCCACGCCTTCGACTACGGCGTACCCGCACAGTTCGACGCCGAGGCCCGGCCAGGGGTCCGGGTGCGGGTGCGCTTCGCAGGGCGCCTGGTCTCCGGCTTCATCCTGGCCAGGGTGGCGACGACCGAACATGTCGGCGAACTGGCACCGCTGCAGCGCGTCGTCTCGGCCCTGCCGGTCCTGCGCGAGGACCTGCTGGCGCTGACCAGGGCGATCGCCACCCGCTACGCCGGGACCCTGCCCGATGTGTTGCGCCTGGCCATTCCGCCACGCCACGCGGCAGCGGAGAAAGCGGTCCTGGCCCGCCCGGAAGGGGTTGACGAGGAAGCCCTGCGGAGCGCCTGCACCGCTTTGGAGGAGCGGGAATCGGCGGCGGCACTGTCCCATCCCGATCCGGCGCCGCCGGCTTGGGAGGATTACCTCGAGGCCCTCGAAGCCTATGTCGGTCCGGCCTCCGGCGCCCCGGCGAACGGGGATACGGCCCAGCCGGCTGCCGGCGCCGGCCCGCGTGCGGCCTATTGCGTGATGCCGGGGGCCACACCGGGAACGGGCTGGGCCAGGGCGGGTCTGCAGGCCGCACAGACCGTCCTGGCCGCCGGCCGCAGCGTCCTGTGGCTGGTGCCCGATGCCAGGGAGCTCGCCGAACTCGAACGCCATCTGGCTGGCCTGGGCGGGATCCACTGTGTGCTCACCGCCGAACAGGGCCCCCATGCACGCTGGTCGGCCTGGGTCAGCGCACTGACCGGCCGGACCAGGTTGGTCATCGGCACCAGGACCGCGGCCTTCGCCCCGCTGTCCGACCTGGGCCTGATCATCTGCTTCGACGACGACAACGACTCCTACCAGGAGCAGCGCGCCCCATACCCCCATGCCCGCGCCATCGTGCTCGAACGCGTCCGCGCAGCCGGTTGTGCCCTGCTGTTCCTGGACTACTCCCGCTCGGTCGCAGTGGCCCAACTGGTATCGACAGGGTGGATAGGAGACGTGCACACGCCGCGCGATCTGCGGCGCAGCCAGGCGCCCCTGGTGTTCCAGCCGCCCCCGGCCAGGTCCCTGGCCGACTTCAGCAATCTGCCCGAACGCGCTTTCGAGATCACCCGGGCGGCCCTTGCGGGGGGCCGCCACCGGGAGGCCGTCGGTCCCGTCCTCGTCCAGGTCCCACGCGTGGGATACGCCCCGGTCGTCGCCTGCGACACCTGCTATGAAATCATCCGCTGCCCCGCCTGCTCACGGCCCCTGGCCGCAGCGGGGCCGGGCGGGCCGTTCGCCTGCCGCGCGTGCGGTTTCCGTGCAGACCGGATGCGCTGTGCCAACTGTGGCGGCACCCGGCTGCGCAGCGTCGTCCACGGCCTCGACGCCGTGCGCCGGCAACTGGGCAGGGCCTTCCCCGGAACCCGGGTGCTGGCCTCGGGCGGGGGAGCCGTCCTGGCCCGCATCGACCCCGACCGCGTCATCGTGGTCGCAACCACCGGTGCCGAGCCCTACGTCGAGGACGGTTATGCGGCAGCGGTACTGCTGGACTCCCTGTGGCCGGGCCCCAGCCTGCGCTCGGCCGACCGGGCCATCGCCAGGCGGATGCGGGCCCTGTCCCTGGTGCGCGGTGCCCACCTGGGCGGTCGGGCCCTGGTACTCGACGACGACCCGAACCTGCTGCGGGTCCTGACCCGCTACGAACCCGTCGAGTGGGCCGCGCACGAGGCCACGCAGCGCAGCGGGCTGGGTCTGCCCCCGGCGGTGCGCACCATGCGGATCTCCGGGTCCCGTGAGGCCTGCGAGGCGCTGCTGGCCGAATTGCGCCGCTATGGGGAACCGACGGTACTACTCAACGACTTCGACCCGCCCGGGCTGACACTGGGGATGAGCCTGGTCGAGGCACCGGCGCTGACCGAGGCGGCAGCCGCATGGATCTCCAGCAGGTCACTGGCCAGAGCCGAACTCCCCGGCGTCAGGGTGGACGCCCCCGACGCCCTGTGAAAACGGGGCGCGGGAACCGGGCTCGGAACCTCCACGATAGAATCCCAGGGTGAGAATCCTGTTCGCCGGAACCCCCGAAGCCGCTGTCCCGTCCTTGCAGGCCCTGGTGGGCTCGCGCCACGAAGTCGTGGCCGTGCTGACCCGACCGGACAAACCGGTGGGCCGCAAACGCGTGCTCACCCCCAGCCCGGTCAAGGCCGCCGCTGTGGAAGCCGGCCTGACCGTCTTGGAAGCGGACAGGCTGCGCTGGGAGATCATCGAGGACATCGCAGCCCTGGCCGTGGATGCGGTGGCAGTGGTCGCCTATGGCGCGCTGGCCGGTCCGCGCTCCCTGGCGGCGGTCCCCGGCGGCTGGTTCAACCTGCATTTCTCGCTTTTGCCGGACTACCGGGGCGCCGCCCCCGTGCAGCGGGCCATCATGGACGGTCTGAGCACGTCCGGGGCGACCGTGTTCCGACTCGATGCGGGCCTGGACACAGGCGACATCATCGCCCAGGAAGAGTACCCCCTGGGCACCATGACCGCAGGGGAGGCCCTGGCGGACTTCGCCGAGCGCGGTGCCGGGCTGCTGGTGCGCGCCTTCGACGAGCTGGCCGCCGGAACCGCACGGTTCCGGCCACAGCCGGCCGACGGCAGCCAGGCGCCCAAACTGACCCAGGCCGACGGCTACCTCAACCTGGGCGAGCCCGCATCGGCGCTGGCCGCCCGCGCCCGCGGGGTGACGCCGGCACCGGGGGCCTGGTGCCTGCTTGAGGGCAAGAAGACGAAACTCGCCGGCGCCTCGTGTGCTCCCACAAGCGGGCTGGCACCGGGGGAGACCGCCCCGGACGGTTCGGCGCTGCTCATCGGCACCGCGGACGGCAGCCTGCGAGTGCAGCGCGTCCAGCCCTTCGGGAAGCCGATGATGGCCGCCGCGGACTTCCTCCGGGGCCATCCCCATGCCAGATTCGCCGCCACGGACTGGACCACCGCACAGCAGGAGAGCAGCCGATGAACAATAGGAATCACACAACCGCCCTCCGCGGAGGCGGGACGACCCGCCGGACGGCCGTGGCAGACGCGCGGACCGTGGCCTGGGACGTCCTCATCGAGGTGGAGAAGGAAGACGCCTATGCCAATCTGCTGCTGCCGCGCCGTCTCAAACACGCCCGACTCAGCCCGGCCGACGCCGCTCTGGCCACCGAATTGACCTACGGTACCCTGCGGGGCCAGGGCTTCTACGACGCCGTGATCGAATCCGCGGCCGGACGCACCATGAGCTCCATGGAACCCGTTGTGCGCACCGCACTGCGGCTGGGTGCCCACCAGATCCTGAGCATGCGGATCGCCGACCACGCGGCGGTCGGGGAAACCGTGGCAATCGTCAAACGACGCCTGCCCAGGGCCACCGGCATCGTCAACGCGGTACTGCGCCGGGTGAGCGAACGCACCCGCGAGGACTGGCTGACACTGGTATCCACCTCGCTCGACGAGATGGGTCGCCTGGCCCTGGAATACTCTCATCCGGCCTGGATCGTCCGAGCACTGCGGCAGGCTCTGCACGCCCACGGCAGGGACCGGGCCGAACTCGCCGAGCTGCTGGCTGCGGACAATGCGCCGGCGGCCGTCGACCTCGTCGCCCTACCCGGGCTCGCCGACCGCGCCGAGCTGGCTCGCAGGGTCGGGACACCCACCCGGCTGAGCCCCCTGGGAGTTGAACTGTCCCACGGCAACCCGCTCGATGTCCCCGAGGTCGCGGAGGGGACTGCACGGGTCCAGGACGAGGGGTCCCAGCTGGTCGCCCTGGCACTGCTGGCGGCGCCCGCCCCGGCGGATACCGCAGGGGCCAGCTGGTACGACATGTGTGCCGGCCCCGGCGGCAAGACCTCGGTGATCGGGTCGCGGGCCGCCGAGCTCGGCCGCGTCGTCGTCGCCTCCGATGCCTCCAAGCACAGGGCCGAACTCGTCCGCGATTCCACCCGCGCGCTGCGCGGGACCGTCAAGACCGTCAACGCCGACGGACGCGAGTTCGCCCGCAAGCACCCAGGCGAGTTCGCCCGCGTGCTCGTCGACGCGCCGTGCACGGGACTGGGCGCTCTGCGCCGGCGTCCCGAGGCCCGCTGGCGGCGGCGGCCGGCCGATATCGCCGGGCTGGGGCCCCTGCAGCGGGAACTGCTGGAAGCCGCCTGGGAGGCCACCGCCGTCGGGGGAGTCGTGGCCTATTCCACCTGCTCCCCGCACGCGGCGGAGACCACCGTCGTACTCGAAGACGCCCTGCGCGTCCTGCCCGGCGCCCGACTGCTCGACGCGGCCGATGTCCTGGCCCGGGTCACAGGTGCCGCGGCCGGCGAATTCGCCTCAGCGTCCCTGGCAGGCGGCAGGGCCGCCCAACTATGGCCGCACCTCCACGGCACCGATGGAATGTTCTTGGCGCTCATCGCCAAAGACGCCTGATACCCGAACACCTCCAGGAAAGGCCCCGCAATGGGAATCCAGATCAATCCCAGCATTCTGAACTCCGATTTCTCCGACCTGCGCGGCGAGCTCGCGGCGATCTCCACCGCCGATATGGCCCACGTCGACGTGATGGACAACCACTTCGTGCCGAACCTGACCTTCGGCCCGCCGGTGGTCGAACGCATTATCGCGGCCAGCCCGATCCCGGTCGACGCGCATCTGATGATCACCGATGCCGATGTCAACGCTCCCGTGTATGCGGAGCTGGGTTGCGCCTCGGTGACCTTCCACGCGGAGGCCGCGGCCGCCCCCGTGCGGCTGGCCCGAGAGCTGCGCCGACTGGGCGCGAGGGCCTCGATCGCACTCAAGCCGGCGACGCCGGTCGAACCGTTCATCGATCTGTTGGGGGAGTTCGACCAGGTCCTCATCATGACAGTCGAACCGGGATTCGGCGGACAGAAGTTCCTCGACGTGTGCCTGCCGAAGATCCGCAGGCTGCGCAAGGCGATCAGCGCTGCCGGCCTGCAGATCGGCCTGCAGGTCGACGGGGGTGTCTCAACCGGTACGATCGACCGCGTCGTCGAGGCCGGCGCCGATGTGCTCGTGGCAGGCTCCGCCGTCTACGGGGCCGATGACAGGGCCGCGGCGATAGCAGGGCTGCGCGCGGCGGCAGAACACGCCGCGCACAGCTGATTCGGAACCCTCAGTAACCGGAGAAGCTGGTGTTGCTCGAGGTGAAAGCCACCTCACCGACATTGTCGCCGGTCACGTCGACCCGGGCGTCGAAGTCCAGGGTGAACGACGATGAGGAGTCGTATTCGGATTCCGCATCGTTGTTCGGATAGGTCGCCTGGCCGTCGAGCCCGCGCACCGAGGCCGTCACGGTGTTCCCGCTGCGACGCATCTCGTAATCCGGCAGCCCGTTGATCGACCACTGGTTGACCTGATCGACGCCGCTGCGGATCTCCTCGCCGGCCGGCACGGGCTTGCCCGCCAGCGCCCAGTCCGTAGCGGTCATCTCCTGGGGACAGCCCTTGGGCCGGCCGGCATGGGATTTCATGCACTCGCGCAGCCGGTCGTTGACAGCCGTCTCGACGTCGGCGCGCAGCGCATCGTCGATCTCGGTGCTCTCGGAATCGTCCTGTGCGGCGTCGTCGTCTGGCGCCGCAGCGGAATCCGAGTGGGCGCCGGCCGCCGGCTGGGCCGCCTGCGGCTTCCGGTCGCCGTGGCCGAACAGGTAGCCCAGGCCGCTGGCGATCAGCACGACCGCCACGAGCGCGAAGACCCCGATCAGCAGCAGGCGCTTGCGCTTCGCCCTCTGCTCGTCCTCCGGTGGGCTGGGCGGAGCCGGCAGCGGCGCGGCACCGAGGCCGGGGATGACCATGGTCTCCGGTTCGGGAGCCGGCCGGGGAGCCTGGGGCACACCGTAGCGGCCGCTGACGTAGTCGTCGGCGGGGCCGCTGCCCGGTGCACCGGTCGACCATTGGGGATTGGACCCCTGTGTGGGGAACTGGGGTGGCTGGGACATATGGAGCCTTCCGTCATGCCGTGATTCGTGATGGGGCCGATGCTCCCACAGCATATCCCGCGAAAGTCGCAGTAGCGCCCGGGTTCCGGTCCGCGATACGCCCGCCTTTGCAAACGCGGTACATTGATCCGGTGGAAATCCTCACCTGGCTCAACGCCCCGCTGTTTCACCTCCTGGGCAAGCCCGTGCCCGTCTCCGACTTCTTCGGCAACATCCTGGCACTGGCCACCGTGTGGCTGGCCCTGCGCCGGAATCTGTGGTCCTGGCCCGTGCAGATCATCGGATCGGTACTCCTGTTCTGCGCCTCGATCTCCGCGCATCTGGGTGGTAATGCCTCCCGCCAGGTCGTCATCGTCATCGCCGCGGTCTGGGGCTGGTCGCGCTGGAGGAAATCACGTGAGGATACCGGGGAGGTCGTCATCAGGTGGGCCGGCTGGGGTGAGCGGATCGGCCTGCTGGTGGCCCTGGTGGTCGGCACCGCGGCCTTCGGATTCGTCCTGGCCTGGGGTGGTTGGTCGTGGAATCCGTATCCCGACGCCTACATCTTCATCGGCTCCCTGGTCGCCATGTACGCACAGGGCCGGGCGATCGTCGAATTCTGGTTCGTCTGGCTGGCCGTGGACCTGGTGGGCATCCCGCTGGCGGTCATGGGCGGGCTGGTCTTCTCCGGAGCCGTCTACCTGCTGTTCTTCATCATGGTCATCGTCGGCATCAGGGACTGGGCCAAGCGGACACACCAGACCATCAGCCACCCGGCGGTGCCGGCTCAGGAAGTGGGCCGGGACTGAACCCGGGCACGCACTGTACTACCCTGAAAGCGTGAAAACCTTCGACGAACTGTTCGCGGAACTGGCGACAAAGGCAAAAGAACGTCCGGCGGGCTCGAAAACCGTCGCAGAGCTCGACCAGGGCGTCCACCATATCGGCAAGAAGATCGTCGAGGAGGCCGCCGAAGTGTGGATGGCCGCGGAATACGAGACCGATGAGGAACTCGCCGGCGAGGTCTCCCAGGCCCTCTACCATCTGCAGGTCATCCTGTTGGCCCGTGGGCTGACCCTCGAAGACGTCTACCGGGTGCTCTGACCCGCCGAGCCGTCCAGTCCCAGACCCACCGGGCCGATCCCCGCCCGGTTCCTCACACCGAAAGGCCACCCATGCTGCGAGTCGCAGTGCCCAATAAGGGCACCCTGTCAGAATCGGCCACCGAGATGCTGCGCGAGGCCGGCTATTCCCTGCGCAAGAGCTCCAAGACCCTGGTCCACGTCGATTCGCGCAACGACATCGAGTTCTTCTATCTGCGGCCCCGCGATATCGCGATCTACATCGGCAGGGGAGTGCTGGACATCGGCATCACCGGCCGCGATCTGCTGGCCGAGTCGCGGGCCGACGCCACGGAGGTCCTGCCCCTGGGGTTCGGCAAGTCCTGGTTCCGTTACGCGGGGCCCGAGGGCCGCTTCTCCGACCCGGTTCAATTGGCCGGTAAGCGCATTGCCACGAGCTATCCCGAACTCGTTCGCGCCGACCTCGACAAGCGGGGGATCGCAGCCGATATCGTCACCCTCGACGGGGCAGTCGAGGTCTCGATCCAGCTGGGCGTGGCCGATGCGATCGCCGATGTGGTCCAGACCGGCACCACGCTGCGCACGGCCGGATTGGAGATCTTCGGCGAGGAGCTGCTGGCCTCGGAGGGGATCCTGATTTCCCACGGAGAACCCGCCCCGGCCGCGCAGACCCTGCTGCGGCGGATGGAATCGGTGATGGTCGCCCGCGCCTTCGTGCTCGTCGACTACAACGTCCAGGCGGACCGCCTGGCAGAGGTCACCGAGATCACCCCCGGCCTGGAGAGCCCCACCATCATGCCTCTGGAGGAGGACGGCTGGGTGGCGGCCAGGGCCATGGTGCGCGCCGACGACGTCCACGCGGTGATGGACCGGCTCTACGATCTGGGTGCCCGCGCGATCCTGGTGAGTTCCATCGGTGCCTGCCGCATCTAAGCCGCTACTGAGCGTGCGCCCGCGCATCGTGCGCACGCTCACCGTGATCCTGGCGCCGGCGACGACGCTGGCGTTCGCCGCGCTGTCGATCTACCTCGAGACGATCGGCTGGCGCAGCTGGCACGTCTTCGACATCGTCTGGATGAACTACCTGGGACTCGCCTTCGGACTCATCATCTGGCGCCTTGGGGCGATCCGGGTGCGCGCATATCCCGATGGGCTGCACGTGCGCAACCTCTTCTCCTCCAGGACCGTCCCCTGGACCGCCATCGTCGGCGTGCACATGCACCCGGCCGGGACCTCGCCCTGGGCGGTCCTCGACCTGGGCGACGGCACCACCTTCGCCCTGCACGCGATCCAGGTATCGGAGGGCGAACGGGCACAGGAGGCCTGCCGGGAGTTGCGTAGACTCGTGGATGTCCACGGGAGACCCTGACAACCGATTCACAGAAGGAGACACAATGCCGGACACACAGCCCACCGGGGCGCCTGGCCTGCCGCTGAGCGGCTACACCGTCGTCGACCTGTCCCGCGCCCTCGCGGGACCGCACGGCGGCCAGATCTTCGGCGACCTGGGCGCGCGCGTCATCAAGGTCGAGAATCCCAAGGGTGGTGACGACACGCGTCGTTGGGGGCCCCCGTTCGTCGGCCCCGAGGACGATCCGCAGGCCACCTACTTCTTCTCCTGCAACCGCAACAAGGAGTCGATCGCCCTCGACCTGAAGAGCGATGACGGCCACAGCACCCTGACGGAGCTGATCAAGCGCGCCGATGTGCTGATCGAGAACTTCCGCGGCGGCGTACTCGACCGGCTGGGCTTCTCCACCGCGCACTGCATGGAACTCAACCCGCGGCTGGTCATCGTCTCCATCACCGGCTTCGGCCACGACGGCCCCGAGGCCGCGCGCGCCGGCTACGACCAGATCGCCCAGGGTGAGGCCGGCCTGATGTCGGTGACCGGCCCCGGGCCTGAGGACATGCAGCGGGTGGGCGTGCCGATCGCCGATCTGCTCGGCGGCATCCACGGCGTGCTCGGTGCCCTGGCCGCCCTGCTCGAACGCGAGCGCACCGGCCGCGGCAAGATCGTGCGGACCTCGCTGATCGCGGGCATCGTGGGCGTTCAGGCATTCCAGGGGACCCGCGCGACGATCGCCGGGGAGACCCCCGAACCGCAGGGCAACCACCATCCCTCGCTGGCCCCCTACGGGCTGTTCCGCTGCGCCGACGGAGCTGTGCAGATCTCGGTCGGCAATGAGAACCTGTGGGCCAAGTTCTGCGCCGCCTTCGACCTCGACCCACAGGCCGAGGGCATGACGGGCAACGCCGAGCGCGTGGCCAATCGCCAAGCCGTGATCGAGGTCGTGGAGTCCGCCTTCGCCTCCTGGAACGCGGCGGATCTGCTGGCCAAGCTGGGCGAAGCGGGGATCCCCGCCGGTACCGTGCGCACCATTCCGGAGGTCTACGAGTGGGAGCAGGCGCTGTCCCAGCACCTCAAGGTCACGGTCGACCACCCGGTCCTCGGCGAGGTCGCGCTGCCCGGTTCGCCGCTGCGCTTCTTCGACGTCGAAGACGGCGCCGAGGTCGAAACCACTCGGCTGGCGCACACCGCCCCGCCGTTGCTCGATGCCAATGCCCAGGCGATCCGCAGCTGGCTCGACGCCTGATCCGGCAGTAACCACCCCGAACCCCTAGGAGGCACGCAGATGGCACAGCGCCTGAGCGCCCGAGAGCTCATCACAGAGGTCGTCGACGACGGCAGCTTCATCAGCTGGGACACCGCCCCGGTGACCCCGGCCGCCGGGATCAGCGAGTCCTATGCCGCGGATCTGGCCGAGGCCCGCCGCAAGTCCGGCGAGGACGAGGCGGTGCTCACCGGCGAGGGCCTGCTCGACGGGCGCCGGGTGGCGCTGGTCGTCTGCGAGTTCAAGTTCCTGGCCGGTTCGATCGGCGTGGCGGCGGCCGAACGCCTCGTCACGGCGATCGAACGGGCCACGGCGGAGGGGCTGCCGCTGTTGGCCGGCCCAGCCTCCGGGGGGACGCGGATGCAGGAGGGCACACTGGCCTTCCTGTCCATGGTCAAGATCACCACGGCGGTCAAAGCCCACCGCGCCGCCGGACTGCCCTTCCTCGTCTACCTGCGCCACCCCACCACCGGCGGGGTGTTCGCCTCCTGGGGCTCGCTGGGCCACTTCACCGCGGCGGAGCCGGGAGCCCTCATCGGGTTCCTGGGGCCACGCGTATACGAAGAGCTCTACGGTGAGAAGTTCCCCGAGAACGTGCAGAAGGCGGAGAACCTGTTCCGCAAGGGACTCGTCGACGCCGTGCTCAGCCCCGACCGGCTGGGCGCCTACGCCTCGCGGGCACTCGACGTGCTGTTGGCCAGCCAGGAGGTTCCGGCGCCGGTTGCGGAACCGGACACCGCACCGGATCCCGGCGCACCAGCCGCCTCCGCCTGGGACGTCATCACGGCCTCCCGCAATCCCGAGCGGCCCGGGGTCCGCGATCTGCTGCGCATGGCGGCAGACAACGTCCTGCCGCTCAACGGCACCGGCCAGGGCGAGAAGGACCGGGGCCTGCTGCTGGCCCTGGCGAAGTTCGGCGACGCCCCGTGCATCGTGCTCGGCCAGGACCGGTACCGGCAGAACTCGCGCTCTCCCATGGGCCCTGCGGCCCTGCGCGAAGCCCGGCGCGGCATGGCGATCGCAGAGGAGCTCAAAGTACCGCTGGTGACCGTCATCGACACGCCCGGCGCGGCCCTGTCGCAGAGTGCGGAGGAAGGCGGCCTGGCAGGGGAGATCGCCCGGTCGCTGGGCGACCTCGTGACGCTCAAGGCACCCACCGTCTCCGTGATCCTCGGCGAGGGCTCCGGCGGTGGAGCCCTGGCCCTGATCCCGGCCGACCGGGTCATCACCGCACAGAACGGCTGGCTCTCCCCGCTGCCGCCGGAGGGGGCCTCGGCCATCGTCCACCGCGACACCGCGCACGCGGCCGAAATGGCGGAGGCCCAGCAGGTCCAGGCCGATAGGCTGCTGGCCAATGGAATCGTCGATCGGATCGTCGCGGAACGCCCCGATGCCGCAGCCGAGCCGCGCGAGTTCGTGCAGCGGATCGCACAGACCTTGGAGTACGAACTGATCGAACTGATGCGGATCAACCCCGCGCGGCGCTTCTTCCAGCGCGTTGAGCGCTACCGCGGGCTGGGGCTGTAATGCCGGCGGTACGGGTCATCCCGTGCTTGGACGTCGATGCCGGACGCGTCGTCAAGGGAGTGAACTTCCAGGGCCTGCGCGATGCCGGGGATCCCGTCGAACTGGCCAGGCGCTACGGCGCCGAGGGCGCCGATGAACTGACCTTCCTCGACGTCACGGCCTCCTCGGCCGATCGCAGCCCGACCCTCGACATCGTCGCCCGCTGCGCCGAACAGGTATTCATCCCGCTGACCGTCGGCGGCGGCGTGCGCAGCGTGGCCGATGTCGACAGGCTGCTGCGGGCCGGCGCCGACAAGGTCGGGATCAACACCGCGGCCTTGGCCCGTCCGGCCCTGCTCACCGAGGTCTCCCGCCGGTTCGGAGACCAGGTCATCGTGCTCTCCGCCGATGTCCGCCGTGTGCCGGCGGGCGCTGCGCCGACCGCCAGCGGCTTCGAGGTCACGACGCACGGCGGGCGCACCGGCACGGGGCGCGACGCGCTCGAGTGGATCGCCCGGGCCGCCGAACTGGGGGCGGGCGAAATCCTGCTCAACAGTATGGACGCCGACGGCACGAAGGCCGGTTTCGACCTGGAGCTGATCCGCGCCGCCCGTGCCAGGGTCGACATCCCGCTCATCGCCTCGGGTGGCGCCGGGCGGATCGAACACTTCGCCCCCGCAGTCCACGCGGGGGCCGACGCGGTCCTGGCGGCCAGCGTCTTCCACTACGGCGATATGACGATTGCAGCGGTCAAGGACGCGCTGCGGGCAGAGGGGATCGAGGTCAGATGAACACTGTGGGGGAGTCCGGCCCGGACCCGGAGGCATTCGACCCGGAGTCGTTGACCTACAACTCGGCCGGCCTGCTGCCGGCAGTGGTGCAGGAGGCGGGCACCCGCGACGTGCTGATGTTGGCCTGGATGGACGCCGAGGCCCTGCGCCGGACCCTGGCCACCCGCCGGGCGACCTACTGGTCGCGCTCCCGCGGCGAGTACTGGGTCAAGGGGGAGACCTCTGGACACGTCCAACACGTGCGCCGGGTCAGCGTCGACTGCGATGGCGACACCGTGCTGCTCGAAGTGGAGCAGACGGGCGCGGCCTGCCACACCGGCACGGCCACCTGCTTCACGGGGAGGCGTATCGATGCGGATCACGCCTGATCTCGAGGGTTTTCGGGCCAGCGGGCGGGAGCACCGAGTCGTGCCCGTCTACACCACGGTGCTGGCCGATTCGGAGACCCCTCTGAGCATTTACCGGCGCATCGCGCACGGCCGGCCCGGCGGATTCCTGCTGGAGTCGGCCCAGCACGGCGCCTGGAGCCGGTACTCCTTCATCGGCCGGAACCCGGTGGCCACGCTGACGGCCGACGCCGGCGGTGAACTCGTCTGGCTGGGCACGGTGCCCACCGGCGCGCCGACGTCCGGGGACCCGGTCGCCGCCGCCGACGAGCTGCTGCGCGTGCTGCGCAGCGAGCCACATCCGGATCTTCCGCCGATGATCTCCTCCCTGGTCGGGTATCTGGGCTGGGATGCGGTACGGCGTTTCGAGCGCTTGGGACCGGGGCCCGCCGCCGATGCCCCGATGCCGCTGTTGAGCCTGTCGATTCCCGGAGACGTGGTCATCTTCGACCACTACACCTCCGAGCTGACACTGGTGGCCAATGTCATCAACGTCGACGGGCTGGACACCGGCATCGAGGCAGCCCACGCCGGCGGCGTCGAACGTCTGCACGGACTGTTGGACGATCTGCGGGCACCGCTGCCGGCGAGCATCTCCCAGTGGAGCCCGGCGGACCCGGTCGTGACCACGACGACCGCCCACGCAGACTACCTGGACTCCGTGCGCGAGGCCCAGCGCCGGATCGTCGACGGTGACATCTTCCAGGTCGTCATCGGTCAGCGCTTCACCACGGAGTGCCCCGCCGATCCCCTGGAGGTCTATCGTGCCCTGCGCCGGACCAATCCCAGCCCGTATATGTACCTGATGGACATCCCCGTGCCCGATGGGCCGTCTCTGGCGGTCGTCGGTTCCTCTCCCGAGGCGCTGGTGACCGTTGCCGACGGCCTGTTGTCGACCCACCCGATCGCGGGGTCGCGGCCGCGCGGTGCCACCGGCGCCCGGGACGCGGCGCTGGCGGCCGAGCTGTTGGCCGATGAGAAGGAACGTGCCGAGCACCTGATGCTGGTCGACCTGGCCCGCAACGACTTGTCGAAGGTGTGCGCCGCCGGCAGCGTCGACGTCACCCAGTTCATGGAGATCGAGCGCTTCAGCCACATCATGCACATCTCCTCGACCGTCACGGGCCGCCTGCGCGAAGGGCTGACCGGCATCGACGTGCTGCGCGCGACCTTCCCCGCCGGCACCCTCTCCGGGGCTCCGAAGCCGATGGCGCTGCAGATCATCGACGAACTCGAGCCGGTCGCCCGTGGCCTCTACGGCGGGGTTGTGGGGTATCTCTCATTCAGTGGGAACCTCGATATGGCGATCGCAATCCGCACCGGAGTCATCAGACAGGGCCTCGTCCACGTCTACGCCGGTGGTGGAGTCGTCGCCGACTCGGTGCCGCAGGCCGAATACGAGGAATCACAGAACAAGGCCGCCGCCGTGCTGCGGGCGGCCGCGGCGGCAGCAGGACTGCAGGAGGACGTATGACCAAGGGCAGGGGGGTCCTGGCGCTGTTGGTGGCGGCGGGACTGATGTGGATCGTTGCGAGTCGGCCCTGGACACCGGCAGTCGTCGACAATGCGCAGACCATCGCCGGGGTGGCCGGGACCTCGACCAGCCAAGCCGGAACGTCGCCGCTGCTCATCGCCTGTGCTGCGATCGTGGCGGTGTGCGCACTCCTGCTGGCCCTGTTGCGCGGTTTCGGACGCCAGGTGATGGGCGTACTGGCGGGCCTGGCGGGCCTGGGTTTCGCCGCCGAGGCGATCGCCGTGCTCGCAGCCGGCGGCGCCACCGCGTGGCCCTGGGCGGGACTCGTCCTGGGCCTGCTCACAGCGGGGACCGCCGGTTGGGTCTGTGCTGCGGCCCGGACCTGGAAGACCAGTTCGCGCTATGAGCGCACGACGGTGGGCTCGGACCCCGATGATCCGGCCGCCACCTGGGACGCCCTGAGCCGTGGCGACGATCCCAGCGAGCGGGACTGATCGGTCCATATTCGGCGCCCGGCTTTTCGCTTCTGCAGCGGCGCGTGAAATAATGACCCCGTAGACCCCTGTGTAATTCTTTGGAGGAATGATGTCAGCTTTGGCCACCCGCAACGGTGCAACGGACCTCGACAAGTCGAGCATCGACTACGAGGCGATCCAGGACCCGGGAGAGGGTCACTCCATCGCCGGGTGGACGGGCACGACGATCATGCTCATCGGCACCATCGTCGGCGTGATCGGCAACCTGATCTTCAGCTGGCCCGTCTTCTGGGCCGGTGCGATCATCCTGGTCGTGGGCTTCGTGCTGGGCAACATCCTGAGCAAGGCCGGTTTGGGCGCCAAGCCCCACCACCACACGCTGAACCGCTGAGGGCGGCTGCGTTGACGGTACTCGACGACATCATCGTCGGCGTCCGCGCCGATCTTGCAGCCCGCCGCGCGGACCTCGGTCTGGCCGAGGTCCGCGCCCGTGCGCTCACCCGGGGCCCCGCCCGGCGCCTGCGGCCCGGGCCCGGCCTGATCTGCGAGGTCAAACGCGCCTCCCCGTCCGCCGGCGCCCTTGCGGTCATCGACGATCCGGCGGCCCTGGCAGCGGCCTATGCGCGCGGGGGCGCCGCCGCGATCTCGGTCCTGACCGAACGCCGCAGGTTCCACGGCAGTCTGGCCGACCTCGACGCCGTGCGCGCAGCGGTGGACGTGCCGATCCTGCGCAAGGACTTCGTCGTCGACGAATACCAGGTCTATGAGACACGCGCCCACGACGCCGACCTCCTCCTGCTGATCGTCGCCGCGCTGAGCGACGACCAACTGTCCCATCTCTACGGACTGGGCCGCGAACTCGGCCTGACCGTACTGGTGGAGACGCATACGCCCGAGGAGATCGACAGGGCCGCCGCACTGGACCTCGAAGGCGCTCTGCTGGGGGTCAATGTGCGCAATCTCAAGGATCTGAGCGTGGACACCGGACGATTCGCGCCCCTGGCGGCACTCGCGCCCACCGGCCCGGTGCTCGTCGCGGAATCCGGGGTCAGAACCGCTGCAGACGTCGCCGCCTACGCCACAGCCGGTGCGGGCCTCGTGCTCGTCGGCGAGGCCCTGGTCAAAGCGGGCGAACCGGCGGAGGCAGTGACCTCCTTCACCGCCGCTGCCCGGGCGTCGCACGGCTAGGACGCCAGGGCCCGCCCCCACCATCAACTGAGGAAAGTGACTCCCATGTCAGACACCGTGCCAGCGCCGACTCTGCCCAGTGGCCCGTATTTCGGGGACTTCGGCGGCCGGTTCATCCCCGAGGCCCTCGTCCCGGCCCTGGACGACATCGCAGAGGCTTGGCAGAAGTCCCTGGTCGACGATGAGTTCCAGGCCGAGCTCAAGCGCCTGCAACTGGACTACATCGGCCGGCCCAGTCTGCTCACCGAGGTTCCGCGGTTCGCTCAGCATGCGGGCGGTGCCCGGGTGTTCCTCAAACGCGAGGACCTCAACCACTCCGGCAGCCACAAGATCAACAATGCGATCGGCCAGGCTATGATCGCCAAGCGCCTGGGCAAGACGCGGCTGATCGCCGAGACCGGGGCGGGACAGCACGGGGTGGCCACGGCCACCGCCGCGGCCCTGTTCGGCCTCGAATGCACCGTGTACATGGGCTATGTCGACACCCAGCGCCAGGCCCTCAACGTGGCCCGGATGAGGTTCCTCGGCGCACAGGTGGTCGCCGTCGAGCAGGGCACCAAGGTGCTCAAGGACGCGATCAACGAGGCCATGCGCGACTGGGTGACGAATGTGGAGGACACCCACTACGTGCTCGGCACCGCCGCTGGCCCGCACCCCTTCCCGGCGATGGTCCGCAGTTTCCAGCAGGTCATCGGGACCGAGGCGAGGGCACAACTGGCCGCCATCACCGGGGGCCTGCCCGACGCCGTCTGCGCCTGTGTGGGCGGCGGCTCGAACGCGATCGGCTTGTTCTCCGCCTTCATCGACGAACCCACGGTGCGTCTCTACGGCTTCGAAGCCGGTGGCGAGGGCATCGAATCGGGCCGTCACGCGGCCAGGTTCGCCGGTGGGCGCCCCGGAGTGCTGCAGGGCGCGGCCAGTTATGTGCTGCAGGATGAAGACGGACAGACCCTGCCGTCCCATTCGATCTCCGCGGGGCTGGACTACACCTCGGTCGGCCCCGAGCACGCCCATCTGTTCGAAACCGGTCGGGCGACCTACGCCCCGATCATGGACGGCGAGGCGATGGACGCTATGCGGCTGTTGGCCCGCACCGAGGGAATCCTCCCGGCCATCGAGTCCTCACACGCCCTGGCCGGCGTCCTCAAGGTCGGCCGGGAGCTCGGTCCGGACGCCGTGATCGTCGCGAACCTCTCCGGGCGCGGCGATAAGGACATGACGACCGCTGCCACATGGTTCGACCTGATCGACGAAGGAGCACAGCAGCTATGAGCACGCCAATCGAAGGCGCCGCCGGTCCGACCCACCGTGGGCGGCGTACCGCCGAGACCCTCGACGCGGCCAGGGCCGCCGGCCGCACCGCGGGCCTGATCGGCTACCTGCCGGTGGGCTACCCCGATGTGCCGGGCTCACTGGAGGCGGTTCGCGAACTCGTCGCCGGCGGGGTCGACATCGTCGAGGTCGGGATGCCCTATTCGGATCCGGGGATGGACGGACCGGTCATCCAGGCCGCCTCGGAGGCCGCGCTGCGCGGCGGAGTGCGCACGCGCGATGTGTTCCGCGCCGTCGAAGCGGTGGCCGAGGCCGGCGGTACCGCCGTCGTCATGAGCTACTGGAACATCGTGCTGCAGTACGGGGTGGAGAACTTCGCACGCGATCTGGATTCCGCCGGCGGCGCCGGCATCGTCACCTCGGACCTGATCCCGGAGGAGGCCGGCGCCTGGACCGCGGCCAGCGACGCCTACGATCTCGACCGGATCTTCCTGGCAGCGCCGTCCTCGACGACCGAGCGGCTGGCCACGATCGTGGGAGCCCACCGCGGCTTCGTGTACGCGGCCTCGACCATGGGTGTGACCGGCACCAGGAGCAGCGTCGACACGCACGCCCGCGAATTGGTCGCCAGGGTCCGCACGGCCGGCGCTGCCCACGTGTGCGTTGGCCTGGGGGTCTCGAGCGCCGCACAGGCCGCCGAGGTCGCCGAGTACGCCGACGGAGTGATCGTCGGCTCGGCGCTGGTCAAGGCGCTGAGCAGTGGAGGACCGGCGGCCGTTGGAGCTTTGGCCCGCGAACTGGCGGAGGGAGTCGGGAGGTGAATCCGGCGGTGACGATCGCCATAGTCGCATGCGTCTTCGTCATCGCGGTGCTGGCGGGAGTGCTCCTGGCCCTGCGGCGGTCGAAAGCGGCAGCTGCCGCCGAGGACGCGGCCCTCGACGCGGCGGAGCGCCAGCAGGCGGCGCAGGGACCAGAGCTGGTCGGCTTCGGCCCGCAGACCTCCTCATTGCCGCAGATCACCCCGGAAATGCTGCAGCCCGGCGGCTCCACACAGGTTCCCGGCGGCGCGGCAGAGGACCCCGAGATATTCGGACAGCGTTCTTTTGGCTTTTTCGGAGCCGTCACCTCGGCTATCTCAATCGTCCCTCAGGTCGACCGTCTGCCGCAGTCCTCGAGACCGAATGATGAACCGTGAATTAGACATGAACGCGAATAGTTGTATCCTGGCCTCCCACATTTTTAAAATGTGACCTAGGGGACAGCGCCGTCCTCGCTTGTAGATGATTCGAGTGATTGGAGGACGGTGCTATGACTGGTGACCCCAGACCGTCTGTGCCCTTGTTCACGGATATGCCTGACAAGCAGGGACTGTACGATCCCGTGGCCGAACACGATGCCTGCGGCCTGGCGATGGTCGTGCGCTACCGGGGTGCGGCCGACCACCAGGTCGTCCAGCAGGCACTGACGGCGCTGCGCAATATGGAGCACCGCGGCGGCGTCGGCGGAGACGAGGGCACCGGTGATGGCGCCGGCATCACGGTCCAGATCCCACACGGCTTCTTCACCGACGTCGTCGACTTCGATCTGCCGGAGCCGGGCCACTACGCCGTCGGCACGGCCTTCCTCGACTCCGCGGATCCGGCCGCGGGCCAGGCGACGGTGACCAGTTTCGCCGAACAGGAGGGCCTGCGCATCCTCGGCTGGCGCGACGTCCCCGTGGTCCCCGACGTCGTCGGGCGCAGCGCCCGCGCCGTAATGCCGCAGTTCAAACAGGTATTCCTGGCCCTGGACCCGCGGATCCCGGTGACCTGCGATGAACACGGGAATCCGGCTCCCATGGA
Organism: Brevibacterium sp. 50QC2O2; assembly: GCF_024580675.1. Classification (NCBI taxonomy): domain Bacteria; kingdom Bacillati; phylum Actinomycetota; class Actinomycetes; order Micrococcales; family Brevibacteriaceae; genus Brevibacterium; species Brevibacterium sp. 50QC2O2. Next base: position 67,959 of record NZ_JANIJZ010000012.1, read on the forward strand.
GCTGGAGCGCCGTGCCTGGGCCACCCGTAAGCGCTCCGAGCACTCGGGGGTGTACTTCCCCTCCCTGTCCAGTCGCACCCTGACATACAAGGGGATGTTGAGCACCGGCCAGCTGGCGCCCTTCTACCCGGACCTGGAGTCGGGCCGATTCATCTCCAAGATCGGCCTGGTCCACTCGCGGTTCTCCACGAACACCTTCCCGTCCTGGCCCCTGGCCCAGCCCTTCCACATGATCGCCCACAACGGCGAGATCAACACCGTGCGGGGAAATCGCAACTGGATGCGCGCCAGGGAGAGCCTGCTGTCCTCGGTCGAACTGGCCAGCCCCTGGTCGGACGGTTCGAACCGCGACCTGTCCCGGCTCTTCCCCATCGTCGATCCGGGTGGATCCGACTCCGCATCCTTCGACGAGGTCCTCGAACTGCTCGTGATGTCGGGCCGCTCGCTGCCCCACGCCATCATGATGATGATCCCAGAGGCGTGGCAGAACGATCCGCTGATGAGCGAACAGCGCCGGGCCTTCTACGAATACCACTCGATGCTCATGGAACCGTGGGACGGGCCCGCGTGCGTCGCGTTCACCGACGGCACCCTGGCCGGAGCCGTGCTCGACCGCAACGGCCTGCGTCCGGCCCGTTATGTGATGACCGAGGACACGATCGTACTGGCCAGCGAGGTTGGCGTCGTCGACCTGCCGGACGAGCAGATCGTCAAACGCGGCCGCCTCATGCCAGGGCGCATGTTCCTCATCGACACGGCAGCCGGCCGGGTCATCTCCGACACCGAGATCAAGAACGAACTCGCCACGGCCCAGCCCTACCGCGCCTGGCTCGACGATGCGGCGATCGACCTGGCCGACCTGCCCGACCGCGAACACGTCGTCCACCCGCAGAGCTCGGTGGAGCGCCGCCAGCGCACCTTCGGCTATACCGAGGAGGATCTGCGCCTGCTCATCGGCCCAATGGCGACCACCGCCGCCGAACCCCTGGGTGCGATGGGCTCCGACACCCCGATCGCCGCCTATGCACAGCGTCCCCGCCTGCTGTTCGACTACTTCGTGCAGAACTTCGCCCAGGTGACTAATCCGCCACTGGATGCGATCCGCGAACAGCTCGTGACCTCGCTGAAGTCCTCGACCGGCTCCGAGCACAACCTGCTCTCCGGCGGGCCGGAGCACACAGCACGCGTACTCCTGCCACACCCGGTGATCAACAACGACGAACTCGCGAAGTTCGAACACATGAGCCCCAAGCGGTTCGCCGGCCTGCGCTCGGCCCAGAGTCCGACGAAGGTGCTGCGCGGGCTCTACCGGCCCGGCGGCGGGGGAGTCAACCTGGCCCGCCGGATCGAGGAACTGTGCACCGAGGCCTCCCGCGCAGTGGCAGCCGGCGCCCAGTTCATCATCGTCTCCGATCGCGATTCGAATGCGGAATTCGCCCCGATCCCCTCCCTGCTGCTGACCTCGGCCGTCCACCAGCACCTGATCAGGGAGCGCACCAGGACCAGGGTCTCCATCATCGTGGAGGCCGGCGACGTTCGCGAGGTCCACCACGTCGCAACCCTCATCGCATTCGGCGCTTCGGCCGTCAACCCCTATTTGGCGATGGAATCGGCCGAGTACATGGTCAGGCAGGGCCGCCTGCCCGGCATCGACGAGGCCACCGCCGTCACCGGAGTGCTCAGGGCCCTGGGCAAGGGCCTGCTAAAGATCATGTCCAAGATGGGCATCTCGACAGTGCAGTCCTACCACGGGGCCCAGACCTTCGAAACCCTGGGCCTGAGCGAGGATTTCGTCGAACGCTACTTCACCGGCACCTCGGCCCGCCTGGGTGGCATGGGCGTGCAGGGAGTCGCCGCAGAGGTCGAGGCGCGCCACGGCGCGGCATATCCCGGCGAACACCCCAGACTGCAGGACCGGGTGCTCGAAACCGGCGGGGAATACCAGTGGCGCAGGGAGGGCCCGCCCCACCTGTTCAATCCGGAGACGGTCTTCAAGCTCCAGCACTCCACCCGCACCGGCCGGATGGACGTGTTCCGCGAATACACGAAGAAGGTCGACGACCAGGCCGCGGAGCTCATGACCCTGCGCGGGCTCTTCGACCTCAAGCCGGGACCGGACGGACCCATCCCCCTGGACGAGGTCGAATCGGTCTCCAGCATCGTGAAGCGCTTCTCGACCGGGGCGATGAGCTACGGCTCACTCTCGCAAGAGGCCCATGAGACCCTGGCGATCGCCATGAACCGCCTGGGCGCGAAGTCGAACACCGGCGAGGGCGGCGAGGACGCCGACCGGCTGATGGACCCCGAACGCCGCTCGGCGATCAAACAGGTCGCCTCCGGCCGCTTCGGCGTGACCAGCCTGTACCTGACGCAGGCCGACGACATCCAGATCAAGATGGCCCAGGGCGCCAAACCGGGCGAGGGCGGACAGCTCCCACCCTCGAAGGTCTACCCCTGGGTGGCCAGGACCCGCCATGCCACCCCCGGCGTCGGCCTGATCTCGCCGCCACCGCACCACGACATCTATTCGATCGAGGACCTGGCGCAGCTGATCTACGACCTCAAGCGGGCCAACCCCTCGGCCCGGGTCCACGTCAAACTGGTCTCGAGCGTGGGCGTGGGCACCGTCGCCTCCGGCGTGGCCAAGGCCGCAGCCGATGTCGTGCTGATCTCCGGCCACGACGGCGGGACCGGCGCCAGCCCGCTTAACTCCCTCAAGCACGCCGGCGCCCCATGGGAGCTGGGCCTGGCCGAGGCACAGCAGACCCTGCTGCTCAACGGGCTGCGCGAACGCGTTTCCGTCCAGGTCGACGGTCAGCTCAAGACCGGACGCGATGTCGTCATCGCCGCCCTGCTCGGCGCAGAGGAATTCGGCTTCGCAACGGCACCTCTGGTGGTCTCCGGATGCATTCTGATGCGCGTGTGTCACCGGGACACGTGTCCCGTGGGCGTGGCCACCCAGAACCCAGAACTGCGCTCGCGTTTCTCCGGCAAACCGGAGTTCGTCGTGAACTTCTTCGAATTCATCGCCCAGGAGGTCCGCGAGTATCTGGCCGAACTGGGCTTCCGGAGCCTCGACGAGGCAATCGGCCAGGTGGAGCGTCTCGATATGAAGAGGGCGATCGGGCACTGGAAGGCGCAGGGACTGGACCTGGGCGATGTGCTCCACGTCCCGCACACCATCGACGGTGCCGTCGCCGCGGTGCGCAAGCACACGACGGGGCAGAACCACCGGATCGAGGAGCACTTCGACCAGCAGTTCATGGCGGAGGTCGAACAAGCGCTGAAGACGCGCGAACCCGTGACGTTGACCGCCCATGCGACGAATGTGGATCGCTCGATCGGCACCCTGCTCGGACACACGGCGACCCTGTCCTGCGGGACAGAGGTCCTTCCCGAGGACCTCATCAGGGTCGAACTCGATGGCTACGCCGGCCAGTCCCTGGGCGCCTTCCTGCCGGCTGGAATCACCCTGCGACTGCGGGGTGACGCCAATGACTACGTCGGCAAGGGTCTGTCGGGGGGCACGATCGCGGTGGCGCCCGCTGCCGGAGTACGGGGCCTGCCACAGGAGAACGTCATCGCCGGCAATGTGATCGGATACGGTGCCACCGGTGGGCGTCTCTACCTGTCCGGACAGGTCGGTGAGCGCTTCCTGGTCCGCAATTCCGGGGCCACCGCAGTCGTCGAGGGCATCGGAGACCACGGGCTGGAGTACATGACCGGCGGAACCGCTGTGATCCTGGGTCCCGTCGGTCGGAACTTCGCCGCCGGGATGTCCGGCGGCACCGCCTATATGTTGGACTTCAATCCCGGTCGGATCAACGCGGCGGACAGGAGGGCCGGGAAATTCCAGCTCAGTGCGCTCTCGGACTCCGATGCGCTGTTCATCCGCGAGATCCTCGTGGCGCACGCGGATCGGACCGATTCCCCGCTGGCCGGCGGACTGCTGGACCAGCTCGAACGCGGCGAGGACGTGATGAGCCGCTTCACCAAGCTCGTTCCCGTCGACTACGCCAGTGTGCTGGAGATCCAGCAGATGTTCACCGGTTCCGGCCAGGACCCCGAGGGTGACGAGGCCTGGAACAAGATTCTGGAGGCTACTCATGGCTGATCCACGCGGATTCCTCAAGGTTCGCAACCGCGAACTGCCGTCCAAGCGACCCGTAGCACTGCGGTTGCTCGATTTCAAGGAGATCCCGACAGACCTCGGGGACTCCGCCTTCGTCGGGCAGGCCGGACGCTGTATGGACTGCGGCATCCCGTTCTGCCATCAGGGCTGCCCACTGGGCAACCTGATCCCCGAATGGAACGACGCGATGTACCGTGACGAGCTGCCGCGGGCGCTCAAACTCCTGCATGCGACGAACAACTTCCCGGAGTTCACGGGGCGGGCCTGCCCCGCACCGTGTGAGGACTCGTGCGTGTTGGGGATCAACCAGCCGCCGGTGACGATCAAGAACATCGAGGTCACGATCATCGATCGGGGCTTCGCCGCCGGCCTGGTCCGCCCGGAGACCCCCGAGCGGATCTCGGGTAAGACCGTGGCCGTCGTCGGTTCGGGCCCCGCCGGCCTGGCCTGTGCCCAGCAGCTGACCCGGGCGGGGCACACCGTGGTCGTCTACGAGGCCGATGATCGGATCGGTGGCCTGCTGCGCTATGGCATCCCCGATTTCAAATTGGAGAAGCCCACCATCGACCGCAGGATCGAGCAGATGCGTGCCGAGGGCACCCGCTTCCGCACCGGGGTGCGGATCGGAACGGATATGTCCTGGTCCGACCTGCGCGAGCGCTTCGATGCGGTGTGCGTGTGCACGGGTGCGACGGTTCCCCGTGATCTGCCGGTGCCCGGCCGGGACCTGGCCGGAGTCGAGTACGCGATGGACTATCTGGTGCCGGTCAACCGGGCACAGCACGGTGACGAGGTCGACATCATCGACGCCAAGGGCAAGAACGTCATCGTCATCGGGGGCGGCGATACCGGATCGGACTGCCTGGGCACAGCACTGCGCCAGCAGGCGAAGTCCGTGACCACCCTCGCCATCGGCGCCCAGCCGCCGGTCGAGCGGCCGGCCGAACAGCCCTGGCCCACCACGCCGCGCGTCTTCGAGATCTCCTCGAGCCACGAAGAGGGCGGGACGCGCGAGTTCCTGGCCTCGACCGTGCGCTTCCTCGGCGATGACGCGGGCCACGTCCGTGCGGTCGAGGTTGCCGAAACCCAGTTCGTCGACGGCCGGCGGGTTCCCACCCCGGGGACCGAGCGGGAGATCCCGGCGGACCTGGTGCTCATTTCGATGGGCTTCACCGGTCCGCAGTTGCCGGCTGCGGAAACGGGCATCCGGTCGCAGGGCAGTACCCTTGCCAGGGACGCTGCGTGGCAGAATCCGGCCGAGGGCGTCTTCGTCGCAGGTGATGCCGGGCGCGGGCAGTCGCTCATCGTCTGGGCGATCGCCGAGGGTCGTGCGGCGGCCGCCGCAATCGATCAGCACCTCACGGGTTCGACCCTGCTGCCGGCTCCCGTCACACCCGATCAGCAGGCATTGCGAGCCTGAGCGGGCGGACACGGATGGACCGGAGCGTATAGGGTTGAGCGTATGAGGCATGCAAAGATCGTGGCGACCCTGGGTCCCGCGCAGAAATCCTATGAGGACATCCGTGCCCTGATCGAGGAGGGGGTCAACGCCGCCAGGTTCAACTTCAGTCACGGCAGTCATGCCGACCATCAGCGGCTCTATGACTGGGTCCGCCGCGCCGCGGCGGACACTGGTCGTGCGGTTGCAGTGTTGGCGGACCTGCAGGGGCCGAAGATCCGACTGGAGACCTTCGCGCAGGACGCCCCGGTCGAACTGGTCAAGGGCCAGACCTTCACCATTACCACCAGGGACGTCCCCGGCAGCGCGGAGGTGGTGGGCACGACCTACCACGGTCTGCCGGGCGATGTGCAGATCGGCGATCCACTGCTGATCGACGATGGCCGGGTGCGCCTGCGCGCCGTGGAGGTCACCGATACCGATGTCGTCACCCAGGTGGAGATCCCCGGCCGGGTATCCGATCACAAGGGCATCAACCTGCCGGGTGTGCCGGTTTCGGTGCCGGCGATGAGCGAGAAGGACGTGGCGGACCTGCGGTTCGCCCTGAACATGGGCGCCGACTGGATCGCCCTGTCCTTCGTCCGGTCGCCGGAAGATGCGGACCGGGTGCGTTCGGTGATGGCCGAGGAGGGCATCACGGTGCCCATCATCGCCAAGATCGAGAAGCCGCAGGCGGTCGAGAACATCCGCTCGATCGTCGACGCCTTCGACGGCATCATGGTGGCCCGCGGCGATCTGGGCGTGGAATTGCCACTCGAACAGGTGCCGATCGTGCAGAAGCAGACGGTGGAGCTGTGCCGCAGGCAGGCCAAGCCCGTGATCGTCGCCACCCAGATGCTCGAGTCGATGATCGGCGAACCCCGTCCCACCAGGGCCGAGGCCAGTGACTGCGCGAATGCGGTGCTCGACGGCGCCGACGCCCTGATGCTCTCGGGGGAGACCTCGGTGGGCGAATACTGGCTGGATTCGGTGCGCACCATGGCGCGGATCATCGAATCGACCGAAGACCACGGTCTGGACCGGGTACCCCCGTTGGGCACCGAGCCCCACACCAGGGGTGGTGCCATCACGGCTGCGGCGGTGCTCATCGCCAAGCAACTGAACATCGGCGTGCTGTGCACGTTCACCCAGTCGGGTGATTCCGTGCGCCGAATGGCCAGGCTGCGGCCGCCACGGCCCATCCTCGCCTTCACCCCGATCGATCGGGTGCGCAATCAGCTGGCCCTGTCGTGGGGAGTTGTGGCCTTCAAGGTGGCCGCCGTTCACCACACCGATCAGATGGCCAAACAGCTCGATGCCGTACTGCTGGGGGAGGGCCTGGCAGAAGAGGGCCAGTACGTTGTATTGGTCGCGGGTTCTCCGCCCGGAATCATCGGTTCGACCAATGCCCTGCGGGTGCATCGGCTCGGCGACGCGGCCAAGGGGCTGGCGCCGGCGTATGACGATTCGCAGGTGACCTCGGAGGATCCGCTGGCCGGATACAAATAGGAGGAGCGAGAAAGGGGGCCTGCCCGGTTGGAAACAACCGGGCAGGCCCCCTCGTGTTCGTACCGGATGTGGGACTCGAACCCACACATCTTTCGATAACGCATTTTGAGTGCGCCGCGTCTACCGATTCCGCCAATCCGGCCGGGTACCCCGTAATTACATCACATGTCGGGGCCACCGCGCCAATCCCGGCCCGGGTCGTGCCGAGGACCACCGGGCCGTGGCATTGGTCCTCGGGCCTCAAGGGCTTAAGATGTAACGGTGACTTCCAGTGAAACGAATGCCGAACAACAGCCGGTCCGCCGCGTCGTCGTAGCCGAAGACGAATCCGTCATCCGCCTCGACATCGTCGAGATGCTCCGGGAGGTCGGCTACGATGTGGTCGGCGAAGCCGCCGACGGGGAATCCGCCGTCCACCTGGCGGAGGAATTGCGTCCCGATGTCGTCGTGATGGACATCAAGATGCCCAAGCTCGACGGGATCTCGGCCGCCGAACGTATCACCCGTGCCCATATCGCGCCGGTCGTCCTGCTCACGGCCTTCAGCCAGCGGGAGCTGGTGGAGCGGGCCCGTGACGCCGGCGCCATGGCCTATGTCGTCAAGCCCTTCACCGCCGCCGATCTGGTGCCCGCGCTGGAGATCGCCCTGAGTCGGCATGCGGAGATGGCCGCCCTCGAGGCCGAGATCGCCGACCTGTCCGATCGCTTCGAGACCCGTAAGCTGGTCGAGCGCGCCAAGTCCGCGCTTATCACCAATATGGGCCTGACGGAGCCGGAGGCCTTCCGGTGGATTCAGAAGACCTCCATGGACCGTCGCCTGACGATGCGAGAGGTCGCGGAGACCGTGATCGAGCAGATCGGCAAGGCCAAGAAGTGAGGGCCGGGGTGCTCAGTACTTTTTCTGAGAACTGAGCACCATATTGCTGATTCGCACGATCGACAGCAGCCGGCCGGCCTCATCGGTCATCCGCACCTCGTGGCTGAACAGGCTGCGACCGCCGTGGAGCACTTCGGCGCGCCCATAGACGTAGCCCGAGGTGATGGAGCGCAGGTGGGTTGCATTGAGGTCGACGCCCACCACATTGTGCCCGCCGGCGCGCAGTGCGGCATGTGTGGACCCAAGTGTTTCGGCCAACACGACGTGGCCACCGCCGTGGAAGAGTCCGGCTGGCTGAAGATTCCCCTCGACCGGGACGCGCGCAGTGATGAAGTCATGGCCCAGCTCGAGGTACTCCATACCCATCCGGGCGTTGAGAGTGCCGGGGAAGCCGACTTCGTTGTACTGGGCGATGATCTGCGCGTACTCCTCCGCCGTGGTCTGCGCGTCGATCGTGGGCAGTGTGAAATCAGACATGTGTCTCCTTCTAGGTTCTGTTGCTCAGAGTAGCAGGGGCCGCCGACCCGCTAGGCTAGACGCGTGAGTGACGAGAAACTGCTGCTGATCGACGGACATTCCCTGGCCTATCGCGCCTTCCACGCCCTGCCGATGGAGAACTTCTCCACGGCGACCGGGCAGACCACCAACGCGGTCTACGGATTCACCTCGATGCTGCTCACCGCAGCCGAACGCGAGGCGCCCACCCACATCGCGGTGGCCTTCGACCTGGGGCGCGAGACCTTCCGACTGGCCGAATACTCCGAGTACAAGGCGGGCCGGAAGAAGACCGCCCCGGAGTTCCACGGCCAGGTCGAACTGATCAAGGACGTGCTGGGCGCCCTGGGCGTGCCGGTCCTCGAGCTCAAGGGCTATGAGGCCGACGACATTCTGGCCACCATGGCCGGGGTCGGCGCGGCCGCCGGCTACGACACGTACGTGGCATCCGGGGACAAGGACTCCTTCCAGCTCTCGCGCATAGCAGCCGAGGACCATGCTGCGGTGACCATCCTGTATCCCAAGCGCGGTTTCACGGATCTGACTTATATGACCCCGCAGGCCGTCGAGGACAAGTACGGAGTCAGCCCGGCGAATTACCGTGGACTGGCCGCTCTGGTGGGGGAGAAGGCTGACAACCTGCCCGGCGTGCCCGGGGTGGGTGAGAAGACCGCGGCGAAGTGGCTGGGGCTCTACGGCGATCTACCCGGGGTTCTCGCCCATGCCGACGACATCAAGGGCAAGGCCGGTCAGAATCTGCGCGACCATATGGCCGATGTCGAGCGCAACTACCGGCTCAACCGCTTGATCGACGATTTGGCGCCGGCGGACTTCGGACTGGCCGAGGGCCTCGAGGCCGCTCGCCTGGGTCATGGCGAGAGGGCCCGGGTCGGTGAACTGTTCGACCAATTGGAATTCAGACAGTTCGGAGAGCGCATCGCCGCGTTCCTGGACCCCGCCGATCGGGCGCCGAGCGTCCCTGCGGTCGAACTACCCGAGGTCCGTGTGCTGGCTGCCGATGATGTTCTGCAATGGTTGGACGGTCTCGACCCGGCTGCGCCCCTGGGCCTGGCCTGTGATGCGGATCCGGCCGGCCAGGACGCCGATGTCCTCGCCCTGGCACAGGACCGGAACATCGGCGTGATCGAACTGCACTCCCTGCCGGAGGCGGTACTGCGCGCCCTCGACGGCGTGCTGGCGGGTGCCGAGGACCTCGCGTGCCACGATGCCAAACCGCAGGTCAAAGCCCTGGTCCACCGTGGTCTGGGGCAGATCAAACCGCATACGGATACGGAACTCGTCGCGTACCTGCTCACCCCCGATGCCAGATCCTATGATTTCGCCGAACTCACAATGCGTCACCTCGGCCTCGACCTGACCGGCGATGCCGAACCCGGGACGCTCGACCTCGACGCCGGGAAATCGCTGGGGTTGCGGGCCTGGGCGGTCATCGGCCTGGCGAGCGCTCTGCGCGCGGAGCTGGACCGGGTGGCCGAGGTGTCCCTGCTCGATCGGATCGAGCGCCCCACCCAGGAGGTGCTGGCACGGATGGAACTCGCCGGCATCGGAGTCGATGGACCGGCACTGTCTGCGCTGATCGACGAGTTCGGGACCCAGGCCGACTTGTCGGCCCAGCAGGCATACGAGGCGATCGGTCACGAGGTCAACCTGGGTTCGCCCAAACAGCTGCAGGTGGTGCTGTTCGATGAACTCGACATGCCCAAGACGAAGAAGACGAAAACGGGTTACACCACCGATGCCGACGCCCTGACGGATCTCTACATTTCAACAGATCATCCCTTCCTTGGCCACTTATTGGCCTACCGCGACACGATCAAACTCAAGCAGACCGTGGTGGGCCTGCAGAAGACGGTCGCCGGCGATGGCCGGATCCACACCACGTATCTGCAGACGGTGGCGGCCACAGGGCGGCTGAGCTCGAAGGATCCGAACCTGCAGAACATCCCCGTTCGCTCGGATGCCGGCAAACGGATCCGCGGCGTATTCGTGCCCGAGGCCGATGCCGGCTACACCGAGCTGCTCAGCGCTGACTATTCGCAGATCGAAATGCGGATCATGGCGCATCTGGCCGGTGACGAGAGTCTGATCGCCGCCTTCAATGCGGGGGAGGATCTGCACAGTTATGTCGCGGGCGAGGTCTTCGGTGTGCCCGCTGCCGAGGTGACCCCTGCGATGCGCTCGAAGGTCAAGGCGATGTCCTATGGCCTGGTCTACGGACTGAGCGCCTACGGACTGTCGCGGCAGCTGCGGATCGGGGCGGGGGAGGCCCAGGGGCTGATGGACGATTACTTTGCGCGTTTCGGTGCGGTCAAGGAGTATCTGGAGGCGATCGTCGAGGAGGCGCGCGGACGCGGGTACACGGAGACCATGTACGGGCGCCGACGGTATCTGCCGCAGTTGAACAGCGACCGCAGGCAGCAGCGGCAGATGGCCGAACGTGCCGCGCTGAACGCCCCGATCCAGGGCAGTGCCGCCGACATCATGAAGATCGCGATGCGCAGGGTGGACCGTGGTCTGCACGAGGCCGGTCTGCACAGTCGGCTACTGCTGCAGGTGCATGACGAAGTCATCATCGAAACCCATGCCGATGAACGCCAGGAGGTCGCCCGGATTGTCACGGAGGCAATGGGCCAGGCGGCTACCCTGCGGGTTCCGTTGACCGTCAACATCGGCCATGGTGGGACCTGGGAGGACGCCGCCCACTGAGAAACGGCGCGGGCGGCGCCGGGCCCGCACACCAGACGTGCTGCCGGTCCCGACCGCTGTTACCGGCGTCCCCCGACCCCTGAGACACGGTTGAGAAGGCCCGGCGCATTGAGCGCCGGGCTTTTGCACTCCCAGGACGCCCATATGATCCTGATATAAATGGTAATCGGCTATATAATACTGAGGGTAATCATTCAGCTGTGAATGATTACAGTTGTTATTATGTTCCGTATGACGGACGAGAAGTTGGCGGATTCGGCGAGTCTGCGCCTGGCGGCACTGGGGGAACGACTCACGCGGGCGCTGGGCCGACGCCTCGAATCGGTCGGGCTGACCCCTCGGCAGGCCGCCTATCTGGCGGCGCTGGAGGAGGGGCCACTGTCACAGCGGGACATCGCAGGCGCACTGTCCGTGGCGCCGAGTCTGGTGGTGACCCTGACCGATCAGCTCTCGGCGTCCGGTGCGGTCACCCGCACCAGGGGCGAGGCCGACCGGCGGGTGCAACTGGTTGCACTGACCGACCACGGGCGTGATCGCGCGGCCGCCGCGGCTATCGCAGCGGCCGCCGCGGATGCGGACTTCACGGCCGGGCTGTCCCAATCCGCCAGGCTCGGACTCGATGTCCTGCTGGCGGAACTCGGTTCGCGCTGAGCCGGGATCAGTCCTGGGGTAGATGGACGGAGAAGATCGCGGTGCCAGGCATCAGGGCACCGCGCAGCGGCGACCAGCCGCCCCAGCTGGTCGTATTGTCGGCAGGCCACTCCGGCTCCGTGAGCTTCGTGAGCTGGAAGCCGGCGCCGACGAGCAGGGAGATCCAATCGCCCATCGTGCGGTGGTGCTCGGCGTAGACGGGGTTGCCCTGGGCGTCGAGTTCGACATAGGGAGTTCTGTCGAAGTAGGAGTACTCGACGGTCAGGCCGGCCTCGCCGGGCACATCGGGGAAGATCCAGCGCAGCGGATGGGTCACGGAGAACGTCCAGGTGCCGCCGGGACGCAACACCCTGGCGACCTCCGCCAGAACCTGGTCGGCGTCCTTGACGAAGGGCAACGCACCATACGAGGAGAACGCGATATCGAAGCTGCCGGACGGGAAAGGCAGGTGTCTGGCGTCGGCCTGGAGGAAGGTGGGCGGCGTCGCCGCCTGGCTCAGCGGCTTCTCCCGCTGGAGACGGGACGCCTGTTCGAGCATCCCCGAGGACAGGTCGATACCGGTCGCCACAGCGCCGTTCTCCGCCAGCCACCGCGAGCACTGCCCGGCTCCGCAGCCGACTTCCAGCACCTGTTTGCGGGCCACATCGCCCAGCAGGTGCACATCGGCTTCGCGGACCCCCTCCGGGCACCAGATGAAATCGCTGGCGCCCAGGAAGCTGCCGTGCTCGGCCAGATATGCTTCGGCCGAGCCGTCCCAGTAGGAACGGTTGGCCCGCACCGAGGATTCCGCGTCGATCGCCAGGTATCCCCCGGAGATGGTCTGCTGGTCGGGCTCATGGGGATCGCCGAAGTCGTCGTCGTTCAAAGTTCCTCCGAAGTGCGGGGTGGATATCGGCCGGAAAGGCTGACAGAAGGTTTATAAACTCCGTAGAAGATGCTACAGTTGACAGCTGTATGCCGCATGTGCGTGTATACGCGTCCATATTGTCAACAACAACTTCTCGATTCGGGCCGCGGGATCCGCTCGTGTCCTGGACCGGATGTCAGTCCACTACGGAGTCTCTACCTTCATGACCACCACCACGCCGGACACGGCGAACAACTCGCAGATCGCAGTCAACGACATCGGATCTGCCGAAGACTTGCTCGCGGCCGTCGACGCGACCATCAAGTACTTCAACGATGGCGACATCGTCGAGGGCACGGTCGTCAAAGTCGACCGCGACGAAGTCCTGGTCGACATCGGCTACAAGACCGAAGGCGTCATCCTTTCGCGCGAACTGTCGATCAAGCATGACGTCGACCCTGCCGACGTCGTCGAGGTCGGAGACCCGATCGAAGCCCTCGTCCTGACCAAGGAGGACAAGGACGGACGTCTGATGCTGTCCAAGAAGCGTGCGCAGTACGAGCGCGCCTGGGGCGACATCGAGAAGGTCAAGGAAGAGGACGGCGTCGTCACCGGCACCGTCATCGAGGTCGTCAAGGGCGGCCTCATCGTCGACATCGGCCTGCGCGGCTTCCTGCCCGCCTCGCTGGTCGAGATGCGCCGCGTCCGCGATCTGGCCCCCTACATCGGCCAGCAGGTCGAGGCCAAGATCATCGAACTCGACAAGAACCGCAACAACGTGGTCCTGTCGCGTCGCGCCTGGCTGGAAGAGACCCAGTCCGCGGTCCGCCACGACTTCCTGCAGACCCTGCAGAAGGGCCAGGTCCGTCCCGGCGTCGTCTCCTCGATCGTCAACTTCGGTGCCTTCGTGGACCTGGGTGGCGTCGACGGGCTGGTGCACGTTTCCGAACTGTCCTGGAAGCACATCGACCACCCGTCCGAGGTCGTCTCGGTCGGCGACGAGGTCACCGTCGAGGTCCTGGACGTCGACATGGATCGCGAACGTGTCTCCCTGTCGCTCAAGGCCACCCAAGAAGATCCCTGGCAGCACTTCGCCCGGACGCACGTCATCGGTCAGATCGTGCCCGGCAAGGTCACCAAGCTGGTTCCCTTCGGTGCGTTCGTGCGCGTCGAGGACGGCATCGAGGGCCTGGTCCACATCTCCGAGCTGGCCGTGCGCCACATCGATCTGCCGGAGCAGGTCGTCTCGGTCGACGAAACCATCTACGTCAAGGTCATCGACATCGACCTGGACCGCCGCCGCATCTCGCTGTCGCTCAAGCAGGCCAACGAGGGTGTCGATCCCGAGGCCGAGGAATTCCTCGATCCGGCTCTGTACGGCATGGTTCAGGAATACGACGAAGAGGGCAACTACAAGTACCCCGAGGGCTTCGACCCGGAGACCAACGAATGGCTCGAGGGCTACGAGGCCCAGCGCGAGGAATGGGAGCAGCAGTACGCCGCAGCCCAGGCCCGTTGGGAAGAACACAAGAAGCAGGTCGCCAAGGCCATTGCCGCCGATGCCGAAGCCGCAACCGGTTCGTCCGAGGCAGCTCCGGCCCAGGCGTCCTACGCCTCCGAGTCCACCTCGGACGCGGGCACGCTGGCCAGCGATGAGGCACTCGCTGCTCTGCGCGAGAAGCTCGCGGGCAACTGAGCCGTGTGAGTCAGTCCGACCGGCCCAGCCGGTCTGAGTGACAAGGGCCCCGCCTCCCGGGAAACCGGGAGGCGGGGCCCTTGCGCGTCCCCTCGTCTCCTCCCAGCCCGGTATGAGACGGTTGTTCGGTGTTGACTTCAGGAATCGCCCGCTCCCGTGCACTCATCGCCTGGACCGGTTTCCTTCTTCTGTTACTCGGCTGGGACCTCATCATCTTCGGTCCGCTGCTGGCCCATCCGGGCAGCCGGGTGTTCGCCGACAACGACGACTCCTCCCTCTTCGTCTTCTGGTTCGCCCACGCAGCCGACGTCGCCGCAGGCTGGCTGGGGATGGACCACCTCGAGGCCAATGCGCTGTATACGACCGCGTTGAACTATCCGATCGGGGTCAACGGCGGATGGAACACGACGGTGTTCCTCATCGCCCTGCCGCTGGCCCCTGTGACCTGGCTGTGGGGTCCGCTCGTGGCCTATAATCTGGCAATCGCGGCGGCTCCGGTGCTGTGCGCCCTGGCCGCCGCTGCTCTGGCCGCACAGTTCCTACCCCGGTTCTGGTCATTCACTGCGGGGTTCTTCTATGGTTTCTCCACGTTCGTCATCGCCCAGTCATCCGGGCACCTCAACCTGTCCAGCGCGGTGCTGGCACCCCTGGTCGGACTGGGGCTGATCCGTCTACTCCGTGCCCGGCGGCACCGTGCGGTACTCGGTTGGTCTGTTTTCCTGGGCATCATCATCGGCTGGCAGTTCTACATCTCCACGGAGGTACTCGCCGGAACGTTCCTGGCCTACTGTGCGGTCGTGGCGGTCTGGCTGTGCTGCGACTTCCGGCGCCTGTGGGCGGCCCGCCGGCGGCTGTGCGGTGGATTGGTGCTGGCGGCCGCCATCGCGCTGGCCATCGGCACGCCCCTACTGGCGACGATGTTCGGTCTGCCGGGGGCGCCCCGGGGTGCGATTCGGCCCCATGGGGTCTGGAACGCCGATCTGCTGGATCCCGTGGTACCGGGACGCTACACCCTGCTGGGCGGTGGCGAGACCCGGATTCCCCGGGTGACGGGACTCGACCCCTCCGAGATCGGCGGATATCTGGGCATTCCGTGGCTCATGATCATCGCCTTGGGAACCCTCATCCTGTGGCGCAATCGCGTCTACGGACGACCGGTGAGGATCCTCGCGCTGTCGACTGTCCTGGTGTTCCTGCTGTCGATGGGCTCACCGCTGTTCGCCTGGGGACGAGCCATGGCCCCGGGCCCGTTCGGGCTCGTCGAAGCACTTCCGGTATTGGGCAATGTACTGCCCATGCGGCTGGCCGGTCCCGTCGCCTTGGGTGCTGCATTGCTGCTGGCCATCTCCCTGCGCGGACTCTGGCACCTCGGAGCCCGGTGGTCCCGGCCGTACTGGGCCAGGGGGCTGACCATCGCCGGCCTGGTCGCTGTGCTCGTGACGACCACGAGCGGGCCCGTTCCCGTGCGCACGCCTCTGATCCCAGAGTTCTTCCGCGCGGGTGCGGGCGCTGTGCCGCAGGGCGCCGTGGTCAAGATCCTGCCGCGCCCGGTGGCCGGTGACCAGGCGGGCGTGGCCGAGGCCATGCTCTGGCAGGCCGAGGCCGGCAACCGGTTCCGGCAGACCGGGGGCTATTTCATCGGCGGGGACAGCCAAGCCCCCATCCGCTATATGGCCGATTCCGATGCCCTCGACGGCCTGCTCGACGAGTCGCGCGACCACCGACTGCCGAGTGGCGATTCCGCTGAGATGCGCCGGGCGGTGGCGGAGCTGCGCGCCAGGGGAGTCCAGTACGTTCTGCTGGTCGCGGACTCCCCGTACCGGCCCTGGGACGTGCCGGAACTCGCCGGTGCCATGTCCCAGGCCGTGGGGCGCCAGGCGCGAGCCGACGGCGGGGTGTATATCGTGGACATACGATGACAGCGGTCTACTGGGGCCGGTGGCGAAGACGAAGGAGAACGGCATGCTCAGGATCGGACTGACCGGCGGGATCGGCGCCGGCAAGACCACCGTGGCCCAGCTCTTCCGCGAGCGCGGCGTTCCCGTCGTCGATGCGGATCGAGTGGCCCGCGAGGTGGTCGAGCCGGGGATGCCGGCGCTGGCGGCCCTCGCACACGAGTTCGGCCCGGCGGTACTCGATGCCGATGGTGGGCTGAACCGGGCGGAACTGGCGTCCAGGGCCTTCGCCGATCAAGCACACACCGATGCGCTCAATGCGATCATGCATCCGGCAATCGCCGCACGGAGCCGAGAACTGTTCGCCAGTTATGAGCGAAGCTCGATCGTCGTCCACGATGTCCCCCTGCTGGTCGAGAACGATCTGGCACCCGACTACCAGCTGTCGGTCCTGGTGGATGTACCCGCGGACATCCGCCTGGAGCGGCTGGTCGCCGGGCGTGGCCTGGACCCGGCCGATGCGCAGGCCAGGATCGCACGCCAAGCCGATGATGAGACCCGACGCGCGGTGTGCGACATCCACTTGGACAATGCGGGGGACCTGAGCCGGGTGACGGACTCCTTCGGCAAAATCTTCGACCTGCGCCTGTCGCCGTTCGCGGAGAACCTGCGCTTGGGCCTGGCCGCGGCCCGTGGTCCCGTCGAGCTGCGCCCTCGAAGCTGGCCGGCGGAGACGGCGCGGACTGTTGCGCGGATCCGACGTGCCACCGCACGGCTGGGCCTGTCCGGGATCGAGCCGAGCGGGCCGGGGGCCGTTGCCGACTTGCCCGCGCTGGATCTGATGGAGTTCCACCTGCGTGTGGACCGGCCCGCGGACCCGCGCCTGGAAGTGGCGCTCGAACAGGCCGGGTTCGTGCCTGCACCGGGGGATTGGTCCGATGACTGGGAGGACGGAACACCCGTCGAGGCGCTGCGGCGCTTCGCCTCCGCCGATCCGGGGCGGCCCACTGTGCTCTATGTCGGCGGACCGGGCTCCCGCGCCTTCGACTTCGCGGTGTGGCTGCGCGAGCTACTGCGCAGTGATGCCGCCGAGCGCGCCTCCTTCGCCGGCCAGCTGGCCGAAATCGCCGATGAGCACGCCGGCGCCGACGATTGGGGCGGCTTCGTCGAGGACTGCGCTCCTCTTATCCTGCCCGCCTACCGATCCAGGTTCCGCGCCGAGCGGTCCCGGCCTTCCGAGGACTAGGCCAGATCGGCGCTGAGCCGCAGCGGCACCCGGTGCAGCACACGGGCGATGGGACATGCCCGTTTGGTCCGTTCGGCGCAATTGAGCAGCTCGGCCCGCACCAGCCCCTCGGCTCGCACGATCACGGTCAGGTCGATTCCCGTGACCCCCTTGTCCTGATCGAACTCGACTTCGGCGCCGGCTGTGACGACCTCGGGTGAGATTCCCTGAGTCGCCAGCGCATTGGCCAAGGTCATGGCGTAGCTGCCCGCCAGGGCAGAGGCCAGCAACTCCTCGGGAGTGGTCGTACCACTGGCAGGGTCCTCCTCGGCGATCCTGGCCTCCCATGACAGCGGCAGCGTGACCGTCCGGGAGCCGGTCAGGTCGACGCTGCCGGTGCCGGTCCCCAGGGTGCCGCGCCATGTGCCGGTGGCGCTCGAAGTATGCGTCATGCTTGTTCATCCTCCATCTCACAGATCGTCATGATGTACTCAAGCTTTTCACAAACCCGCATTCGCTGGAGACGTGTTACCCACGTTACATAGCGTTATGATTCTGTAATCACAAATCAGGCCTACCTGTGACTCATGTCTCATGCCATGCGCTACTCTGGCAACATCCTGAGATTCTGGATGTTTGGAATGTGATGCTCCTCGCATTACACGATGAAAGATATGGGTTCCTGATGAAGAGAAACTCCCTCGCGATCACGCTCGCGGCCTCCGTGAGCGCTCTGGGCCTGGCCCTGACCGGTTGCGCCAACCAATCCAGTGGCGCCTCCTCCGATGAAACCGGCGAAGCAGGCGGACTCCCCGTCGTCGACACGATCGACGTCCCCGAAAACGTCGTCAAGGCAGCCGGGAAGGGCGATGCCAAGTGCGACTCCGACACCACCATCGCCTACGTCGGCGCACAAACCGGCGACAATGCCCAGCTGGGCCTGAACATCTCCAATGGCGTCCAGCAGGCGATCAACGAACACAATGAAGCGAACAAGGACTGCCAGGTCAAGCTCGTCAAGCTCGACACGGAGGGCGATCCCTCAAAGGCCACCGGACCCACTTCCCAAGTCGTGAAGAACTCCAAGGTTCTGGGCGTCGTCGGGCTGCCGTTCTCCGGCGAGTCGAAGTCGACCGGCAAGGTCTTCGAAGACGCGGGCCTGGTCCACATCACCCCTGCGGCCACCGGTCCCGACCTCACGGCTAACGGTTGGAAGACCTTCTTCCGCGGCTTGGGCAACGACACAGTCCAGGGTCCGGCCCTGGCGCAGCTGGCGGAGAAGATCGGCAAGTCCAAGGTCTGCCTGATCCAGGACGATTCCGAATACGGCATGGGCCTGGCCAAGCAGACCAAAGAGGCTCTGGGGGACAAGGTCGTGTGCGAGGACAAGGTGCTGACCAAACAGCGCGACTTCGCCCCGACCGTGACCAAGGTGATGTCGGCCAAGGCCGACGCCGTCATCTACTCCGGCTACTACGCCGAGGGCGCGCCCTTCGACAGCGCGCTGGTCGACAAGGGCTATGAGGGCGTCTTCATCGGCCCAGACGGCGTGAAGGACGACACCTTCGTCAAGCAGGCCGGCGATGCCGCGAAGAACGCCTACTTCACCTGCGCCTGCGTGCCGGGCGATCTGATCCCCGAATTCTCCAAGGGCTACGAGAAGGTCTCCAACGGCAAGGCACCGGGCACCTACTCGGTCGAGGGCTACGACACCGCGACCGTGCTGCTCTCGGGCATCGACGCGGGCAAGACCGACCGCAAGGGTCTGCTGGACTACGTCACCTCCTATGACGGCGTCGGCTACGGCAAGACCTACAAGTGGGACGACAAGGGTGAGCTGACCGATAAGGCGGTCTACGGCTACAAGACCACCGAGGGCACCATCAAGTCCGTCGGCAAGATCGACTGATCCACCTTCCACTACGACGACCTGTAGCGGAAACCGCACCCCGGGCGACGCCCAGGGTGCGGTTTCCGGTTCGGGTCCCCACGAACCGAAAGCGATCCTTATGGATTCTTGGCTGACATTCGACTTCGGGGTCTTCACCGACCCCGGCCTGTTCCTGTCGACGATTTTCGATGGACTGACCCTGGGCTCCATCTACGCGCTCGTAGCCCTGGGCTACACCCTGGTCTACGGAGTGCTCAACCTCATCAACTTCGCGCATTCGGAGGTCTTCATCTCCGGTGCCTTCGCAGTCTCCTTCTTCCTCACGGCCCTGGGCTTCGGCGCATCCGCCCCGAATCTGCCATTGGGCCTCCTGGTCCTCGACCTTGTGCTGGCCGGGCTGGTCGCCATGGCGGTATCGGCACTGGTGGCCCTGGCGATCGAACGCATCGCCTACAAACCGCTGCGCGATAAGGGCGCACCCCGGCTGGTCTTCCTGATCACCGCGATTGGCATGTCCTTCGTGATCCAGTACCTGTTCTTCCTGTGGCGCGGACCCAGCCCGGAGCCGAAGACCAAGATGTTCGTCCCCAAACCGATCTTCGACATCTTCGGCGGCATCATCGATTCGCTGCAGCTGACCATCGTCATCGCCGCGGTGCTGATGATGATCTGCGTCGATCAGATCGTCGGCCGGACCAAGCTGGGGCGCGGTATCCGCGCGGTGGCCGAAGACCCCGACACCGCCACCCTGATGGGCGTGAACAAGGAGCGCATCATCATGGCGACCTTCGTCATCGGCGGTGCTCTGGCCGGCGCGGCAGCCCTGTTCATGATGATGAAGACCCCGGACGGCGCTAAATACGACGGTGGTTTCATCCTCGGCATCAAGGCCTTCACCGCAGCGGTACTTGGCGGCATCGGCAATATCCGCGGCGCCCTCCTGGGCGGTCTGCTCATCGGCGTGATCGGAAACTTCGGCGCGGCCTTCCTGGGCAACGCGCAGTGGACCGACGTCATCATCTTCGCCGTGCTCATCCTCGTCCTGATGATTCGCCCCACCGGCATCCTGGGCTCCAACCTCGGAAAGAAGCGTGCCTGATGAGTATGCACAACCCGAACGAATCGTCCAAGGCCCTGCAGAAGGCCGCGGCCAAAAGCCTCAAGCACGAGCGCAAGGACCTCAAACCGGGCGGCCTGCGCACCTGGTGGTCGGACCGCAGCCGGTTCCAACAGTGGATGGTCCTCCTGGTGCCCGTGGTCCTGGCCTTCCTCCTGCCGGTGATCAACCCGCCGTTCATCACCACGGAGCCGGGCAACGACTTCGCCATCACCTGCTTCAACATGGCCGTCTACGCCCTCGTCGCACTCGGACTCAATGTGGTCGTCGGCATGGCCGGACTGCTGGACATGGGCTACATCGGCTTCTTCGCCGTCGGCTCCTACGTCGCGGCCCTGTGGACCTCGAGCGATTCCACGATGATCCACATCCCCTACCTGTGGACGTTGCCCCTGGCGATGGTCGTGACCATGGTCTTCGGCATCGCGTTGGGCATTCCGACCCTGCGGCTGCGCGGGGACTACCTGGCGATCGTGACCCTGGGCTTCGGCGAGATCATCCGCATCCTGGCAACCATCCTGCCGCCGCTGAAGGGCCAGTCGGGCTTCCAGAACATCGGCGCGCCCCCCGGGTCGATCGACGGTCAGCCGATCTTCTTCACCACCAACGGTCTGCCCTGGTACTGGCTGACCCTGGTCATCATCATCATCGTGACGATTTTGCTGGGCAATTTGGAGCGCTCCCGCGTGGGCCGGGCCTGGATCGCGATCCGCGAGGACGAGGACGCCGCCGAGACCATGGGCGTGCCGACCTTCAAGTTCAAGCTCGCCGCGTTCGCCACCGGAGCCGCCCTGGGCGGTCTGTCAGGGGCGCTGATGGCCGGCCAGGTGGGCTTCGTGAACAATCAGAAATTCGATGTGCAGACTTCTGTGCTCTTCTTGGCCGCTGTCGTCCTCGGTGGCCAGGGCTCGAAGCTCGGCGCTATCGTCGGCGGCGCTATCGTCGCCTACGTGCCGATGCGCTTCACCGAGATCGCGAACTACAAATTCCTCATCTTCGGCATCGTGCTCGTCGTCCTCATGCTGTTCCGCCCCCAGGGGCTGATCTCGATTCGGGCCAAACTGTTGACCTTCGGCTCCCGAATCCGCAGATTCGTGCGCAAGGACCAGGACGGCAGTCCATCACGGGCCGGGAGAAGATCCAGTATCGAACCAGGGGCGGAGGAGGCCTGAGATGAGCGAGACCACAACACCCGAGTTCGAGATCGATACGGACGCCGAGGTCGCCAGCGAGCGCTCGATTGCGGTTGCCGAGGGCGAAACCCTGGTCGAGGTCAAGGGCCTGACCGTGAAGTTCGGCGGTCTGACGGCACTCGACAACGTCACCTTCGACATCAAGCGCGGTGAGATCCTGGGCCTCATCGGCCCCAACGGCGCGGGCAAGACCACCTGCTTCAATGCCATGACCGGGGTCTACAAGCCATCCTCCGGCGACGTCCGCCTGGAGGGCAAGAGCCTACTGGGGAAGAAGAAGTACCAGATCACCCGCGCCGGCTTCGCCCGCACCTTTCAGAACATCCGACTGTTCTCCGAGATGTCGGCGCTGGAGAACGTCGCCGTCGGGTTGGACGCACGCCATAAGACCGGCATGTTCTCCGCCATGTTCCGGCTGCCGGGGCACTATCGGGAGGAGCGCCAGATCATCGACCGGGGCATGGAGCTGCTGGAGTTCGTCGGCATCGCCGACCGTGCCCTGCACCCGGCCAAGGACCTGCCCTACGGGTACCAGCGCCGCCTGGAGATCGCCCGCGCCCTGGCCACGGACCCGAAAATCCTGTGCCTGGACGAACCCGCCGCCGGCTTCAACCCCAAGGAGAAGGAAGAGCTCATGGAGCTCATCCGCACCATCCGCGACGAGGGCTATACCGTGCTGCTGATCGAACACGATATGAAACTCGTCATGGGCGTGACCGATCGAATCGTCGTCCTGGAATTCGGCAAGAAGATCGCGGACGATGTACCCAAGGCCATTCAAGAGGACCCCGCGGTCATTGCCGCATACCTGGGACAGGAGGCAGATGACGATGCCAGTGCTTGAGATCAACGACCTCGAAGTCAAATACGGCCGCATCAGGGCCATCGAAAAGCTCGACCTGCAGGTGGACAGGGGAGAGGTCGTCACCCTGATCGGCGCCAATGGCGCCGGCAAGACGACGACGATGCGCACCGTCGCGGGCCTGCTCAACCCCTCCCGCGGCTCGATCGTGTTCAACGGCCAGGACATCACGAAGATCAAGGGCCATAAGCGGGTCGGCATGGGAATCTCCCTGGTGCCGGAGGGCCGCGGGATCTTCCCCGGAATGACCGTGGTGGAGAACCTCGAGATGGGCACCTACTCACGCTCGGGCAAACGTGCGGCGAATGCCTACGACCGGGTCTTCGATCTGTTCCCCCGGCTCAAGGAGCGCAGGACCCAGCTGGGCGGCACCATGTCCGGTGGCGAACAGCAGATGCTGGCGATCGCCAGGGCACTCATGGCAGAACCGGAAGTACTGCTGCTCGACGAGCCCTCCATGGGCCTGGCACCGCAGTTCATCCGACAGATCTTCAAGATCATCAAGGAGATCAACGCGCAGGGCACCACGGTGCTGTTGGTCGAACAGAACGCCAACCAGGCGCTCGCGATCGCCGATCACGCCCTGGTCCTGGAGACCGGCGCGATCACGCGCACGGGCACCGGTGGCGAACTACTGGCCGATGACAGCATCAAAGAGGCCTACCTGGGCATCGGATAGGACACGGGGCCGGGGAGAACCACTCCGTGGTAGAAAACATATTCGAATAACCGGCGCGGGCGTTATCCTGGTGGCATGGCCGAAGAAACCACCGGGACAACGCCCGCGCACCCCGTTGACACGAGTGAACGCACAGCCGTCGATCAGCCGCGTCCACAGGTGGGCCACCGTCCCCACGTCACCCGCTCGGTGGCGCCCTTCGAAGTCATCAGCGAATACCAGCCCGCCGGCGACCAACCCACCGCGATCAGGGAGATCAGCTCGCGCCTGGAGAGCGGCGAGAAGGACATCGTGCTCCTGGGTGCTACCGGCACCGGCAAATCGGCGACCACCGCCTGGCTGATCGAACAAGTCCAGCGCCCCACCCTGGTAATGGCCCCGAACAAGACCCTGGCAGCCCAGCTGGCCAACGAGTTCAAACAACTCCTGCCCAACAATGCGGTCGAATACTTCGTGTCCTACTACGACTACTACCAGCCCGAGGCCTACGTCCCCCAGACGGACACCTTCATCGAGAAGGACTCCTCGATCAACGACGAGGTCGAACGACTGCGCCACTCCGCCACCAACGCCCTGTTGACCCGCCGGGACACCGTCGTCGTCTCCACCGTCTCCTGCATCTACGGCCTGGGCACCCCGGAGGAATACGTCGACCGGATGGTCTCCCTGGAAGTCGGGCAGGAAGTCGACCGCGACGACCTGCTCAAACGCTTCGTCGGTATGCAGTACACCCGCAACGACATGGCCTTCACCCGCGGCACCTTCCGCGTCCGCGGAGACACCGTGGAGATCATCCCGCAATACGAGGAGCTGGCCCTGCGCATCGAATTCTTCGGCGACGAGATCGAAGCGCTCTACACCCTCCACCCCCTGACAGGGGAAATCGTGCGCACCGAGGAGATCATCCACATCTTCCCCGCCAGCCACTACGTCGCTGGCGAACAGCGGATGGCCAGGGCCATCGGCGATATCGAGGACGAACTCCAGACACGCCTGGCCGAACTGGAGAAACAGGGCAAGATGCTCGAAGCCCAACGCCTGAAGATGCGCACCACCTACGACCTGGAGATGATGGCCTCCATGGGTTTCACCTCGGGTATCGAGAACTACTCCAGACACATCGACGGCCGTGCCGCCGGCACCGCCCCGAACTGCCTGCTCGACTACTTCCCCGAGGACTTCCTCCTGGTCATCGACGAATCCCACGTCACCGTCCCACAGATCGGCGGCATGTACGAAGGGGATATGTCGCGCAAACGCACCCTGGTCGAACACGGCTTCCGCCTGCCCAGCGCCATGGACAACCGACCGCTGAAATTCGACGAGTTCCTCGAACGCGTCGGCCAGACCGTCTACCTCTCCGCCACCCCAGGGGACTTCGAAACCGAACGCGCTCGCGGTACCGTCGAACAGATCATCCGCCCGACCGGACTGCTCGACCCCAAGATCACGGTCAAGCCCACCCGCGGCCAGATCGACGACCTGATCGGAGAGATCAACACCCGGGTCGAACGCAATGAACGCGTACTGGTGACGACCCTGACGAAGAAGATGGCCGAGGACCTCACCGACTACTTCCTGGAAAACGGCATCCGCGTGCAGTACCTCCATTCGGACGTCGACACCCTGCGCCGCGTCGAACTGCTCAGCGAACTGCGCGCAGGGGAATTCGACGTCCTCATCGGCATCAACCTGCTGCGCGAGGGCCTGGACCTGCCCGAGGTGTCCCTCGTGGCGATCCTCGACGCGGACAAGGAGGGCTTCCTGCGCTCCGAACGTTCGCTGATTCAGACGATCGGGCGCGCGGCCCGCAACGTCAACGGCGAGGTCCACATGTACGCCGACCGGATCACCCCGTCGATGCGCACGGCGATCGACGAGACGGAGCGCCGGCGGGCGGTGCAGAACCAGTACAACATCGACCACGGCGTCGACCCACAGCCCCTGGTGAAGAAGATCGCCGATATCACCGAACGCCTGCAGCGCGAGGACGAGGACACCCGCGAACTGCTCACCGAATTCGACTACGGCAAGGGCAAGCGCGGGTACAACTCGACGCTCAGCGATGAGCAGCGGGCCAAGGCCGGGCGGGCGGCCGGGGGAACTCCGACGGGGGACCTGGGCGAGCTCATCGCCTCTCTGACCGAGCAGATGCACAATGCGGCGGCCGAACTGCAGTTCGAATTGGCCGCGCGGCTGCGCGATGAGCTGGCGGATCTGAAGAAGGAGCTGCGGCAGATGCAGCGCGAGGGCATCTGAGAACCTCAAGGTGGTCTGCGCGCGTGTAGAATATACGGGCAAGGAAGGGGAGTATCCCGCAACAGCGGTCTCGTCATCACGACCTCCGGTTGATACCGGGGTCCGGGGCCGCGGGCGCATCCAGTATGCGCGGGAGAGACTTTCATGTTCGCGGCCGTGACGCACACGCTATACACGGCGCAGAAACCTCCGAAAGGCCCCAATGCACACCCAGCTACCCCTGTGGTTCGAGACGGGATCCCTCGTGGTCCTCGTCCTCATCCTCGTGGTCGACCTGCTCATCATCCTCAAACGCCCCCACGTGCCCAGCATGAAGGAGGCCGGCCTGTGGGTCGGCTTCTACGTGGTGCTGGCGCTGGTCTTCGCCGGACTGTTGTTCGCCCTGGGCGACTCCACCCACGGCGGTGAATTCCTGGCCGGCTGGCTGACCGAGTACTCGCTGAGCATCGACAACCTGTTCGTCTTCGTGCTGCTCATGTCGAAGTTCTCCGTGCCGAAGAAGTACCAGCAAGAGGTGCTCATGGTCGGCATCATCGTCGCGCTGATCTGCCGCGGTGCCTTCATCCTGCTGGGCTCTGCGATCATCGAGGCCTTCGTCGGAGTGTTCTACCTGTTCGGCCTGTTCCTGCTCTACACGGCCTTCAAACAGGCCTTCGGGAAGGAAGATGATGAGAACGCCGATGACAACGGCATCGTGCGCTTCATGAAGAAGCGCTTCCGCCTGACCGACGAATACGATGCCAACAAGCTGCGCACCACCATCGACGGGCAGAAGTACTTCACCCCGATGCTGCTGGTATTCATCGCGATCGGCACGACCGACGTCATGTTCGCCCTCGACTCGATCCCCGCGATCTTCGGTATCACGAAGAGCCCGTACCTGGTCTTCTGCACCAACCTGTTCGCCCTGATGGGCCTGCGCCAGTTGTACTTCCTGCTCGGCGGCCTGCTCGACGCGCTCGAATACCTCAAATACGGGATCGCCGCGATCCTCGCGTTCATCGGCGTCAAACTCATCCTCCACGCCGGACACGAAACCTGGTTCCCCTGGATGCCGGATATCAACACCTGGGTGTCCCTGGGCTTCATCGTCGCGGCCCTGGGAATCGCGACGATCATCAGCCTCATCAAGATGAAGCGCACGCACACCACCGTGGTGTTCGGGTCGATCGACAAGTAAACCCCGCGCGACGCACTGGGGCCGCCCTCGAAGATCCGAGGGCGGCCCCAATGCACTCTCCGTCCGACTCAGGCGGGGTTGGCGAACCCGCCGAACACCGGCTCCCACTGGCGGATCGTGGTCGTGGCGATCACGCCCAGGCTGGCGTACGGATCCTGCGTGAGCAGATCCTCCACGGCAGCGCGGTCCTTGGCCTCCATGACGAACAGTCCGCCGGGGACACCATCATCGGCCAGGGGACCGGAGGCCAGGATGACACCGGCCTCGTTGAGTCGACCCTGCCAGGCCCGATGAGCCGGACGGTTCGCCATCCGCTTCTCGGTATCCGGTCCGTATTCATAGGTCACGGCGAAAACTGCCACGGCCCCTCCTTCGATCGGGAATAATAGAAGAGACACACGGTGTTCCGTGAGTCCATACCGAGAGTCTATCCAGCGAGCCGGTGAAGAAGCGCACGGCACGCGAAGAATGAGAGAGTGCCCCGTGGCGAGTCTGCGTCCCATCCCCGAAGAGTACGCGAACGCCGATTCGGTCTACGACGCCTTCACCGACTACTGCACCGAACTGGGCCTGGAACTCTACCCCGCCCAGGACGAGGCCATCCTCGATGTGCTGGCAGGCGACAACACGATCGTCGCCACCCCCACCGGCTCCGGGAAGTCGATGGTCGCCCTGGCCTCCCTGTACTACGCCCTGTGCACCGGCCGCAGGGCCTTCTACACCGCCCCCATCAAAGCCCTGGTCAGCGAGAAGTTCTTCTCCCTGACAAAAGTGCTCGGCGCCGAGAACGTCGGCATGATCACCGGCGACACCTCCGTCAACGCCGAGGCCCCCGTCATCTGCGCCACCGCGGAGATCCTGGCCAATCAGGCCCTACGCTCCGGCGGCATGCTCGATGTCGGCCTGGTCGTGATGGACGAATTCCACTACTTCGCCGACCCCCAGCGCGGCTGGGCCTGGCAGACGCCCCTGCTGACCCTGCCCCAGGCACAATTCGTGCTGATGAGCGCGACCCTCGGGGATATGTCGAAGATCGCCGGCGGCATGGAAGAACTGACCGGCCGTGACACCGCCTACGTCACCGGCACCCAGCGCCCGGTGCCCCTGCGCTACGAATACTCGGAAGAGCCGCTGCACGAGGAACTGCAGAAGCTCGTCTCCGCAGGCCAGGGCCCCGTCTACGTCGTGTCCTTCGCCCAGAACGCCGCAACCGAACTGGCCGGCTCCCTGACCAGCATCAACCTTGCAGGCAAGGAACAGAAGGAACGGATCAAGAACGAGATCAAGGGCTTCGGATTCTCCAAGGGCTTCGGCAAGACCCTGCAACGCCTCCTGACACACGGCATCGGAGTCCACCACGCCGGCATGCTGCCCAAATACCGCCGCCTGGTCGAACACCTCGCCGCCGCGGGCCTACTCTCCGTCATCTCCGGCACCGACACCCTCGGGGTGGGCATCAACGTGCCGATCCGCACCGTCGTCCTGACCGCCCTGACCAAATTCGACGGCCGACGCTCCCGCCGCCTGCGCGTGCGCGAATTTCAACAGATCGCCGGCCGCGCCGGCCGCGCGGGCTTCGACACCGAGGGCTTCGTCGTCGCGCAGGCCCCGGCCCACGTGATCGAGAACAACAAGGCCCTGGCCAAGGCCGGCGACGATCCGAAGAAGCGCCGCAAGGTCAAACACAAACAGCCCCCTGCCGGCTTCGTCGGCTGGTCCAGGGAGACCTTCGACAACCTCGTCGGGGGCACCCCGGAAGAACTGACCAGCCACATGCGCATGACCCACTCCATCCTGGTCAACCTGCTCGCCCGCCCCCACGCCGGTATGCAGACGGTCAAGGACTTCATCGACTCCACCCACGAATCGGAAGCCGCCAAACTCGACATGTACCTGCGGGCACTGGGCATCGGCCGCTCCCTGCTGAACGCCGGAGTGCTCTCCCGCCACCCCACCGAGAACGGCATCGTGGAATTCCGCCCCGACGCCGACCTCGGCCCGCAGTTCGCCCTCAACCAGCCCCTGTCACCCTTCGCCCTGGCCGCCCTCGAACTCTTCGACTCGGAAAACGCCGACCAATGGGCCTACGACGTGCTCAGCGTCATCGAAGCGACCACACCCGTCCAGTTCGCCGTCCTCAAGGGACAACTCGACCGGATCAAACGCGA
Organism: Brevibacterium sp. 50QC2O2; assembly: GCF_024580675.1. Classification (NCBI taxonomy): domain Bacteria; kingdom Bacillati; phylum Actinomycetota; class Actinomycetes; order Micrococcales; family Brevibacteriaceae; genus Brevibacterium; species Brevibacterium sp. 50QC2O2. The sequence goes on from NZ_JANIJZ010000012.1 coordinate 96,799, forward strand.
CGAGCTGGCCCTGCTCAAAGCCGACGGGGTCGAATACACCGAACGCATGGCCATCCTCGACGAACTCGACTACCCCAAACCCAACGCCGAAATCCTCGAAGAGGCCTTCTCCACCTACGTCGAATCCGCCCCCTGGCTCGCCGACCTCAACCTCGAACCCAAATCCGTGGTCCGCGACATGATCGACCAGGCCATGAACTTCTCCCAGTTCGTCTCCTACTACGGCCTGGCCCGAGTCGAAGGCGGCCTGCTGCGCTACCTGACCGACGTCTACCGAGCCCTCGTCCAAAACGTCCCAGAAGAGTACGTCGACGAAAACCTCCAACGCATCGTCGACTGGCTCGGCGAGACCATCACCCGGGTGGACTCCTCCCTCGTCGAGGAATGGGAACAACTGCGCGCAGCCGGCGCCCAGACCGAGGCCCTGCCCCTCGACATGGCCGACACCAGGCTCAGCGCAGACGAACCCCGGCTGACCCGCCTGGTGCGCAACGAGATGTTCCACCGCGTCATCCTGGCCGAACGCGGCGCCTACGACGCACTCGGCGCCCTCGACGCGGACAACGGCTTCGACACACACGCCTGGGAGGACTCCGTCGAACCCTACTTCGATGAATACGACACCATGGGAACCGGGCCCCAAGCGCGCTCGCCCGAACTATTCCACCTGCGCAAAGACGACCGGACCTGGCACCTGCGTCAGGTCTTCGACGACCCCGCCGGCGACCACGACTGGGCCATCAGCGCCGACGTCGACCTCGACGCCACCGATACAGCCGATGAACCCGTCCTCACCATCACCCATGTCGGACCCACGGAATAGAGTTGAGACGTGACCGCAGAAACCAGCACCACGAACGCCCAGGGCATCAGCCACCTCGACACACTCGTCGTCCAGGGAGCCAGAGCCCACAACCTGCGCAATGTCGACATCAGCGTGCCCCGCGACGCCATGGTCGTCTTCACCGGCCTGTCCGGCTCCGGTAAATCCTCCCTGGCCTTCGACACCATCTTCGCCGAAGGCCAGCGCCGCTACGTCGAATCCCTGTCCTCCTACGCCCGCATGTTCTTGGGCCAAATGGACAAACCCGACGTCGACCTCATCGAAGGACTCTCCCCGGCAGTCTCCATCGACCAGAAATCGACCTCGCGCAACCCGCGCTCGACCGTTGGCACCATCACCGAGGTCTACGACTTCCTGCGCCTGCTGTGGGCCCGCATCGGCGTACCGCACTGCCCCGTCTGCCACGAACAGATCACCAGCCAGACCCCACAGCAGATCGTCGACCAACTCGAAGAACTCGAAGACCGCACCAAATTCCTCGTCCTCGCCCCAATCGTGCGCCAGCGCAAGGGCGAATTCGTCGACACCTTCTCCCACCTGCAGGCCGCCGGCTTCTCCCGCGCCGTGGTCGACGGAAACCAGATCAGCCTGAGCGACCCGCCCAAACTCGCCAAACAGATCAAACACGACATCTCCGTCGTCGTCGACCGCCTTATCGCCAAGCCCGGCATCCGCCAACGCCTGACCGACTCCGTGGAAACCGCGCTGCGCACCGCAGATGGCCGAATGGACGTCGAATTCGTCGACGACGGCACGACCAGGACCTTCTCCGAACACCTCTCGTGCCCCAACGACCACCCCCTGGCCCTCGACACGATCGAACCGCGCACCTTCAGCTTCAACTCGCCCTTCGGCGCCTGCCCCGTCTGCGACGGCATCGGCACCAAACTCCAAGTCGACGAGACCCTCGTCGTCCCCGACGAGGACCTGGCCATCGCCGACGGCGCCATCGCACCCTGGTCATCGGGCAAGACCACCTCCCAGTACTTCAACCGGATGCTCGACGCCCTGGGCACCGACATGGGCTTCGACCTCGTCACCCCGTGGAAGGACCTCAAACCCTCCCACCGCAAAGCCATCCTCGAAGGCAAGGACTACAAAGTCCACGTCAAATACCGCAACCGCTTCGGCCGCGAACGCAGCTACTCCACCGGCTTCGAGGGCGTCTTCCAATACATCCTGCGCAAACACCAGGAAACCGAATCCGACAACGCCCGCGAACGCTACGAATCGTATATGCGCGAAGTCCCCTGCGCCGCATGCTCGGGCACCCGCCTGCGCCCAGAGGCACTCAGCGTCTTAGTGGGCGGGAAGTCCATCGCCGAGGTCTCCGCGCTCGCGATCGACCAGGCGGCCGCATTCCTGGCCGGACTGGACCTCAACGCCAGGGATGCGCAGATCGCAGCCCAGGTGATGAAGGAGATCAACGCCAGGATGGGGTTCCTGCTCGATGTGGGACTGGACTATCTGACCCTGGCGCGCACCGCAGGCACCCTGTCCGGCGGCGAGGCCCAGCGGATCCGGCTGGCCACCCAGATCGGCTCGGGCCTCGTCGGCGTGCTCTACGTGCTCGACGAACCCTCGATCGGCCTGCACCAGCGGGACAACCGCAGGCTCATCGAAACACTGTTGAAGCTGCGCGATCTGGGCAATACGCTCATCGTCGTCGAACACGACGAGGAGACGATCGAGGCGGCCGACTGGATCGTCGACATCGGCCCCGGCGCCGGCGAACACGGCGGCGATGTCATCTACTCCGGCCCGGTCGCCGGCCTGACCTCCGCGCCCCGGTCGATCACGGGGGACTACCTGGCCGGTCGCCGCGCCATCGGCGTGCCCGCCCGGCGTCGACCGATCGACCGCTCGCGTACGGTGACGGTGGAGCGGGCCAGGGAGAACAACCTCAAGGACGTCACAGTGTCCTTCCCACTGGGCGTATTCACCGCCGTCACCGGAGTGTCCGGTTCGGGCAAATCGACGCTGGTCAACAACATCCTGTACACGGAACTGGCCAACCGGCTCAACGGGGCCAAGAAGGTCCCCGGCCGGCACAAGCGGATCACCGGGGTGGACCAGCTGGACAAAGTGATCCACGTCGACCAGTCACCCATCGGACGCACCCCGCGGTCGAATCCGGCGACGTACACCGGAGTGTTCGACCACATCCGCCGGCTGTTCGCCGAAACCGAGGTGGCCCGCGTGCGCGGTTACCAACCCGGCCGGTTCTCCTTCAACGTCAAGGGCGGCCGGTGCGAGAACTGCCACGGCGACGGCACGATCAAGATCGAGATGAACTTCCTGCCCGACGTCTACGTCCCCTGCGAGGTCTGCCACGGCGCCCGGTACAACAGGGAGACCCTGGAGGCGAAGTTCAAGGACAAGTCGATCGCCGAGGTCCTCGATATGCCGATCGAACAGGCCGCGGAGTTCTTCGCCGCAGTACCTGCCATCGCCAGGCACCTGAACACCCTGGTGGAGGTGGGCCTGGGCTATGTGCGCCTGGGACAGCCGGCCACCACCCTGTCCGGCGGCGAGGCCCAGCGCGTCAAACTGGCCAGCGAACTGCAGAAGCGCACTCGCGGGCGGACGGTCTACGTCCTCGACGAGCCGACCACGGGTCTACACTTCGAGGACATCAGGAAGCTGCTCCTGGTCCTGCAGGGGCTGGTCGACAAGGGCAATACGGTGATCGTGATCGAACACAACCTCGATGTCATCGCCGCCGCGGACCACATCATCGACATGGGGCCCGAGGGCGGCCGCGGGGGCGGCACCGTCGTGGCCACCGGGACACCGGAGCAGGTCGCACAGGTGGCCGAATCGCATACGGGCCGGTACCTGGCGGCACTGAGCGAGATCGCGGGGCGGATCAGTGGATCCTAGTCTGTACCGCCCGGCCACAGGGGAGATCCCGACCTCGGCCGGGGTGTACAAGTTCCGCGATGAGAACCGGCGGGTGATCTACGTCGGCAAGGCGAAGAACCTGCGCAACAGGCTCAATTCGTACTTCGCCAACCCCGCGGAGCTACACCCGCGCACCTTCACCATGGTGCATACCGCCGCCAGCCTCGAATGGACGGTGGTCAACAACGAGGTCGAGGCGCTCCAGCTCGAGTGGACGTGGATCAACGAGTTCAATCCGCGGTTCAACGTCATGTTCCGCGACGACAAGTCCTACCCGTATCTGGCCATCACGATGAAGGACACCTACCCCCGGGTCTTCGTCACCCGCGGCAAACGCAAGCCGGGGGTCAAGTACTTCGGGCCCTTCACCGCGGTCTGGGCGATCCGCGAGACCCTCGACCAGCTGCTCAAGGCGTTCCCCATGCGCAGCTGTGCCAAGGGGGTGTTCGACCGTGCCGAACGATCCGGGCGGCCCTGCCTGCTGGGCTACATCGACCGCTGCAGCGCGCCGTGCATCGGCCGGATCGGTCCGGAGGAACACCGGGTCCTGGCCCAGAACATCGTCGACTTCATGAATGGCCACACCGGCCGATTCATCTCCACCCGTGAGAAGGAGATGCGGGAGGCCTCTGCGGCCCTCGAGTTCGAACGCGCGGCCAAACTGCGCGATGAGATCACCGCATTGAAGAAGGTCATCGACAAGTCGGCGGTGGTCCTGCGGGTCAGTGCCGACGTCGACGTCTTCGGCCTGGTCGCAGAGGAACTCGAGGCCAGTGTCCAAGTCTTCCACGTGCGCTCCGGGCGGATCAGGGGACAGCGCGGCTGGATCATCGAGCGCCTCGACGAACTGGGTCCCGCCGAACTCACCGCGGACTATCTGCGCCAGGCCTACACCGGAGTCGACCCCGAGGCCGTCCCCAAGGAGATCCTGGTCGACACCCTGCCGACCGATCAGGACGCGTTGCAGGCCTGGCTGAGCGGGCTGCGCGGGGCGGCGGTGACCATCCGGGTGCCCCAGCGCGGGGAGAAGCTCGCCGTGTTGCAGACGGTGCTCAAGAACGCCCGAGAGGCCCTCGACCTGCACAAGCGCCGCAGGGCCTCGGATCTGACGACCAGGTCCCAGGCACTGACCGAGATCCAGACGGCCCTCGACCTCCCGGAGCCCCCGCTGCGCATCGAGTGCATCGACAACTCGCACATGATGGGCCAGAACGTGGTCGGCTCACTCATCGTCTTCGAAGACGGCCTGCCCAAGAAGAAGGACTACCGGCGGTTCTCGGTGACAGGTGAGGCGGCCCGCGACGACACCTCCTCGATGTACGATGTGGTCTCGCGTCGTTTCTCCCGCTACCTCGAGAGCCTCAATGACGATACCCCCGACCAGCGTTTCGGCTATCGGCCCTCACTGCTGGTCGTCGACGGCGCTCTGCCCCAGGTCCACGCCGCCGAGGCGGCTCTGTCCGACCTCGGCATCACCGACATCTCCGTGGTCGGCCTGGCCAAGCGCCTGGAGGAGGTCTGGGTGCCGTGGGACGAGTTCCCGGTCATCCTGCCGCGGAACTCCGAGGGCCTCTTCATGCTCCAGCGTGTGCGCGACGAGGCCCACCGGTTCGCCATCACCTACCACCGCCAGCGCCGGGGCCAGGCGATGCGCACCTCCGTGCTCGACGGAGTGGACGGCCTGGGGTCGGCCAAGCGCAAGGCTCTGCTGACCCACTTCGGGTCCGTCAAGCGGATGCGTACGGCCACGGTGGACGAACTCACCGAGGTCAAGGGCGTCGGTCCGGCCCTGGCACAGCGCATCCAGACCGTCCTGGGAGAAGACTCAGACAGTCCGGACCCCGGTTCGGCTACCGTAGGCAACGACGGGGCCCCACCGGAACCGACGCCACAGAACCACCCGAACCCAGGAGCCGACGATGAACAGTGAGCCCAGCCAGCAGACGGCCGAACCCGGCGCCAGCCGGGTCCTCATCGTCACCGGTATGTCCGGGGCGGGTCGGTCCACTGCGGCCAAGGCCCTCGAGGATCAGAACTGGTATGTGGTCGACAACCTGCCACCGCAGCTGATCGCCCCGCTGATCGAACTCGTCGCCCGGGCCGATGCCAGGCTGCCGCGGGTCGCCGTGGTCACCGATGTGCGTGGCCGGACGAACTTCCAGCGGCTCGACGAGGTGCTGGCCGACTACCGTGCCCGTGGCCTCCACGTCGAGGTGCTGTTCCTCGACGCCAGCGATGAGACGCTGGTCCGCCGGTTCGAATCCGTCCGCCGCCCCCACCCCCTGCAGGGCGAGGAGACCCTGTCCGATGGCATCGAGGCCGAACGCGCTCAGCTGGCCACCGTGGCAGACGGGGCCGACTACCGGATCGACACCACGGATCTCAACGTCCATCAGCTGACCGCCGAGATCCGCAGCCGGTTCGGCGATCCGGAACAGCCCGCGCTGCGTCTGACCGTTATGAGCTTCGGCTTCAAGTACGGACTGCCCAAGGACGCGGACCACGTGGCGGATGTGCGCTTCCTGCCCAATCCCTACTGGATTCCGGCGCTGCGCGAACACACGGGGCAGGATCCGGAGGTCTCCGACTTCGTGCTCGCGCAGACCGGAGCCGGGGAATTCGTCCGCGGCTACGCCGGGGTACTCGAGACCGTGATCGCCGGCTATCTGCGCGAACAGCGGGGATATGCCACCGTCGCGATCGGCTGCACCGGGGGCAAACACCGCTCTGTGGCGATCGCCAGGGCCCTGTGCGATGAGCTCGCGACTCGCACACAGGCTGCGGTCTTCCTCAAACACCGTGATCTGGGGAGGGAGTGACGATGGCCGATATTCCCACCGAGGAACTTCCCATGTATCTGCGCCGTGGCTCCGGCGGACAGGGTGTGAGCATCGCCTCGTTCGGCGGCGGCCACGGCCTCTACGCCTCCCTGCGCGCATTCCGCCTGCTGACGGACAATCTCACCGCCATCGTCACAGTTGCCGACGATGGGGGATCCTCTGGTCGTCTGCGCGAGGAGTTCGGGGGCCTGCCACCGGGCGATCTGCGGATGGCGCTGGCCGCTCTGTGCGATGACGGGGAGTGGGGACGGACCTGGCGCGACATCATCCAGTTCAGGTTCTCCTCCGCCGGGCCGCTGAACGACCACGCCGTGGGCAATCTGCTCATAGCCGCCCTCTGGCAGAAGTTCGGCGACCACGTCGAGGGCCTGGACTGGATGGCCCGGCTGCTGCGGGCCCATGGTCGAGTACTGCCCATGTCCTCGGTGCCGCTGACCATCGAGGCAGACGTCAGCGAGGCAGGCTCCACCACGGTGGTGCGGGGGCAGGCGGAACTCGCCGCCACCCGTGGCGATGTCGGCCAGGTCAGACTGCTGCCGCAGGATCCACCGGCGCGCATCGAAACGCTCGAGGCGATAGCCGGCGCCGATGTGATCAACCTGGGACCGGGCTCCTGGTATACCTCGGTGATGCCGCATCTGCTGGTGCCCGAACTCGCTGAGGCGATCTACTCCTCGCAGGCACTCAAACTGTTGACGTTGAACCTGCCGGGCGCCAAGGCGGAGACCGCCGGGATGAGCCTGGGAGACCATCTGCACAGCCTGCACGAGCACGCACCCCGTCTGCGCTTCGACTCGATCATCGTCGACGATCGCGCAGCGGCGACCGAACCCCGCCTGGCGGGCCTGGCAGGGTCTCTTTTCTCCGCGCAGCTGTGGCGGCGCCCCGTGCGGGCCACCCACTCCGGCGTGCACGACAGCCTGAAGCTGGCGGCCTGCTACCGTGACGTGCTCGGCGATGCCGGCATCGCGGTGGTCGAACAGTGGTAGGGACGAACGAATCGCGTCGCGCAGCGACGCGCGGAAAGGAACGACCATGGCGTTGACGGCGAAGGTCAAGGACGAACTTGCCCACTACCGGGAGACCCGGCCACAGGCGCGCAAGGCAGAGGTCGCGGCGACTCTGCGCTTCTCCTCGGCCCTGCACCTGGTGGCAGGGGCCATCGTGATCGAGGCGGAGGTCGACACGGGTGCGGGCGCCCGCCGCCTGCGCTCGGAGATCAAGGACCTGTTCGGCCATGTCGCCGAGGTCGTCGTGGTCGGCGGCAGCGGGCTGAAGAAGTCCACCCGCTATGTGCTGCGCGTCGTCACGGACGGGCCGGCGCTGGCCCGGCAGACGGGTCTCATCGACGGTCGGGGCAGGCCCGTTCGTGGGTTGCCGTCCGCGATCGTCAACGGCACGATCGCCGACGCCCGCGCCGCCTGGCGCGGTGCCTTCCTGGCCCATGGATCGCTGACCGAGCCCGGCCGCTCCGGCGCGCTCGAGATCACCTGCCCCGGCCCCGAGGCCGCACTGGCCCTGGTGGGCGCGGCGCGGCGTTTCGACATCGCAGCCAAGGCCAGGGAGGTCCGCGGCGTCGACCGGGTCGTGATCCGCGACGGCGAGGCGATCGGCGATCTGTTGACCTCGATGGGGGCGGAGTCCACCCGTCTGGAATGGGAGGAGCGGCGCCTGCGCCGCGAGGTGCGCGCCACCGCCAACCGCCTGGCCAACTTCGACGACGCCAATCTGCGCCGTTCGGCCCGTGCGGCTGTCGCGGCAGGGGCCAGGGTGGAACGCGCGCTCGAGATCCTGGGCGCAGACGTACCGGATCATCTCAAGTACGCCGGCGAACTGCGCTTGGAGCACAAACAGGCCTCATTGGAGGAACTCGGCCAGCTGGCGGACCCGCCGATGACCAAGGACGCGGTCGCCGGCCGGATCCGCCGGCTCCTGTCGACAGCGGACAAGAAAGCGGCAGAACTCGGTATTCCGGGGACAGAGGCCAATCTCACCGCCGACATGCTCGACGAAGTCTGAAGACGGACGGCGGTTCGGACGTTTATGCTGGTAGCAGTGCCGATCGGCACTCGAGAGCAGCACCCATCGGCAGACTGAGGGAGACTATGGTCACTCGCGTAGGAATCAATGGTTTCGGGCGCATCGGCCGGGCATTCACCCGGCACTGGCTCGCCGGCGATCACGACATCGAAATCGTCGCGATCAACGACCTGACCGACAACGCCCATCTGGCACACCTCCTCACCTACGACTCGGTGTGGCGCCGACTGCCCGCCAAAGTCGAAAGCGATGAGGAATCCTTGACCGTCGACGGGCACCGGATCCACGCCACCGCCCACCGGGATCCCGCGGAGATCCCCTGGGGCGACATGGGCGTCGACATCGTCATCGAATGCACGGGCAAGTTCACCAAACGGCAGGCCGCGGCGGCCCACCTGGCCGCCGGCGCCAAGAAGGTCCTGATCTCGGGGCCCTCGAAGGACGCCGATGCGATGCTCGTGCTCGGGGTCAACGAGGGCGATTACGATCCGGCCCAGCACGACATCGTCTCCAATGCCTCGTGCACCACCAACTGCCTGGCTCCTTTGGCCAAGGTGCTGCACCGCGAGTTCGGCATCGCCTCGGGCATTATGAACACCATCCACGCCTACACCGGCGATCAGCGGCTGGTCGACGGGCCCCACAAGGACTTCCGCCGGGCCCGCGCCGCGGCCGTCAACATCGTGCCGACCACCACGGGCGCTGCGGCTGCGGTCGCTAGGGTGATCCCGGAGCTGGCCGGCCGCCTCGACGGCTTCGCCACCCGCGTACCCGTCATCACCGGTTCCCTGGTGGACCTGACGTTCCTGCCGGAACGCCCCACCACCGTCGCCGAAGTCAATGCCGCGGTCGCCGCAGCGGCGACCGGCGAACTCGCGGGTGTCCTCGACTACACCGAGGACCCGATCGTGTCATCCGATATCGTCATGGACAGCCACTCGTCGATCTTCGACGCGGGGCTGACCAGACAGGTTGGCGACCAGATCAAGGTCGTGTCCTGGTACGACAACGAATGGGGTTACTCCCGTCGTCTGTACGACCTGGCCGACCTGGTGGCTGGAAAACTCTGATATCCCCTAGGAAAGGCCCTCCATTGCAGAAACTGACCGACCCCGCCCAGTTCGCGGGGCGCCGTGTCATCGTGCGCAGTGATCTCAACGTCCCCATGCGAGACGGCGCGATCACCGACCCCGGACGCATCATCGCCTCGGCTCCCACTCTGAGGTCCCTGGCCGAGGCCGGGGCGAAGGTGATCGTGATGGCCCATCTGGGCCGGCCCAAGGGCGCCGTCGACCCGCAGTACTCTCTGGCTCCCGTCGCCCCTGCACTGGCCGAGGCCGTTGGCCGGCCGGTCGCCTTCGCCGGCGACACCGTGGGCCCGCAGGCCCGGCGGATGGCCGCCGAACTGGGCGACGGGGAGATCCTGCTGCTGGAGAACCTGCGGTTCAACCCCGGTGAGACGAGCAAGGACGAGGCCGTCAGGCGCGAGTTCGCCGGCCAGCTGGCGGAGCTGGCAGAGGCCTATGTCTCCGACGGCTTCGGCGTGGTCCACCGCAAGCAGGCGAGCGTCTACGACATCGCCACCCTGCTGCCGCACTACGCCGGGGGACTGGTGGCCGCGGAGGTCGAGGTGTGCAGCCGGCTGCTCCACGACCCGGCACGACCCTATGTGGTGGTGCTGGGCGGTTCCAAGGTATCGGACAAGCTGGGCGTCATCGACTCCCTGCTCGAACGGGCCGACACCCTGGTGATCGGCGGCGGCATGCTCTTCACCTTCCTCGCCGCGCAGGGCTATGCGGTGGGCGCCAGCCTGCTCGAAGCCGATCAACTCGAGCGGGTCCGCGGCTATCTGGACAAGGCACAGGAGGTGGGCGTCGACCTGGTGCTGCCCACCGATATCGTCATGGCCGAGTCCTTCGCCGCTGATGCCGCGCATGCGGTTGCCGGCATCGACGCGCTCGAGTCCACCCCCGCCGGTGCCAAGGCGATGGGCCTGGACATCGGACCGGAGACGGCCGCCCACTACGCCCAGCTGGTCGCCGAGGCACAGACGGTGTTCTGGAACGGTCCCATGGGCGTCTTCGAATTCCCCGCCTTCGCCGCCGGCACCAGTGCGGTGGCAAAGGCGCTGAGCAATGCCAATGGGGGACCGGAGACCGGCCGGCTGACCGTCGTCGGCGGCGGCGACTCCGCTGCAGCCGTGCGCTCCCTGGGCTACACAGAGGCCGACTTCGGCCACATCTCCACGGGTGGGGGAGCCAGCCTCGAATTCCTCGAGGGCAAGACTCTGCCGGGGCTGGAGGTGCTCGACTGATGGCCAAGAAGACCAAGCCCGAGCGCCTACCGCTGCTGGCGGGCAACTGGAAGCTCAACCTGGACCACTTCGAGGCCATCGCCACCGTGCAGAAACTGGCCTGGGCGCTCGACGATGCGAAATTCGACTACGAGGCCGGCGAAATCGCGGTGCTCCCACCGTTCACCGACATCCGGTCGGTCCAGACCCTCATCGCAGGCGACAAGCTGTCTTTGAGCTATGGCGCGCAGGACCTGTCGGTGCACGATTCCGGTGCCTTCACCGGAGAGGTGTCGGGCCGGTTCCTCAAACGGCTCGGCTGCCGCTATGCGATCGTCGGGCACAGTGAACGCAGGGCCTACCACCAGGAGACGGACTCCGTCGTGCAGGAGAAGGTGGCTGCTTGTCTGCGCCACGAGTTGCTGCCCATCCTGTGCGTGGGAGAACCTCTGGAGGTCAGGGAGGCCGGCGAACACGAGGCTCATACCCTGGCCCAGCTCAGTGCCGCTCTCGAGGGGCTCACAGCAGAGGCTCTTGCAGGACTCGTCGTCGCCTATGAACCGGTCTGGGCGATTGGCACAGGACGCACTGCCACCGCCGAGGACGCCGCCACCATGGCCACCGCGATCAGGGGCAGGCTGGAGGAACTCTATGATCCCTCCTTCGCCGCCGGCGTCAGGATCCTCTACGGTGGTTCGGTCAAGGCCGAGAACGTCGCAGCAATCATGGCCTCGGCCGATGTCGACGGCGCCCTGGTGGGCGGGGCAAGCCTGAGCGCCGCGGACTTCAGCGCCCTGGCCGTGGCAGCCCAGCGCGGCTGATCGTATTACACCAATCCGACATCGAAATGTTAGGCTTGTCTGCGTGGAAATTCTAAGCATCGTCCTCACGTGCATCCTCGTGCTCACCAGTCTGCTGCTGGGACTCTTCGTGCTCCTGCACAAGGGCCGTGGCGGCGGCATGTCCGACATGTTCGGCGGCGGTATGAGCTCGAATCTGGGTTCGTCCGGCGTGGCCGAACGCAATCTGAACCGCATTACGACCTTCGTCGCCATCGTATGGGTCGCGGCGATCGTGCTGCTGGGCCTGATCATGCGCTTCGGCAACTGAGCCGATCAGAGCGAAAGCGGGGCCGGACCTCTCCGAGGAGAGGTCCGGCCCCGCTTTTGTCTGCCGACCGCGGCCAGGCGGTCGGCGCAGGTCCCGTGGCCGGGTTCTACAGAGCCCCCACCAGGTCGACCAGCTCTGCCAGCCCGGTGGACAATTCGGTCAAGTGGATCCGCAGCACGGACCGGCCCAGACCTTGCAACACCTGGGCATCGCCGGCGGCCTGCGCGGCGATCAACTGGGACAGGGTGAAATCCCGTCCCGGCACCGCCAGATCTGCTGTGGAACCGGCAGTGATGGACAGGAAGTGCCCGTTGGGGTGACCGCCCTTGTGGTACTGGCCGGTCGAGTGCAGGTAGCGGGGACCGAACCCCAGAGTCACGGGGACCCCGGTGGCGCGCTCCAGCCGGGTCCGCAACTCCTCGAAGCCGGCGGGGTCGGCCAACCGATCGACGAAGGCCTGGATGGCCACATAGTCATGGGCACCGAGTTCCGCGGTGAAGGCCGCGAGCGACTCCCGTGTGGCGGATGGGGGAGTGGGCAGCGCCGCCACGCCCTCGCCCAGCAGCGCACGGGTGGCGGCCTTGGCCGATTCGACATCCGGCTGATCGAAGGGGTCGAGGTCCAAACAGATTCCCAGAAGGGCTGTGGCGTACTCCCAGATGAGGAACTGGGCTCCCAGCTCCCCGGACCCGGCGATGGCGTAGAGGGCGCTGCGCGGGGTGGAGCCCTCCGTGGCGGCATCGTACACGGCATAGGGCGTGGCGAAGTCCGGCCCCGCTGTACGCAGTCTGACCGCCTGTTCTGCGGTCGTCGACAGCGGTAGCACGCCGCGGCCGAGTTTTCCGGTGGACTCCGCGATGAGTTGCTCGAGCCAGGCGCCGAAACCGGGAGTTCCCGGATCGTCGAGGACGAGTAGCTTCTCAGCGCCCGCCGCATGGGAGGCGGCCAGGGTCGCGGCGATCCACAGTGCGGGGTTCTCCACCGAGTCCTCGCCCAGCTGCGCTGCCACATCGTTCGCCGCTGCGAGCAACCCGCGCACCTCGGCGCCGGCCAGGACACTCGGCACCAGGCCGAAGGCACTGAGAGCCGAGAACCGACCACCGACCCGCGGATCGGCCAGGAACACCCGGTAGCCCTGGTCGAGGGCCAACCGGTGCAGTGGCGAGTCCGGATCGGTGATCGCGATGATGCGGCCGGCAGGGTCGACCCCCGCCGCCTCCAACAGGGACACCGCGATGCGCCGGTGGGTGTCGGTCTCCACGGTTCCGCCGGACTTCGATGCGATGACGTACGCAGTCGATGCGACCCGGTCGCCGAGTGCGGTGAGGACCTGGTCGGGAGCGGTGGAGTCGAGCACTGTCAACTCCACTCCCGCCGTGGCGCAGATGAGCTCCGGGGCCAGGGAGGAACCGCCCATTCCGCACAACACGATGCGCTGGACCCCGGCCTCGCGCAGTTCCGCACGGACCGTCCGGGCCCTGGCCACCACGGACTGGGCCCGGACGGCCAGGTCGACCCAGCCCAGGCGCTGCGCGGCCTCGGCGCTGGCGTCCGGACCCCACAGGCCGGCGTCCTGTGCTCTCAGGCGCGAAGCCGCGCGCGCCGCGATGAGCCGCCGCAGATGCGGTCCGACCGCGTCGTGCTCCGGCTGGGAGAAGGTATAGCCCTGTGCTGCATGGATGACCATGGTCTCACCTTTCATGGACGTGTCATAGCGGAATCGTGCGCCGGTCGGTTCAACGTCCCAGCTGCTGCGAGACACCTGCGACGAGTTCGTCCCAGCTCGCGTCGAACTTCTCCAGACCCTCGGCCTCGAGTTTGTCCATCACCTCCGCATAGTCGACACCGACTCCGGCCAGGGCATCGAGGTCCGCATCGGCCTGGGCGTATCCGCCAGAGACCGTGTCGCCGTGGACCTCGCCGTGATCCGCGAAGGCCAGCAGAGTCTTCTCCGGCATCGTATTCACCGTTCCGGCGGCGACGAGCTCACTGACGTACATGGTGTCGGGATAGGCGGGGTTCTTCACCCCTGTCGATGCCCACAGGGGCCGCTGCTGGTTCGCACCGGCGGCGGCCAGGACGTGGAAGCGCTCGGAGGAGAACTGCTCGACGGCGATGCGGTGGGCCAGCCGGCAGTTGGCCAGGCCGGCCCGGCCCCGCAGTTCGAGTGCCTCGGGCGTGCCGATGGCCTCCAGCCGGCCGTCGACCTCCGTATCCACGCGGGATACGAAGATCGAGGCGACGGAATGGATCTGCGAAATGTCGAAACCGGCCTCTTTGGCCCGTTCCAGACCATTGATGTAGGCCTCGACGACGCGCCGGTAGCGGCCGAGTGCGAAGATCAGCGTGACATTGACGCTGATGCCCGCCGCGACGACCTGGGTGATGGCCGTCAGGCCCTCCTGCGTCGCGGGGATCTTGATCATCGCATTGGGCCGGTCGATGATCTTCCACAGCTTCTTGGCGTAGGCGATGGTGCCCTCGGTGTCCCGGGCCAGGCCGGGCGGGACCTCGATCGACACACGGCCGTCCTGGCCGGCTGTGGCATCGTAGACAGGCCGCAGCACATCACAGGCTGCTGCGACGTCGGCGCACGTGAGCGCATCGATCGCATCCTCGAGGGAAGCGTCTGAGGCGGCCAGCCGGCCCACCTGTTCGGCGTAGGCGTCCGAATCCGCCAGAGCACCTGCGAAGATGGTGGGATTCGTCGTCACCCCGACAATCGACTGTTCGTCCACGGCCCGGGCCAGCTCCCCGCTGGAGAGACGGCTGCGCGAGAGGTCGTCGAGCCAGATGGAGACCCCGGCGGTGGACAGTTCCTGCAGTGCGCTCATACCAGCTCCTTGACTGCGGCCATGGATTCCTCCGCTGCGGCCACAACGGCCTGGGCCGTCAGCCCGAACTCGCGGTAGAGCGTCTTGGCATCGGCCGATGCTCCGAAGTGTTCGAGCGACACGGCCCGGCCCTCGGTGCCCAGGTAGCGGTACCAGCTCATGGCACCGCCGGCCTCGATGCTGACCCTGGCGCGGACCGCGGACGGCAGCACCGAAGCGCGGTAGTCGGCGTCCTGCCGGTCGAACCACTCCATGCACGGCACGGAGACGACGCGGGCGGCGACCCCGCTGCCGGTCAGCGTCTCCGCTGCGGTCAGGGCGATCTCCACCTCCGAGCCGGAGGCCAGCAGGATGACGTCGGGGGTACCGTCGGTGTCCTTGAGGATATAGGCGCCCTTGGAGGTCAATTCGGCCGGTGCCAGGGTGGCGCGGTCGAGGATCGGCAGGGCCTGGCGCGAGAGGACCATCCCGGTCGGGCCATCCGTGCGATCGAGCACCGTGCGCCAGGCGACGGCGGTTTCGTTGGCGTCGGCGGGACGGACCACGTCGACGTTCGGAATCGCACGCAGCGAGCTCAGGTGCTCGATCGGCTGGTGGGTGGGCCCATCCTCGCCCACCCCGATCGAGTCATGGGTCCAGACGAACACATTGGGCACCTGCTGGAGCGCGGCCAAGCGCACGGCTGCGCGCTGGTAGTCCGAGAACACCAGGAAAGTCGCGTTGTAGGGCCGGGTCGGTCCGTGCAGGGCGATGCCGTTGCAGATCAGGCCGGCGGCGAATTCGCGCACGCCGAAGTGCAGATTGCGACCGTAGACATTGCCGGGGAACGCCTTGGAACCGCGGTCCTCGGGCAGGAAGGACGCCTCACCGTTGATGAAGGTGTTGTTCGAACCGGCCAGGTCGGCCGAACCGCCCCACAACTCCGGCATCAGCGGTGCCAGCGCGTTGAGGACCTTGCCCGACGCGGCGCGGGTCGCCATCGGCTTGTCTGCGGAGTCGAACACGGGAAGCGCCCCGTCGATCCCCGCGGGCAGGCGTCCCGCCAGCAGGCGGTCGAAGAGCTCCGCGCGGTCCGGGTTCTCCTCGCGCCATGCGTCGAAGCGCTCGTTCCAAGCGGCGTGGGCCGCGGCCCCGCGGTCGAGGACCTGCCGGGAGTGTTCGAGCACTGCGGGGGCGACCTCGAAGGTCTGCTCCGGGTCGAAGCCCAGAATCTCCTTCGTCGCACGGATCTCCTCGTCACCCAGCGCCGCACCGTGGGCGGCCCCGGAGTTCTGCTTCGTGGGCGCCGGCCACGCGATAATCGTCGAGAGCCGGATGAAGGAGGGACGGTCGTCGGCGCGGGCGGCCCGGATGGCCGCGTCGAAGGCCTCGATGTCCTCGGAGTAGTGGCCGTTGTTCACGAAGTCGACATGCTGGACGTGCCAGCCGTAGGCCGCGTAGCGGGCCTCCACGTCCTCGGTGAAGGCGATCGAGGTATCGTCCTCGATCGAGATCCGGTTGTCGTCCCAGATCAGGATGAGGTTGCCCAGACGCTGGGTGCCGGCGAGGCTCGAGGCCTCACCGGAAACGCCCTCCTGTAGGCAGCCATCACCGGCGAGCACGTAGATATCGTGGTCGAAGGGGGACTGGCCGGCCGGTGCGGCGGGGTCGAACAGACCGCGTTCGCGGCGGGCCGCCATCGCCATGCCCACGGCCGAGGCGATGCCGGAGCCCAACGGCCCGGTGGTGATCTCAACGCCGGGGGTGTGCCCGACCTCCGGGTGGCCAGGGGTCAGAGAGCCCCAGGTGCGCAGGGCCTTGAGATCGTCGAGCTCAACGCCGAAACCCGCCAGGTAGAGCTGCACGTACTGGGTCAGCGACGAGTGTCCTGCCGAGAGCACGAAACGGTCGCGGCCGATCCAGTTCGGATCGGCGGGGTCGACGTTCATGGCCTTCTGGTAGAGGTAATAGGCGACGGGCGCCAGGCTCATCGCCGTGCCCGGGTGGCCATTGCCCGCCTTCTGGACGGCGTCTGCGGCCAGTAGACGTGCGGTGTCGACTGCCTGCCGGTCCAGTGCGGACCAATCAAGAGCGCTCATGTGGTTTCGGATCCCCTTAGATTCGGCTTTCGTTCCGGACCAAGTTTATCCGACGGTGCCGCGGCGCGGGCCGCCGCGGGCGGTCTGATCGGGTGCGACGCCGCCGATAGGCTCGGCTAAGTGGAGGTGACGTCTACGCGGAGTAGAATTGCTCGGATAGTGCCCATGGACCGTGAAGGCATCTCTCATGTTCACAACGCCTAAGGAAGTGACCCGCACACGTGACTGCTGATCAGCGCAGGGGAACGGACGAAGCGCCACTGCAGCGCACCATCGACGAACGCAAGCGGGCGGGACGCCCGCGGGGCAAGGTGGGCGCCTATATCGCCCTGACCAAGCCACGCGTGATCGAGTTGCTGCTAGTCACCACCGCCCCGGTGATGTTCTTGGCAGAACGGGGTCTGCCCAATCTGTGGCTGGTGCTCACGACGATGATCGGCGGCGCCGCTGCCGCCGCTTCGGCCAGTGTGTTCAACTGCATCATCGACCGCGATATCGATGCGAAGATGCACCGGACGGAGAACCGCCCGCTGGTCACCGGTGAGGTGTCCCTGACGGGGGCCTTCGTGTTCGCCTTCGTGCTGGGCATCGGGTCGATCTTCTGGATGGGCGGTTTCACCAACTGGCTCGCCGCCGGTCTGACCGCCGCCGCGATTCTGCTCTATGTGGTCTTCTACACGATCCTGCTCAAGCGCCATACCACGCAGAACATCGTGTGGGGTGGGGCCGCCGGATGCATGCCGGTGCTCATCGGCTGGGCTGCGGTGACCGAACAACTGGCGTGGGAACCGGTCCTGTTGTTCCTGGTCGTCTTCTTCTGGACGCCGCCGCACTATTGGCCCCTGGCCATGAAGTACAAGGCCGACTACGATGCAGCCGGCGTCCCCATGCTGCCCAGCAAGGTGCCGCCGGCAAATGTCGGTCGGCAGATCGTCTGGTACAGCTGGGCCATGATTGCGGCCTCGCTGGCGCTGATCCCCGTCGGGCACATGGGCCCGGTCTACATCGTCGCGTCCCTGGGTGCCGGCGCCTGGTTCCTGTGGGAGGCCTATGGCCTGGTGAACAGGGCCAAGCACGGCGCGACCGGAACCGGTCTGAAGGCCATGCGGTTGTTCCACGGATCGATCACGTACCTGTCGCTGCTGTTCCTGGCAGTCGCAATCGATCCGCTGCTCAATCCCTTCGCCTAGCGGTCAGTACACCCAGACCTTCGTCTTCTTCGGCGTGGATCCGGACTTCCAGATCCAGTCCATTGCAGGGTTGCTCACGCGCACACAGCCGTGTGATGCCGGCTGGGCCGGCACCGACCACCATTCGCCGTGGACCGCGATCCCGCCGTTGAAGTACTTGGGCCGATACAGTTTGCCCAGTCGCGCGTGGCGTACCCCATTGATCTGCCTGTACACCTTGTACTTGCCCTTGGGTGTGCGCCAACCGGACCGGCCGGTGGAGGCGTTGATGGTCCGCACCACTTTGCCGTCCTTGACGACGTAGAGCAGCTGCCGCTTCAGCGATACCTCGATATAGCGGCCCTTCTTCGATTTGGCCGTGGGCCGCACACCCTGGTCCAGCTTCTTCCAGGTCTTCTGGTTCAGCTTGCCCGTGCGCTTGATTCCCGCGGCCTTCTGCAGGGCCCAGACGGCCTGACGCATGTTCTGGTCGTAGCGAGAGCTCACCTTGGGTAGGAAATATCCGAGGGAGCGCAGGCGTAGACCCGCCGCCTTGACGTGTCTGCCCTTCGAGCCGTAGGCCAGGTTGGGGCGCTTCGCCTGCTTCGTTGTCTTCTGCGCAGCGGACTGCTCTTCGCCCGCTTTGACCTGCGTGCTTTTCTCGGCCGTCGTCGGGACCGAACTCAGGGTCCCGGCCGCCGCAGGCCGGGCGGCCGACTCCGCCGCAGCGGGTCGGATGGGGGAGGCGAATGCACTGACCGGAACGGTGCTCAAACCGACCAGCAGTGCCAGGCCCATCGCCAGTGCTCTGTTCTTTGTGCTCACACGGATATTTCTAGCAGAGGTTTCCCAGTCGGGGGTGCTGCGACACACGACAGCACCACACCGTTATCTCGCATCCCCCGACCGGGCCGGACTCAGGCCCCCTGTGCGATCCTGGCCTCGAGCTCGGCGACCTCGATGCACGCGGCCAGGCCCTGGGCGGCCAACTCGACCTCGGCCAACGTCGGCATGGTCGGCGCGATGCGGATGTAGCGGTCCTCGGGATCGAAGCCGTGCGGATGGGTCGAGCCCGCGGGAGTCAGCTTCACCCCGGCCTCGGCGGCGAGTTTGACCACCTGTGAGGCGGTTCCGGGATAGACCGTCAACGTGATGAAGTAGCCGCCGCGCGGGACCGACCACTGCGCGGCGCTCGACTCGCCCAGGCCCTCGCGCAGTGCTCTGTCCACCGCGGCGAACTTGGGCCCTGCGATGGCGGCGTGGCGTGCCATATGGGCGCGTACTCCGTCGGCTGTTTTGAAGAACCGCGCGTGGCGCAGCTGGTTGATCTTGTCGGGGCCGATGGACCCGGGTTCCGCATGGGATTTGAACCAGTCGACGATTGCGGGAGAGGCTCCGAAGAAGGCGACTCCCGCTCCCGCGAAGGTGACCTTGGAGGTGGAGGCGAATGTCAGCACCCGGTTCGGATGCCCTGCGCGGGCCGCGATGTCGAGCACGTCCAGTGGCTCATCGTGTTCGGTCCCCAGATGGTGGATCCCGTAGGCGTTGTCCCACATGACCGTGAAGTCCGGCGCGGCGGTCGCCAGTGACATGAGGTCCCGCGTGCGTTCGGTGCTGATGGACACTCCTGAGGGGTTCGCGTACAGGGGGACCAGCCAGATTCCCTTGACCGAGGGATCGGCGACGTGCTCGCGCACGGCCGCCAGGTCGGGGCCCTCGTCGTCGCAGGGGATCGGAATGAGGTCGAAGCCCAGGGACTCGGTGAGCCCGAAGTGCCTGTCGTAGCCGGGCACGGGGCACAGGAAGGAGCGCTTGGCCCCGGCCCACGGCGCGGGGGAGTCCGGCAGTCCGAACAACAGTGCGAACTGCAGCGCCTGTTGCATGAGGGTCAGCGAGGAGTTCCCCTGGGCGAGCAACTGGGGTGCCGGAACCTGCAGCAGTTCGGCGAAGATGGAACGGAGTTCGGGCAGGCCGTCGAAGCCGCCGTAGTTGCGGGCATCCGTGCCGTCGGCCGTGTGGAAGTCCGCACTCGTAACGTTGACGAGCATATCCGCTGAC
Organism: Brevibacterium sp. 50QC2O2; assembly: GCF_024580675.1. Taxonomy (NCBI): domain Bacteria; kingdom Bacillati; phylum Actinomycetota; class Actinomycetes; order Micrococcales; family Brevibacteriaceae; genus Brevibacterium; species Brevibacterium sp. 50QC2O2. Next base: position 116,969 of record NZ_JANIJZ010000012.1, read on the forward strand.
AGGTCGAGCTGGGCGGGGGCGGGCTTGCCGCGGGTGATGTCGAGGTTCAGGCCGCGGGCGGCGAACTCCTCATAAGCTTCACGGGCCTGTGCGAGCCGGGTTTCCTGTTCCGCCTGAGTGGACATTCTGATCCTTCTGTTGTGACCGAGGTGGGGCTGATAGCCACCACTGGATATCCTAATCTGCATGACTTCCTCGCGCTCGACCGGTTCGTCTTCCGTCTCCGGTCGCGGGGGAGTGCAGCGGTGCCTTCCCGTGCTCGCCGTCGTCTGTGTCGTGGCGCTTGGCTGCCTGAGCCTGTTCGGCGGGCGGATCGCCGCAATCCGCGGCTTCACAGGTCTGGTCTACCTCACGGCCCTGCCGTGGGTGGGTATCTCGCTCTGCTTGGCCGGCGCCGGGCTGGCCGGCGCGACCTGGGTCGTCCTGTATCGCCGAGGCCGCGGCGGGCCCTGGCGCTCCGTGTGCGCGCTGAGCGCCCTGGGCCTCGTCCTGCCGGCGGTGCTGGCCGCAGTGCCCGTGCCCGGGACGGGACCCGGTGCCGTGGGGCGCCTGGATCAGGGGAAGGCCGGCTTTTCCGGTTCACTGCGCATCGTGCAGGCCAATGTGCTCATCGACAACTCCGCTTGGACCGATGCGGTGTTCTCCCGGCTGCCCGAGGCGGACGCGGTGTTCCTGGCCGAGGCCTCGGCCGAAACGGTGCGCGGCGAACTGGCCCGGCGCGGCCTGGCGGAGGATTACCGGGTTTTCGTCACCGCGCCCGAAATGGGCGCCGATACGGTTCTCGTGATCCGCTCCGACCTGTCCCCGCGGCCAGTGCACGAGAGCCTGCCCTATGCTGCGGTCGGAGCGACGGTGACGCTGCAGGAGAGCCCGCTGCGGCTGATCGGGGTGCACACGGCATCTCCCATGGCCAGATCGCCGTATCAACGAGCCTGGGAGAACACCGTGTCTACGGCTGCCGAGCAGTGCCGTGCCGACAGCCTGGTGGCGGGGGACTTCAATGCCGTCTGGCGCCAGCTGGGGCCGCGCACCATGTGCCACGACGCCGCTGGGACTCTGGGCGCGGGAGGCCCGGGCAGCTGGCCGAGCTTTGCACCACGATTCCTGGGCGCGCGCATCGACCATCAGATCTACGATCCGGCCCGACTGTGTCCGCGTGCAGGCGAGCTGTTCGACATACCGGGCAGTGATCATAGGGGAACGGATTTCGACTACGCGGTGTCGCGCCGAGTCGGCGGCACACAGGAGGTGGCCACATGCACGGGCCGAAACTGAGGAACGGACAACGGTCGGACTATGGAACCACGTTCGGGGGACAGGCCGAGCTCTACGACCGGGTGCGTCCGGGGTATCCGCATGAAGTGGTCACTGCGCTGTGCGGCCTGGCCGCAGGGCCCGTCTGCGACCTGGGCGCAGGCACCGGGAAGCTCGGTGCGGCACTCGATGTGGCCCTGGCGGATACTCCCTGGTCGGTGCTCGCAGTGGATCCCGACGAGCAGCTGTTGGAGCGCAATCCGTGCCGTACGCGCGTCGGCACCGCCGAGGCCGTCCCAGTCGAAGATGCTACAATATCACTCACCATTGCAGCCCAGTCCTGGCACTGGTTCGCCCAGCCGGCGGCAGGAGTCGAGATAGCCCGGATCACCGGGATGGGCGGGCATCTGGCCATTGTGAACAATCAACTCGACGTGCGGGTGTCCTGGGTCCACCGGTTGAGCCGGATCATGCATGCCGGCGATGTCTATCGGCCGGCGTGGCGCCCGGAGCTGCCGGGTGAGTTCGGACCGGTACGGGCGCATACGGTTTCCTTTACGACCCCCGTGGGTGTTGCGGAGGTGATCGGGCTGGCACGGACCAGGACTTACTGGCTGCGCTCGAACGAGGCGACGCGCGCCCGGGTGGAGGACAATATCCGCCAGTACCTGATGGGGGAAGCATGCGAGGATCCCGAGTTCCTGGCCGCGCGCACGGAAAATGGGCGGTTCGAGCTGCCGTACATGTGCCTGGTCTATATCGCACCCAGGTGTTGAGAGACGAAATCGTGGGGAGGGCCTCGGCCCTCCCCACGGAAATCTACTTAACATAATGTATATTATCGGCGCTCTATGACCGGTGCGCCGAACCTGCTCCGAAACAGCCTCGACGGCTTGCGGGGCTATTTCTTCTTCTTGGCCTTGACGACCTTGTACTTGACCTTGATGACTCCGGCCTTGGTGCCCTTGAGCTTCTTCATCGCACCCTTGGACAAATCCAGACAACGGCTCTTGACGAACGGTCCGCGGTCGTTGATGCGCACGGTCACGGACTTGCCGTTCTTCTTGTTCGTCACCTTCAC
>NZ_JANIJZ010000013.1:0-108327 GCF_024580675.1 Brevibacterium sp. 50QC2O2
GGTGAGTAGTTCACTCACCCGCCGCGGCCCCGGCCCCCGGGGACTCCGATCCGCAGATCGGAGTTCACCCGGTCAGATCACGCGGATCACGCACGCAGCGATGCGATGTCCATCGGCACACCCGGGCCCATCGTCGTGGCGATGGTGGCCTTGGTGATGTAGCGGCCCTTCGAGGACGCCGGCTTCAGACGCAGCACCTCTTCCATCGCGGCCTTGAAGTTCTCCTCCAGCTGTTCGGCGGAGAAGGACGCCTTGCCCACGATGAAGTGCAGGTTCGAGTGCTTGTCGACGCGGAACTCGATCTTGCCGCCCTTGATGTCGGACACGGCCTTGGCCACGTCCATCGTCACGGTGCCGGTCTTGGGGTTCGGCATCAGGCCACGGGGACCCAGCACCTTGCCCAGACGGCCGACCTTGCCCATCAGGTCGGGAGTGGCGACGGCTGCATCGAATCCGGTCCAGCCACCGGCCACCTTTTCCAGCAGGTCATCGGAGCCGACGAAGTCGGCACCTGCTGCGCGGGCTGCCTCTGCACGGTCGCCGGCGGCGAACACCAGGACCGTGGCGGTCTTACCGGTGCCGTGCGGGAGGTTGACGGTGCCACGCACCATCTGATCCGCCTTGCGGGGATCGACACTCAGGCGCAGCGCAACTTCGACGGTGGCGTCGAACTTGGTCACGGTGGTGTCCTTGGCCAGGGCGATAGCCTGAGCCGGTTCGTAGAAAGTGTCTGCCGCGATCTTCTCGGCAGCGGCCTCATAGGCCTTTGAGCGCTTTGCCATCTGCTTATCTCCTTGCAGTTGTGGTGTGGGCCGCGCCGGCCCTACCACGGAAGTTGAGCCTGGATCAGGCGTCGATGTCGGTCGTGATGCCCATCTGGCGAGCGGTGCCGGCGACGATCTTCTTCGCAGCCTCGATGTCGTTCGCGTTCAGGTCGGGCATCTTGGTCTCGGCGATCTCGCGCACCTGGTCTTCGGTCAGGTGACCGACCTTGACGGTGTGCGGGGTGGCCGAACCGGACTTGACACCGGCGGCCTTCTTGATCAGCTCGGAGGCCGGCGGCGTCTTCGTGACGAAGGTGAACGAACGATCTTCGTACACCGTGATCTCGACGGGGACGATGTTCCCGCGCATGGATTCCGTGGCCGCATTGTAGGCCTTGCAGAATTCCATGATGTTGACACCGTGCTGACCCAGCGCCGGGCCGACCGGGGGCGCCGGGTTGGCGGCACCAGCCTGGATCTGGAGCTTGATCAGGCCGGTTACCTTTTTCTTCGGAGGCATGTTTCGGTCCTTAATCTCTAAAACGAGTCCCACTGCAGTGTGCCGGTGGGAGTTTCAACCCTGGGATTCCGATGGCCCAAGGCAGCAAACCACACCATTATTCCACGCGGGGCCGTGGGTTTTAAACCCCGGCCCCGCGTTTGTGTGGCAAGTCTCAAATGGTCAGATCTTGTCGACCTGGTTGAAGCCCAATTCGACGGGCACATCGCGTTCGAAGATCGACAGCAGCACGACCAGCTTCTGCTGCTCGGGGCGGATCTCCTGGATCGTGGCCGGATGCCCCTCGAAGGAGCCGTCCTTGACCATCACGGATTCGCCCACCTCGAAGTCGACCTCGATACCGGCGGGAGCCGCGGCCTTGGCCTGTTCACCCGCGGCCTTGGCGGCTTCGGCGACCTCTTCTTCGAACATCGGGGCCAGCATGGAGAAGACCTCGTCGAGGGTCAGCGGCGTGGGATCGTAGGCGTTGCCGACGAAGCCGGTGACACCCGGGGTGTTGCGCACAACGCCCCACGATTCATCGGTCAGTTCCATGCGCACCAGCACGTAACCGGGGATGCGAACGCGGCGGATCTTCTTGCGCTGGCCGTTCTTGATCTCGGTGACTTCCTCCATGGGGACCTGCACCTCGAAGATGTAGTCCTCCATGTTGAGGCTGACGGCGCGCGATTCAAGATTGACCTTCACGCGGTTCTCATAACCGGCGTAGGAATGGATGACGTACCAGTCGCCGTCCTTCATCCGCAGATCGGACTTGTAGGCCTCCATCGGATCCTCGGCGGGAGCCTCTTCGGCTGCGTCAGCCGCGACGTCATCGGCTGCTGCGGCGTCTGCGGGAGCCTCGGCGGCGTCAGCCGGCGCGGTTTCCCCGGCCTGTGCATCCTCGGCGGTGGGCTCCTCGGCCTCCGGCGCCTGCTCGGCAGGCTGCGCATCCTGAGCGGGAGTGGGGTCCGCGGGGACCTCCGGAGCGACGGCTTCAGCGACCGGGGTCGCTTCGACCGCGTCGTCCTGCGGCTGCGCGAGGTTGTCGAATTCCGAGCTGTCCTGGGACACCAAATCTCCTTGTTATGAGTTGAGTGGCCGCGCTCGGCTTAGAACAGCGGCCAGATCGGCTCGCCGCCGAACACTGTGCCCGCCAGCTTACCGAAGACGAAATCCAGCACGGTGACCAACAACATCATGAAGACGACGAATGCCAGTACCACGAGGAAGTAGTTGAGCAGCTGCTTGCGGGTCGGGGTAATGACCTTCTTCAGTTCGGCGAAAACCTCTTTGAAGAACTGGATGATCCGGCCGAAGAATCCGCGGCGCTTATCATCGGGCATACTGACTTCCGATGCATGTGCGGAATCGGCCACGGGACCTCACTAGATCGTTCGAACTGCATTGAGTCGGTTGAGCAGGGGCGACAGGACTCGAACCTGCAACCTACGGTTTTGGAGACCGTTGCGCTACCAATTGCGCCACGCCCCTTCACGCCATTCGACGTGTCGGTGACTGCTCACCGTCGGCCCCGACAATCCCCTTTCGGGCATCCCCGCAGCGGGCCAACGGTTTTCAAGCATACAGGCTTTTCGGCACGACGTCGAACCAGGGCCGAGGTGGCCCTGACCACAGCGCTGTGCGCACCGGCGGATCCCGGCCGGCTGCCCGGCTACTCCTCCGAGTCCAGGGAGCAGCCGACCAGATTCGGTTCGGGCACCAGCACGATCCCGAAGCGCTCGTGCACGCCGGCTTGGATCCGGCGCGCCAGCTCCAACAGGTCGGCGGTGCGCGCCGCGCCCCGGTTGGTCAGGGCCAGCGTGTGCTTGGTCGACAGGCTCGCGGCGGGGGGCCTGCCATCGGCGCGGGGCAGTCCATACCCCTTGGCGAAGCCCGCATGGTCGATCAGCCAGGCCGCCGAGGTCTTCTGCACCTGCGGATCCACCACCCCGGTCAGAGGGTCGTGGACGGGATAGGACGGGGCACCGTCGGGCAGGACGAAGTCGCGCGCGACGATCGGATTGGTGAAGAACGAGCCGGCCGACCAGGTGTCGTGATCGGCCGGATCCAGCACCATTCCCTTGGAGGCGCGCAGGTGCAGCACGGCGGTGCGCACCGCGGCCGGGTCCGCCGTCTGCCCGATCGCCACTTCGAGTTCGGCCGCCAGCTGCCCGTAGCGCACCGGCGCCGATTCCCGACCCCGCTCCAGAGCGAAGCACACCTCCAGCACGATGTAGCGGGGCTCGCCGAATTCCGCGGCGGCCCGTTTGAGCAGTGAGTTGCGGTAGGAGAACTGCAGGCGCTCCGCCGGCAGCCGCTGTGCCTGGCCGGCCACCCGGTCGAAGACGCGCACCGATTCGATCAGTTCGGCGACCTCGCACCCATAGGCTCCGATGTTCTGCACGGGTGCCGCGCCCACGGTACCGGGGATGCCGGACAGGGCCTCGAGACCGCTGAGACCGTGGTCCAGGGTCCAGGCGACGAACTCGTCCCAGACCTCGCCGGCCTGGGCGGTCACCAGTGTCCGGGTCCCGTGTGCGGACTCCTGGATGCCGCGGGTCGCGACCAGGCAGGCGGGGCCGGCGAAGCCGGAGTCTCCTGCCAGGATGTTCGATCCGCCGCCGATGAACAGCACGGCCGGATCACCGTGGGCAGAGGGGTCCAGCGGATGGGCCCGCCCGAAGTCCGCCAGGTCCTCCGCCGTGTGGGCCACCGTCAAGTCCGGCAGCGGTCCGCCCAGGTGGAAGGTGGTGAGTTCTGCCAGAGTCCCCGGGACCGCAGCCGTTCCCGCCGTCGAAGAGGTGCCCGGCGCCGGACGATCCCCGGTCATCGCAGGGCGACCTTGACCTGGGTCCGGCCCAGTACGGACACGGGCTTGGCCTCGCCATCCGCGGGCAGAGTGGCCGTCACGTCGATCCGTGCGGTTCCGGCCTCCGGGTCCAGGGCGCCGACCTTGGCGACGATGTTGACGAAGGCGGTGGGTTCCTCGGGCACCCCGGAGGCCGCGTCGGGCACGACGACCGGCGAGGTGAAGCGGGTACGGTAGTCCAGCACCGCGCCGGGATCGCCCAGCCATTGCACGATCGGGGAGACGACGGTGGCCATCGTCAGCATGCCGTGGGCGATCACATTGGGCAGGCCGACCTCGCGGGCGAAGCGTTCGTTCCAGTGGATGTAGTTGAAGTCCCCGGAGGCGCCGGCGTAGCGGACCAGGTCCGCCCGGGAGAAGCCGATGGTGCGTTCGAGCACGACTTCGCCCACGCTCAGGTCCGCGGCGGCGGGGCCGGCGGGCGCGTTGTTCGCAATGGTGGTTTCAGGCATTGTCGTCTCCCCTCACGACGATCATCGAGGTCACGGTGACCACGGGTTCGCCCTGGCTGCTCAGTTCGGTGCGGGTGGTGATCATCGCATTGCCACCGGCGACCCGGATGCCGTCGACGTGGCAGACCGCGTCGAGTTCGTCACCTGCGACGATCGGGCGTACGTAGGTGAACTGTTCCTGTCCGTGGACCACCCGGTCGAAGTCGATGCCGGATTCCGGGGAGGAGATGTAGAGTCCCTCCGCCCGTTGGGACGGGACCACCGCGAAGGTGGGCGGGGCGACGAGGTCCGGATACCCCAGTGCGCGGGCCGCCCCACGGTCCGTGTGGGCGGGATGCGTGGCCTTGGTGGCGGCGGCGAAGGCCGCGATCGCCTCAGCCGAAACACGGTAGGGCGCAGGTGCTGCGAAGCTGGCGCCCTCCAGGTCGGTATTGACTCCCATGAGTCCCTCCTGATCGGTTGGTCTACTACCGCAGAAGTCTACCGGGGAGCCCTGACGTCCTCTGAACTACCGCGGCCCGCGCATCACCTCGAGGGCGTAGTCGGCGACCTGCCCAGCGGCCTCGTCGGCGCTGAGACCCTGCCCCGGCTTGACCCACTGGGCCAGGGAGGTGCACATATTCGACACCACCCGACCCGCGAACTTCACGTGTGGTGTGCGGAACTCCCCGCGGGCGGCGGCCAGTCCGGCCTCCACGTCCAGCATGCTCTGCGCCCGCCTGCGCCGCTTGAGGCTCTGCGAGGCGGCTGGTTCCTCCAGGCTGCGCCGCTCACTGGCGCCGATGAACGCGATGTCGCGCTCCTCGATGTGGAACAGCGCCATGGTCTTGACCAGCGCATGGAACCTGATGACGGGGTCCTCCCCCGCGCACCGGGCAGATGTCACCTCCATTTGCCGCAGCAGCTTGACCATGGTGTACGAGCTGATCGCGGCCAGAATCGCCTGCTTCGAATCGAAGTAGTGGTAGACCCCGGCCACGCTGACCTCACCGGTCTGAGCGATCTGGCGCATGGACGTGCCGTGATAGCCCCACTGCACAATGCACTTCACCGCCGCCTGCATGACCAGCGAGCGGGTGCCCCCGTCGGCCTCCTCACCGGTTTCCGCGGCCTCGGCCCCGGATCCGGCCTCCAGTGCCGCCGGGGTCGTCCCGAGGACCTCGGCGATCGCGGCCAGCCGCTGGCTCGTCACGCCGACCCGGTCGCGTTCGACCAGGGACAGGGTCGCTGACGACAGGCCCAGGCGCCCTGACAGCTGATCCAGGGTCAGGCCCGAGGCCCTCCTGGCTCCACGGATGCGCGCGCCCAGGCTGGCGGGGGTTTCGGTGCTCATGCACCTAAGGCTAGTCGAGCAACTGCAGCAGTGCGTTCTCCACCAGTTCCGGCATCGCCGGATGGATCCAGTACTGGGTCCGCGCCACATCCTGGGCGCGCTGCCCTGTGCTCATGGCCTGGATCAGCGGTTGGATCAGGGTCGTGGCCTCGGGGCCGATGATGTGCGCGCCCAGGATGGTGCCCATCTCATCGGCCACGATCTTCGCGAAGCCGGCGGGGTCCCCCATCGCCCACCCATATGCGATGTCCTTGTAGTACTGCAGACCGACCCGCACATCCAGTCCGGTATCGCCGGCCCGATCCTGCGCCTGTGCCTCCGTCAACCCCACGCAGGCGATCTGTGGATCGGTGAACACACCCAGCGGCACCGGCATCGTGAAGGCGCTGCGCGGCTCATCGGGATGCAGCATATTGTGCTTGACACAGCGCAGTTGATGGTTGGCGACGTGTTTGAGCTGATTGCCGTCGGTCACATCTCCCAGGGCCCACAGGCCGGGAACCACGGACCCGCCCGAGGTCACCCGCAGGTACTCGTCGGTGGCCACCGTGCCGTCGGCGCGCACGTCGAGGCCGGCCTCGGCGGCACCCAGCAGATCCGCATTGGGCGTGCGCCCGGTGGCCACAAGCAGTTCGGCCGCCTGCAAGACGACTTCCCCGCCGGCGCGCTCACCCACCAGCCGAATCCCCGCACCGGTCCGCTCGACCCGTGTCGTGTGCAGGTTCGGTTCCACGTGAAACCTGTGCGCCAGAGCGTCCGTGGCAGTTGCCGAGACGTCCTCGTCCAGCTGCCGCAGCAGCCGGCCCGAGCGCGCCACCAGGGTCACCTCGACGCCCAGCGATCCGAAGATGTGCGCCATCTCCACGGCGATCACGCCCGAGCCCAGAATCAGCAGACTCTCCGGCAGTTCATCGATGCGCATGATCGTGTCCGAGGTCAACGGCCCGGCCGCGCGCAGCCCGGGGATGTCGGGAACGGCCGGCCGCGAGCCGGCGGCCAACACCACCTGCTCGGCACTCACCGTGCGAGAACCGCCGTCGTTCAGCGCCACCTGCAGGACAAAGGGCGCCGTGGCCGAAGCGGCCGGCGCGCCCACGGCGGCGCTCCCCACCAGGCGCGCGGCACCACGCAGCAGGGTCAGGTTCGCATTGTCCGGGTGGTTCTCCCGGTAGTCCAGGCCGCCGGCTGTGATCGGGTCGATGCGACCGAAGACGCGCTCGCGGATCGCCGGCCAGTCCACCGCGTCCAGCGTCTCCGCGAGGCCCAACCGCGCGGCGCCCGCCGGGGTCGCCGCGACGTCTGCGGTGTGGACGAACATCTTCGAGGGAATGCAGCCCAGGTTCAGGCAGGTCCCGCCGAACACCCGGTCGGGGCCGACCCCGCGGTCGATGTAGACGATCGTCTTGTCCGCGAACTCCGGTCCGGGCAGCGAATTGCCAGAGCCCGAACCGATGAGCGCGATGTCGAAGTGCTGGTCCGCTGTGAGCCGATCTTCGTAAGCCATGACACCACGGTACCGGCTCGGCCCGCCCACACGGCGTCAGCGGCCCCGCCTAAACCGCGCCGAAGGCGGTCACGCAGTTCTGTCCGCCGAACCCGAAGGCATTGGTCACGGCCGTGCGCACCGGCAGATTGCGCGCGGTATTGGGCACATAGTCCAGATCGCATTCCGGATCCGGGGTCCGGTAGTTGATCGTCGGGGGCACCAGGGACTCACGGATCGCCATGATGCACACCAGCGCGGCCAGGGCGCCGGCCGCTCCGATCAGGTGGCCGGTCATGGACTTCGGCGCACTGACCGGCACTCCGCCGGCCGCCTCGCCGAGGGCGGTGTGGAGCGCCGCCGTCTCCGTGCGGTCATTGGCCTTGGTCGAGGTCCCGTGCGCCACCACCAGGTCGACGTCGGCCGGTGCCAGACGGGATGCATCAAGGCACCGGGAGATCGCGGCGGCCGCGTACCGGCCACTCGGTTCGGGCGCCACGACGTGGAACCCGTCCGAGGTCAGGGCTCCGCCCAGCACGCGCGCATAGGGCCGTGCGCCCCGCGCCCTGGCATGGGAGGCACGTTCGAGCACGAAGAGAACCGCGCCCTCGCCGAAGACGAAGCCGGTCCGCTCGGCGTCGAAGGGCCGCGAGACCTCCGCGGGGTCGCCCACACCGGGGCTCAGTGCCCGCATAGCGCCCAAACCGGCGAACATCGGCTCCGTGATCGAGGCGTCGGTCCCGCCGGCCAGCATCACCTCGGCGGCGCCTGTGCGCAGGTGGTGGGCGGCTTCGAGCAACGCGTAGTTGCCCGAGGCACAGGCCAGTGCACTGGCGTTGACCGGACCGTGCAGGCCCAGGTCCATGGCGATCTGGCAGGCCGGCATATTCGTCAGCCCCGCGGGCACGAACATCGGGCTGACGGCCCTGGGCCCACCACTGTGCAGGTCCTCGGTGGCCCGCTGGATCTCCGGGAAGCCGGCGACGGCGCTGTTGACGATCGCCCCCGCGGCCATTCCGTCGCCCAAGTCGACACCTGCGTCCAGGCCGGCATCGGCCAGTGCCTGCCGTGCCGCGACAACCGCCAGCTGGGTGGCGCGCGAAGTCCGCTTGAGGTTCTTCACGCTCAGGTGCTCCGCGGGATCGAACCCCTTGACCTCGGCAGCGATCCGGGTGCCCAGCCGGGAGGCGTCGAAGTGCGTGATCGGCCCGACCCCGCTGGTTCCGGCCAGCAGGGCACTCCAGGTGTCCGCTGCGGTGTTTCCGACCGGGGTCAGCGCGCCGATCCCGGTGATGACGATGTCCTCGTCGTCCATTCGCTCCATCCCCCTCACTTCTTCCTGAACCCCAGCAGTTCGATATCCCCTGACGCCGCGGCCTCGGTCGCCAGGCGGGCGACCTCGTAGTGCACCTTCTTACCGGTGGCGGTCATCGGCAGGGAGTCGACGAACCGGTAACCGCGCGGCCGCTTGAAGTCGGCCAGATTGTCATCGGACAGCAGCATGGCGTCGAGGTCCTCTGCGGTGACGGGCTGTGCTGGGACCCCGGGGGCTCCGGCGGGCGCGCGGACCACGAAGGCCACGATCTTCTGTCCCCAGGTGGGATCGGGGATGCCCACGACGGCCGAATCGGCCACGCCGCGGTTGCGGGCCAGCGCCTCCTCGACCTGGACGGGATGGACGTTCTCCCCGCCGGAGATGATCATGTCGTCCTTGCGGCCCAGGATCGTGAGGAATCCGTCGGCGTCCCACACCGCGATGTCACCTGTGTAGAGCCAGCCGGAGTGGAACTTCTCCTCCTGCACCCCGGGCAGGTTGACATAGGCGAAGCCCGATTTGGGGCTGCGCATGATGACCTCGCCTGATTCGGTGTTGTCGCGGGCGACCAGCTCATCCGGTTCGGCCCGGTGATCCTCGTAGATGCGCACCACCGCCACATCGTCGTCCGTGCTCGCCCGGCCGGCGGTCCCGGCGTGTTCGGGCAGGTCCTCGGGGCGCAGGAAGGTGTTCCAGAACGTCTCGGTGGTCCCGTAGCCGTTGAAGATCCGCGGGGTCAGCAGCCGCTGATAGCGCAGTGCGGCGGCCCGGTCCAGCGGCGCCCCCATCGTCACGATCCCCTTGAGCGTGCGCAGGGGCCGCGGCCTGGCTTCCTGCTCATTGGCGATCGCCTCGAGCGTGGCAGGGGCTCCGATGAGGAATGTGATGTCGTATTCGTCGACCCAGTCCAGGGCCAGCGCCGGGTCGAAGTCCGGCATCGGGACGACGGACCCGCCGGCATAGTACACGGGATTGGGCCCGCCCGAGTACAGGCCACCGCGGTGGAACCAGGGCGTCATGTTCAGCGTCCGGTCGTAGGGCCCCAGCGGGAAGTGCATCATGACGTCGTGGGCGCTCATCACCTCGACCAGGCTGGGCAGCGCCACGCCCTTGGGCATGCCGGTGGTACCCGAGGTGTAGAGACGGGTGGTCTCCTCGTACGTGCTGAAGTCGGCCGGCAGGGCCGGGACCGCGAGGTCAGCGGCACAGGAGACGAACTGTTCGAACCCCACCGTCTGGCCCAGCCGCCCGTGGGTATCGGGCGTCCGGGTGCCGACGGCCACCAGGGCGGGCCGGCCGCCCCACCGGGCCAGGGCGTGTTCCGCGGTGGCGGCCAGGCGCTCATCGTAGAGGTAGACCAGGGGTGTGGAGTCCTGCAGGATGTACGCGGTCTCCCCCACCGACAGGCGGTGGTTGATGGGCACGTCGATCGCGCCGAGCCGTTGGGTCGCCAGGTAGACGAGGACGAATTCGGGCCCGTTGAACAGCTGGTAGAGCACCCGGTCGCCGCGGCCCACCCCGGCCGCGTGCAGCGCCGCGGCAAGGCGGTCGACGCGTTGGCCCAGTTGGGCATAAGTCCACTGCTCACCGGTTGCCGGATCGATCAGCGCGGGGCGATCGTGATAGCGGGCGACATTCCGGTCGAAACCCGCAATGTACGTGAAGTGATGGTCGATATACGACCTAAAGATACCAGGATTATATACCATAGTTTCACTGTAAACCCGGAGGGCAAACGAAAAAAGTCCCGCATCCTTAAGGATGCGGGACTTCACAATCTGTAGCGAGGGGGAGACTCGAACTCCCGACCTCACGATTATGAGTCGTGCGCTCTAACCGGCTGAGCTACCCCGCCACTAGCATGGAACCGGTTCTCACCTTTTTCCACACTGAGAGCCCCGAAAGGGAATCGAACCCTTGACCTTCTCCTTACCATGGAGACGCTCTGCCGACTGAGCTATCGGGGCAACAACAGATACATTACACGGGCGTTGAAGCACGATGCAAATCCAGAACGGCTCCATTTGTAGTGTTTTAGACCACACCCCTGGCCGGGGGTGTGGAACGAGGCTCAGGACAGGTGTTCGCGGGCCGCCAGGAAGCCCTGCAGCCGGCCCGGGTGATCGGTGATGATGCCGGTGACCCCGGCGTCCAGCAAGCGCGCCCATTCCTCAGCACGATTGGCCGTGAACACACAGCACGCCAAGTCGGATGCCAAGAACCCCTCGACCAGATCGCGGTGATTGGAGAACCCCTTGACCGAGACATTGACGGCGATGGCCTGCAAGTCCTGCGCCAGCTGTGCGTCCCCCGACTTGGGCGTCATCCGCAGCAGTCCGCGTGGGACCATCGGCATCATGTCGCGCGCCGTTTGCAGGGTCGGTACCGAAAAGCTCTGCACGATCGTCCGATCGGCCATCCCGAAGTCCATGATCTCCTGACTGATCCGGGCCACCGCCCCCGCCGACCACTCGCCCTTGAGCTCCAGGAGCAGATCGCCCCCATGCACGGACAGATCGCCGAGCAGCCCCTCGAGCGTGGGCACGCGTTGGCCGGCGAAGCCGCGCCCCATCCAGATCCCGGCATCGGCCAGGAAGATCCGCTCATCGCTCATATGCACCACATTGCCCTGCGAACCGGTGGTCCGGCCCAGGGTCCCGTCGTGGATGATGACGGGGGTGCCGTCCCCGGAGATCCACGCATCGACCTCGATCAGATCCGCGCCGGTGGCCCGTGCCGCATCCACCGCGGCCAGGGTGTTCTCCGGCGCGACCCCGGAGTATCCGCGGTGCGCGATCACCCACGGCGCGGCCCCGCGCCCGGGGGTCTGCAGGATCTGCTGTGTCTTCAGATACTCGGTGAACATGGCCCCACCCTATGCCAGCCACGTTGCCCGGACATGACAAAGGCCCCACCGCCCGCTGAATGCGGGCGGTGGGGCCTGGCCCGTGCGGCCTACCAGCATCCGCACGAGGTGCCGCCGGGCACCCGCGACGCGGGGCCTCGGCGCCGGTGGGCGATCAGACCACACCGAAGGCCAGCATCGCGTCCGCGACCTTCCGGAAGCCGGCGATGTTCGCGCCCATGACGTAGTTGCCCGGGTGGCCGTATTCCTCGGCCGTGGCCAGGCAGGTGTCGTGGATGGACGTCATGATGGTCGTCAGGCGGTCCTCCGTGTAGTCGAAGGTCCAGGAGTCGCGCTGGGCGTTCTGCTGCATTTCCAGCGCGCTGGTCGCCACGCCACCGGCGTTCGCGGCCTTGCCGGGAGCGTAGGCGGTGCCGGCCTCCCGGAACACGCCGATGGCGCCCTCGGTGCACGGCATGTTCGCACCCTCGGCCACGGCCTTGAGCCCGTTCTTGATGAGCGTGCGCGCTGCGGTCGAGTTCAACTCGTTCTGCGTGGCGCACGGCAGGGCGACGTCGACCGGCACGTCCCAGACGCTGCCGCCGGTGACGAACTTCGCCGAGGACCGGCGGGCCGCGTACTCGCTGATGCGGGCGCGCTCGACCTCCTTGACCTGCTTGAGCAGGGCCAGGTCGATGCCCATCTCGTCATACACATAGCCCGAGGAGTCCGAGGCGGTGTAAACGGTGCCGCCGAGCTGGTGGACCTTCTCGATAGCGTAGATCGCGACATTGCCCGAACCGGACACACTGACCTTGGCGCCGTCGAAGGTCGTGCCCTGGGTCTTGAGCATCTGCTGGGCGAAGATCGCGGCGCCGTAGCCGGTGGCCTCGGTCCGGACCAGGGAACCGCCCCAGGTCAGGCCCTTGCCGGTCAGCACGCCGGATTCGTAGCGATTCGTGATGCGCTTGTACTGGCCGAACAGGAAGCCGATCTCGCGGCCGCCCACGCCGATGTCACCGGCGGGGACGTCGGTGTATTCGCCGATGTAGCGGTAGAGCTCGGTCATGAATGACTGGCAGAAGCGCATGACCTCGTCATCGCTGCGGCCGTGCGGGTCGAAGTCCGAACCGCCCTTGCCGCCGCCGATCGGCAGGCCGGTCAGGGAGTTCTTGAAGATCTGCTCGAAGCCCAGGAACTTGATGATGCCCAGGTTCACCGAGGGGTGGAAACGCAGGCCGCCCTTGTACGGGCCCAGGGCGGAGTTGAACTCCACGCGGAACCCGCGGTTGATCTGCAGTTCGCCCTTGTCGTCGACCCAGGGGACGCGGAAGATGATCTGGCGCTCCGGTTCGCACAGCTGCTGCACGACGCGGGAGTCCTGGTATTCGGGATGACGGTTCCCCATCGCCTGGAGGGAGCCGAGGACCTCGCGGACGGCCTGGTGGAATTCGGGTTCACCGGGATTGCGTTTGAGTACCCGGTCGAGCAGGGATTCGATGGTGTCATGTGCCATTGAGGGCTCCTTTCTGCGCGACTGCCGATCCGGCGAGGGCGCCGGTGGGCGGGCCGGCGGGGCGCCGGCGATAGTGCCGACGGGTATGCCGACGAGTCGCGACCATCCTAGATTCTGCCATGTGAGACAAAACCGTGGACGAGGCGCCCGGGAAGTGAGAAAGGTCCCATGCTCGTCGATCTTCTTGCCACAGTGCTGCAGATCCGCCGGAAATCTTCCGGTTCGGCCCACATTCGCGTGATCCGGTCTTCGCCGACGTCTAGGATCGACCCATGCCCACCGACGCGCACAACCTCCCAGCTGGGAACCGAACCGTCCGCATCATCGGCATGATTGCAGCCCTGCTGTTCATCGCAACGGCCATCGGCGTCATGGCCGTACTCGCCCAGCCGTGGAGGGGGACCGCAGTGGATGCGGCAGTGGGGGCAGCAGTCCTGGGCTTTTTCATCATCCTGCCCTATCTGGTGCCGTTGATCATCCAGCTCCTGGTGAGGAGACCGGCCTGGGTCTCATGGCTCGCCCTGGCCTATACCGTGGTGGCCGGCGCCGCCGGGGTCTGGGTGTACATCGACGTGCTGATGGACGACAGTTCGACGGCGAGCATCGCACTGGCCCTGTTTCCGCCCATGCAATTGGCGGCTCTGGCCGTCGTCGCGCTCATCGCGCTGCCGATATGGGCGATACGGAGGCCGTGAGGGGCCCCATCGCCCCCAGCCGGCGGTGACGGTCCTGCAGACGACGAAACCCCCGGGATCTCATGATCCCGGGGGCTTCGGCCTTCGGTGGCAGGTGAAGGATTCGAACCTTCGAAGGCAATGCCGTCTGATTTACAGTCAGATTCCTTTGGCCGCTCGGACAACCTGCCATACACCTGTTGGGTTTCGACCCGTTTGGCGTACCTGTTAAACAGTACAGGATGATTTCTCGGATACGAAATCACAGGAGGCCCATTCCGCCACTTTGTGTCCAGTGTCATATTCGGACGCGGCGGACGGGCCTTCACTAGACTGGTGGGCGGGTATCCGGCCCGCTCGCGGGCATCCGACAGCTAAGGAGCAACCATGGCAAGCGATTCCAGCTTCGACATCGTCAGCAAGGTCGACCGGCAGGAGGCCGACAACGCACTCAACCAGGCCGCCAAGGAGGTCAACTCGCGCTACGACTTCCGCGGCACCGACGCCTCGATCGCCTGGTCAGGCGAATCCATCCTGATCAAGGCCAATGCCGAGGAACGCGTCAAGGCCGTGCTCGACGTCTTCCAGTCCAAGCTGGTCAAGCGCGGGATCTCGCTGAAGTCCCTGGACGCCGGCGACCCCTACCCCTCGGGCAAGGAATACCGGCTCGAGGCCAGCCTCAAAGAGGGCATCGACAAGGAGACCGCCAAGAAGATCACGAAGATCATCCGCGACGAGGGCCCCAAGGGCGTCAAGGCCCCGATCCAGGGTGACGAGGTCCGGGTCAGCTCGAAGAGCCGCGACGACCTGCAGTCCGTGATCGCCCTGCTCAAGGGCAAGGACCTCGACGTCGACCTGCAGTTCACGAACTACCGGTAAACCGTCACAGAATAGACGTGGAACCCGGAGGGCCCCACAGCATCAGACGATGCCGTGGGGCCCTTTTAGCACGCCGAGGCCGCACCCGGGTGCTGCGATCGCGGCACCCGGGCGCGGCCTCGGCCAGTGCTTCGGCAGTCCGCAATCAGTCCGCGGCGCCCTGCGGGACCTCGGAACCGGAACCCGCGTGGACGGCGGCGCGGGCGGCGTCCATCATGGCCTCGCGGGTGGCGAGCTTGATGCGCTCACGGCCCTCGGGCTCGCCTGCGGCGCGCTCTGCGGCGTCCAGCAGGTGGTAGCCCTCCCAGTTCGTGAAGTCCACGCCCTTGGCCTCGAGCAGCTTGACGATCTCGTCCTCGCCCGGATGCGTGGGCGCGGGCAGGGAACCGGCGTGGTAGTCCTCGATCAGGTGCGTGACGGTCTCCAGGGCATCGCCCTTGGTGTGCCCGATCAGGCCGACCGGCCCGCGCTTGATCCAACCCGTCGCGTACAGTCCGGGTTCCACCGGGGCCTGCGCGGCCTCTGCCTGGGAATCGCCCTGGACCACGCGGCCCTCGACGTTCGTCACCACGCCCTTGTGCCGGTCGAAGGGCAGCTGGTCCACAGCGGTGCCGAAGTAGCCGACCGCACGGTAGACCGCGTCCATGTCGTAGTCGATGAACTCCCCCGTGCCATTGACGCCGCCGGTGCCGTCGAGCTGCTGGCGCTCCACCCGCAGGCCGGTCACCCCGGTGGTCTCATCGCCGAGCACGGCCACCGGTGCCTGGAGGAAGTGCAGGTGCAGGCGGCGCTTGGCGCCGGTTTCCTCGCGCAGGGTGAAGTCCGTGAGCGTCTTCGTGACCTGCTTGGTCTGATTGTTCGAGCCGATGGCCTGCATCGAACCCTCGTCGAATTCGAAGTCCTCGGGGTAGACGACGATGTCGACGTCCTTGACATGGCCCAGTTCGCGCAGCTCCAGCGGCGTGAACTTCACCTGCGCCGGGCCACGGCGGCCGAACACGTGCACATCGGTCACGGCCGAGTCCTTCAGTCCCTCGTAGACGTGCGCGGGGATCTCCGTGCTCAGCAGGTCGTCTGCCTGTTTGGACAGGATCCGGGCGACGTCGAGGGCGACGTTGCCGTTGCCGATCACCGCGACGCGCTTGGCGTCCAGCGGCCAGGTCTGAGGGTAGTCCGGGTGCGAGTCGTACCAGTTGACGAAGCGGGCGGCGCCGTAGGAGCGCGGCAGGTCGATGCCGGGGATGTCCAGGGGCGCGTCCTCGATCGAGCCGGTGGAGAAGATGACGGCGTCGTAGAGGTGGCGGAAGTCCTCCAGCGTGATGTCCGTGCCGTAGTCCACATTCGAGAACAGCCGGATGTCACCGCGGTCCATCACCTTGATCAGCGCATTGATGATGCCCTTGATCCTGGGATGGTCGGGGGCGACGCCGTAGCGGACCAGGCCGAAGGGGGCAGGCAGGCGTTCGAACAGGTCGATGCTCAGATCGAAGTCGCGTTCCGCCTTCGTCAGGATGTCGGCGGCGTAGATCCCGGCGGGGCCGGCACCCACGATGGCCACGCGCAGCGGGCGATCCATAAAACCTCTTTCGTCGTCGTGTGGCACCGGTGTTCACGCCGGCAGCCCCCACCATTCTAGTTGGGTTCCCCTTAGTAGGCCATGTGACTTTGTCCCGCGGCTGCGGTCCGGTGGCAGTAGTCCGGCGGCCGAGGTCCGGGCCCAGTGGGTGGGCAGTTCCGTCCCGCCCAGCGGACGGTGGCTAGAATCCCCCTGTGTCGACTCCCGCTTCCAATGATCCAGTCCCCGCTGCAGCCACCCCCTCCCCCGCGCCCTCGCCGGCCGAGGTCCCCGCCGATGTCCGCGACAACCGGCGCCTTGGCCTGTTCCTGGGCTGTGGCGCGTACTTCCTCTGGGGCTTCATGCCCTTCGCGTTCAACGCGGCCAAACCCGCCAGTGGCCTGGAGGTGCTGGCCCACCGGGTCGTCTGGTCGATCGTCCTGTGCGTCATCCTGCTGGCGCTGACCCGCACCTTCCGCGAGGTCTGGGCCATCTGCCGCAACGGCAGGCTGTTCTCCACCCTGACCCTGGCCTCGCTGTTCGCCTGCGCGAACTGGACCATCATGATCTACGCCGTGCTCACCGGCCACGTCCTGGAGAGCTCACTGGGCTATTTCATCAACCCGCTGCTGTCGATCCTGTTGGGCGTGGTGTTCCTGCGCGAGCGCCTGCGCCCGGCGCAGTGGGTCGCCGTGGCCGTAGGGGTGGTAGCGGTCGTCGTCATCACGGTGGCCTACGGCCGCGTGCCCTGGTGGAGCCTGGGCCTTGCGGTGTCCTTCGGGCTCTACGGCCTGATCAAGAACCGGGTGGGCGGCAAGGTCGGGGCACTGCCCGGGTTCACGATCGAGACCATGGTCCTCACCCCGTTCGCCCTGGCCTATATCGGCTTCCTCCTGGCCACCAGCGGATCGCACTTCACCGCCGGCGGGCCCTGGCAGGTCGTGGCGATGGTGTTCCTGGGGCCCATCACCGCGGTCCCGCTCATCATGTTCTCCGGTGCGGCCAGCCGGGTGCCGCTGAGCTGGGTGGGGATGATGCAGTACATCGCCCCGACCATGCAGTTCATCTTCGCGCTGACCGTGTTCCACGAGCACATGGATCCCGCGCGCTGGGCGGGCTTCTTCATCGTCTGGGTGGCGATCGTCATCATCACCGTCGACATGCTCCGCGCCTCCCGCCGCCGGTAGGCCCGCGCCTTGCCGAGTGGCTCCACAGGTGCACTTGTGGAGCCACCGCCGGATCAGCCGACGCGGTTAACGACTTGATGGGCGAAGGCGATCAGATCGTCCTTGACCCCACCGGCCGGCAGCGGCGCCAGATCGTCCAGGGCCGCTGTGACCCAGCGACGGGCCTCGGCCCGGGCCCGTTCCATCGCGGGGTGGGCGACCAGCGCGACCCTGGCGGTTTCCAGGGCCTCGTCGCTGCTCAGGTCCCGGTCCATCAGCTCCACCACGCGCACCGCGTCCGCGTCCCCTGCGGCCGCCGCGGCCCGCACATAGAGCATCGGCAGGGTGGGCACGCCCTCGCGCAGATCGGTCCCCGGCGTCTTGCCGGACTGGTCCGGCGCGCTGTCCAGGTCGATGATGTCATCGGCCAGCTGGAAGGCCACGCCCACCCGCTCGCCGAAGGAGCGCAGCGGCGCAATGTACTCCTCGGGCGCACCCGAGGCCAGCAGCCCGAACTCCGTGGCCGCGGCGATCAGCGAACCGGTCTTGTCGGCCAGCACGCCGAGGTGGTGGCGCAGCGGGTCGGCCCCGTCGACCGGGCCGATGGTCTCGTGCAGCTGGCCGAGCACCAGGCGCTCGAAGGTCTCCGCCTGCAGCACCACCGCGCGCGGGCCGAGGTCCGCCGACAGCAGGGACGCCTTGGCGAACAACAGGTCGCCCGTCAGAATGGCAACGTTATTACCCCACACGTGCTGGGCTGCGGTCGCACCGCGGCGCACGGGGGCCTCGTCCATCACATCGTCGTGGTACAGCGTGGCCAGGTGGGTCAGTTCCACCGCGGCCGCCGCGGTGATGACCTGGGGCCGATCCCGGTCGCCCAGGCCCGCGGCCATCAACACCAGCATGGGCCGGGCCCGCTTGCCCCCGGCGTTCATCAGGTGGTGGGCTGCCGCATCGACCAGCGGATCGGTCTGCCGGGCGGCAGCGCCGAGCACGTCCTCGACCTGCTCCAGATAATCGGCCAGTTCCAGCGCGACTGCGCCCATCCCCATGCTGATCGCCTGGGTCGTGGTCGCAGGCGTGGGGGAAGCAGGCGCGGCCTCCGGAGGAGTCGTCCCAGCCTGTGCCGCCGTAGCAGGGGACTGCGTGCCGGTGTTGCCCGATTCGGTCATAGTCTGTTCCGTTGTACCCATCGTCAGTCGTTCGTCGTCGCCGGCACCAGCTGGTTCAGCGCATAGATCACATGGTCGTAGAGGTCGCGTTCACTGGCCCGCGAACTGTACAGGTTCGCCAGCAGCTTGACGACGAATCTCATCAAGACCCTGCTCCCCATACCGTACTTGATCCCCACATTCATCAGCTCCGGCTTACCGATTATCTCAGCAAAAATCCGGCCCAGGGTGAAATAGGAGCCCAATTCGCCGCGCACCGACTCCGCATACCCGTGCAGTGCCCGCCGGCGCGCGGGGGTGGGATAGTGCTGGTAGGTGGCCACGACCTCGGCGGCCAGGCGGCCGGATTCCATCGCATAGTCGATGCCCTCCCCGTTGAACGGGTTGACCATCCCGGCCGCATCACCGAGCAGCAGCACGCCGCGGTCGAAGTGCGGGGTGCGGTTGAAGGCCATGGGCAGGGCGGCGGACTTCACGGGCCCGGTGGTACAGGTCTCGTCGATCTGCCATTCGGCGCCCATCGCCTCGATCCAGTCGCGCAGCACCTTGCGGTAGTCGACTTTGCCGAACATCGGCGAGGTGTCGAGGATGCCCAGCCCCACGTTCGCCGTGCCATCGCCCATCGGGAACAGCCAGCCGTAGCCGGGCATCGGATCCCCCAGCCCGTCGCCGCGGCCGGCCTGGGCAGTGCCGGGTTCGGCCTTCGGGCGCAGTTCCAGCCAGCTCTCGATGAACTCGTCCTGCGACCGCGGCGTGCGGTAGTAGGTGCGCACGGCCACGCCCATCGGCCGGTCCTCGCGCTTCTCATTGCCCATCTGCACGGCGGTGCGCGCCGACACCCCGTCCGCGGCCAACACAACGGGCGCGCGGAAGTGGGTCTCTGGGCCGATCTTGCGACCCTTGTCATTGGTCGCCGTGGCCTGGATCCCGTCGACCCAGCCATCGGCGCCGAAGGTCGGGTGCAGGGCCATGGTGTTCTCGTACAGGGTTGCACCACTGGCCTGCGCGTGGCGGGCCAGGTCCTCGTCGAGCTTCATCCGCGGGCGCGTCAGCCCATAATCCGGCAGGCCGGCGACGCTGGGCCAGTCGATCTCCAGGCGGTGTCCGCCGCCGATCAGCCGCAGGCCCCGGTTGCGGTGCCAGCCGGGTTCGTCCGACTTGTCCAGGCCCAGCAGGCCCAGTTCGTGCACGGCCCGCGGGGTCAGCGCATCGCCGCAGATCTTATCGCGCGGGAACCGGGCCTTCTCCAGGACGACGACGTCCAGACCGGCCCGAGCCAGGTGTGCCGCGGCCGAGGCGCCCGCCGGTCCCGCGCCCACGACGATGACATCGGCGCTGACGGTCTGCACCTCAGGCGACCCCCGCCGAGGCGGCACCCGGGTTGCCCTCCGCACGGGCGGGGGCCTCGGGCGCTGCTGTCGCCGGTGCCGGGGCGGCCGGCTTGTAACCGCGGTGCAGGGCGACGATCCCGCCGGTGAGGTTGCGGTACTGCACGCGGTCGAACCCGGCGTCGCGGATCAGGTGGGCCAGCGGCACCTGGGCCGGCCAGGCGCGGATCGATTCGGCCAGGTAGACATAGGCGTCGGGACTGGAGCTGACGGCCTTGGCGACGGCCGGCAGGGCGCGCATGATGTAGCCCTTGTAGAACTTGGCGAAGGGCTTGAAGGTGGGGGTGGAGAACTCGGAGACGATGAGGCGCCCGCCCGGTTTGAGGACCCGGTACATCTCGGACAGGGCGGTGGCGGTGTCCTGGACATTGCGGAAGCCATAGGTGATGGTCACCGCGTCGAAGGTCTCGTCGTCGAAGGGCAGGTCGAGCGCATCGGCGTAGACGAACTCGATTTCGGGGTGGCGGCGCCGCCCCACCTCCAGCATCCCCTCGGAGATGTCACCTGCGATCACCTGCGCGCCCGCCCTGGCATAGGGCACCGAGGATGAGCCCGTGCCGGCGGCCAGGTCGAGGATCTTCTCGCCGGGCTGCGGGTCGACGGCCTTGGTGTTCTCCACGCGCCACCAGCGCGAGATCCCGAACGTCATGGCATCGTTGGTCAGGTCGTAGCGTTCGGCCACGGCGTCGAACATCGATGCGACGTCGGTCTTCTGCTTGTCCAGGTTCGCGCGAGTCATACGCCTAGTTTCTCAGCCCGCGCGCCCACCTGACCACCCGGGGCGGGGATCGTCTCTGTATCCTTGCTCACCCGGTCCGCGGACCGGTGTCCGACGGGGGCCGGAAACCGGTCCCCGGCCGCGGCCTCGAACCGGCATCCGGCCGCTTAGCATTGAAGGGTGATGCGTTTCGATCTTGAGGACACTTCGGCCCCCACAACCTCCGGCCTGCCGAGCCTGCGCGTGCGCTCGTGGTTCATCGACGGCGTCAACCCGGAGGCGCCCCGGCCCTTCTCCAGTGGCCTGCCCACCAGTCCCGAGGACTTCCTGACCAAACTTCCCACCGACACCCTGGCCTGCTGGGTCAGGGGCCATTCCGGCCTGGTGGGCTTCGGCCGGACCCTGCGCCTGAGCGCCACCGGGGCCGACCGCTTCACCCGACTGTCCGCGGCCTGGCGAGCGCTGGCGGGTACGGCGGAGGTCGACGATCCGGTCCAGTTGCCCGGCTCCGGCCTGCTGGGCTTCAGCTCTCTGGCCTTCGCCGACGATTCGCGGACCGCCAGTGTCATCGACGTGCCCACTTTCCTGATGGGCCGGCGCGATGGCCGGGTCTGGCTGACGCAGATCACCTATCCCGACCAGGACGTCAGCCCCCTTCGGCTGTCCGATGCCCGGTTGTCCCCGGTACGCGGGGCCAGGCTGTCGGCCGGGCGGGTCACCGCGGGGAAGTACCGGAGGATCGTCGGCGAGGTCTCCGCCCGGTTGCGCGCGGCCGCCGACGACCCCGCAGACGATTTGCTGAAGGTGGTCCTGGCCCGTGACACCGTGGTGCAGGCCGATGCCGACATCGATCTGCGCGCGGTATTGGGCCGGCTGAACCGGGCCTTCCCGTCGACGTGGACCTATGCGGTGGCGGGCCTGGTGGGGGCGACTCCCGAACTGCTCATCGGCGTGCAGGACGGGGTCGTGTCCTCCCGCGTGCTGGCCGGGACCTACCGGGTCCAGCACGATCCGGAGTCCGAGCTCGATGCAGCGCGCAAGCAGCTGGGCGCGCACAAGGACTCGCAGGAGCATCGCTATGCGATCCACTCCCTCGAACAGTCCCTGACACCCCTGAGCTCGGATCTGCGGGTGGATTCCGAACCGCACCTGCTGGCCCTGAGCAATGTCATCCACCTGGCCAGCGATGCCCGTGGCACGCTGGATACCCGGGTCCCGGCGGCGGGGAGCGCCGCTGCGGGCGGGGTGCGCGGTGGCGCCGGGGACCTCGGCCCTGGAGCCGGCCCCGGGACCGGCGGGGCGGCCGACCGGCCATGGGCGCTCGAGGTCGCGGCGGCCGTGCATCCGACCGCTGCGGTGGGCGGGGTGCCCACGGACCAGGCGACCAGGGTGATCCGGGAATCCGAGGCGGCCGACCGGGGCCGCTTCGCAGGTCCCATCGGCTGGATCGACGGCTACGGCAACGGCCAGTTGGGCATCGCCCTGCGCTGCGGACAGCTCGAGGCCCGCGACCGGATCCGGCTGTGGGCCGGCGCCGGGATCATGCCCGATTCCGATCCGGAGTCCGAACTGGCCGAGACCTGGGCCAAGATGAAGCCCATGCGCCAAGCCCTCGGCCTGGAGTAATCCCCGAGCCGTCAGGACAGGACGGGTGGGAGGGGGATCTCGTAGAGGCCGGGGCGGGCCTCGGCGACTACTCGGGACACTGCGGCGGGGCCGTCCAGGCTCTCGTAGTGCCAGTCGTATTCGGCCGCCAGATGGGCAAAGCCCCGACCGTGCGGGGTCGCGAAGTACGGACCGAAGTAGGGCGCCAGATAGTCCTGCCCGTGTTCGAGGCCCGCGAAGATCCGTCCGCCGTCGTCGTTGAGGACGAAGATCTGCAGACTCGCGCGCGCCTCGCCCGTCATCCGCAGCAGCCCGCCGGCGTCGTGGAGCAGCGCCAGATCCCCGATCAACAGCCTGACCGGGGCCGGGGCCGAGGCCGCACCCGGCTTCGGCCCGGCCAGCACCCTGGCCATGCCGACGGCGGTGGACACGAGTCCGTCGATGCCCGCCAGACCGCGGCTCGCACTGATCCGCGCGTGCCGATCCGTGATCCGGTCGGCATAGCGGACCACCGATGAGCTGGCCAGCAGCACATGGCCCTCGGCCCGCAGCACCGGGGCGATGAGGGCCGCTGGGCCGGAGGGCTGACCAGCGCCGCCCGCTCCGGCCGCAGTCGAACCAACGGCTACAGCCGAGTCGTGCCCGGCACCTTCGTCCTGTGCGGCGAGCGCGCGCCCGGCCTCCAGCCATTCGGCGAGCCAGGGTGCGGCGCCCGGCGCATCCGGGCTCGGCACATCCGGACCCCGCACATCCCCCAGACCCAGAGCCAACTCAGCCCAGGCCGCGTCGTCCACTCGGTCCAGATCGGCCTGCACGTGGACGAGGGTCACCGCGGGATCGGCGAGGAGCTTGGCATCGGGCCTGAACAGCGTGGGTTTGCCCGCGACCACCACCGTGGCGATCCGTGTTCGCAGGGTCGGCGCGCCCGCCAGCACCTCGGTATGGCGGGCCACGGCATGCTGGTGGACGAACAGGGGCGCAGTCGGTTCGGCCAGGACGGGCAGGCCCAGGCGGGTGGCCAGTTCGCCCACGCGCCGCTGGCCCAATCCGAAGTCGTCACCGGCGAGCACCACGGTGCTCGTGGGGTCCAGCCGGTGCAGGGCCTCGCCCAGCCGGGGATCCAACGGCGCCGGAGCCTGCACGGGCGCGGCCTCTGATTCCGCGGGCGTCCAGGGGAAGTCCACGCGTTCGGGCACCAGGGGGACGTCGAACTGGATGTTCAGCTGCACCGGACCGGGTGTGCCGGCCAGGGCGCCGGGGCCCAACGCGCCGCCGGCGGGCTCCCCCACCGAACCACCCGCCACGGTCCCGGCGAATCCGGAGCCCAGGGCCGCCTCGGCCGCCACCCGGGCCGCGTTCGGGGCGTCGCCACCGACCTCCACGTCAATGCCCGCCCGCACATCGGTCAGCACCCGCGACTGATCGTCGATCGTCTGGTTGGCCCCGGTGGCGCGCAGCCGGGCGGGCCGGTCGGCCGTCAGCAGGAGCAGGGGGACATGGGAGTAGGAGGCCTCGAGCACTGCCGGGTGCAGATTCGCGACGGCGGTGCCCGAGGTCGTCACCACCGCGACCAGCCCGTCGCCCGAGCCCTCGGCCCGCAGGCCCTTGGCCAGGCCCAATGCCAGGAAGCCGGCATCGCGCTCGTCGATCCGCACGCTCGTTTCCACCAGCCCCTGCCTGGCCAGTTCCGCGAAGGCGTAGGTCAGCGGAGCCGAGCGCGAGCCGGGGCAGATGACGACATGGCGTAGGCCCAGGCGGAGCAGTTCGACGGCGAGGGCGCGAGCGGAGGCGGTGGAAGCATTCATCGGCCCTATTTTTCCACCGAACTATGATGGAACTATGAGCTACCCGCCCAATCCCTATGCCGAGTCAGTGACCCCACGGACCCCTTCCGTCTTCCGGGGCGACGCGCACCGGGTCTGGCAGCTCGTCGTGGGGATCGTGGCCTTCTTCGCGGCCCAGTTGGTCGCCGGTGTCGTCACGTTCTTCTCCGCCCTGCTGCGCGGGAGCCTCACCATCGACGCCGCCACTGGCGCGGGCGCGTCCGTCCGGGTGGTCCGGCCCGATGGCTCCACCGCCGATGTGGCGGAATCCGGGATGTCGGTGTTCGGCGGGCTCGACATGCTCATCGGCATGGTCGTGGGCGCGGCCCTGTCCTTCGTGTTCTATCTGCTCATCATGCGCTTCATCGCGCGCAATCCGGGCCTGGGCCTTGGCAAGCACCAGCGCCTCATCGAATTCGTCACGGGCCTGGGCACCGGACTCGTGCTGATGGGGGTCTCCGTCGGTGTGATCGCCCTGTTCGGCGGCTACCGGATCACCGGCATCACCACCGGCCCTGCGCTGTGGGACGGCCTGTTCTACGCCGCAGCCATCGGGATCGGTGCGGGTTTCATGGAGGAAATCCTGTTCCGCGGGTTCCTGCTGCGCGTCCTCGACGCCTGGCTGGGCAGTTGGGCCGCACTGGCGATCACCTCCGTGCTGTTCGGGCTGGTGCATCTGAGCAACCCCGGCGCATCGGTCTTCGGCGCCGTGGCCATCATGCTGGAGGCCGGCGTCCTGCTGGGTGCGGCCTATCTGCTGACCCGCCGGCTGTGGCTGGCGATCGGCATCCACGTGGCGTGGAACTTCGTCCAGGGCGGGATCTTCTCCTCGAACGTCTCCGGCACCGGCGAGCGCACCGGCCTGTTCGAAGCACACTGGTCAGGGCCCGCCTGGCTGACCGGCGGATCGATGGGCATCGAGGCCTCGGTGGTCACGCTGGTCGTCGCCCTGGCCGCGGGCATCGTGCTGCTGGCCCTGGCCCGGCACCAGGGCATGTTGCTGGGCCCGGTGCGCCGCACGCGCGCTTAGACCCCGGCGAGCCGGATTCCGCTGCTACCGCGCCACCTCTGCGCCGAGGTGTCATACAAGGGTGTCACACAAGTAGGTCGGTGTCGGAAAAGGTCGCTCCCGGGGCCCCACGAGCGGAAGTTCATGACACCTTCCTACCTTTGTGACAGGTGGGCCCAGCAGCGGTCCAGCCGCTCAAGCCACCAGGCTGTGCGTGGGGCGGGGGCGGCCAGGGCGGCCAGGACCGCGGGGTCGGGGCTGATTCGACCCGGCGACAGGACTCCGGCGTGGGCGCGCAGCGGCGGGTCGACGACGTCGCGGGCGAACAGCGAGCTGGTGCCCAGGCCAGCGGCCCACACCTCCTGGGCCGAGGCCCCGCTCCCGGTGCAACCGCCCGCGCCGCCCGGCAGCCCCGCGCCGCACGCAGGCCCGGGGCCGCACGCAGGCCCGGGGCCGCACGCAGGCCCGGAGCCGGCGGCACCCGCGACCGAGCAGCCCGCTCCCCCGCGCAGCGCGGCGGCCAGGGCGACGCCGGCCGCCAGGCCGACCGAGGTGTCCAGCGCACTGGAGACCGTGGCGGGCAGGCCGGCGGCCGCGACGACCTCGCGCGCGGCCCGGATGCCGCCCAGCGGCTGGACCTTGACGATGATCTGGTCGGCCGCCCCCAACCGCGCGACTCGCAGTGGGTCGGAGGCCTTGCGGATGGATTCGTCGGCTGCCAGGCGCAGCGGCAGGCCGGCGGCGGCGACCCAGTCGTGCAGTCGGGCCAGGTCCTCGGTGTCCAGCACGGGCTGTTCGATGTATTCGAGCCGTTCGGTGAAGCCGGGCAGTGCGGCGAAGGCGCGCAGGGCATGCTGCGCCTCGGCCGGGGTGTAACGGCCGTTGGCGTCCAGGCGCAGGCGCAGCTGCGGCCCGGCGGCCATCACCGCGCGGATCCGCGCCAGGTCGTCGGCCAGAGTCGCGGCCCCGCGCTCTGCCACCTTGATCTTGACGGTGCGCACTCCGTCGTAACGGGCCAGGATGCCCGGCACGTCCGCCGCAGGGCAGGCGGGCACGGTGCCGTTGACGGGCACGGGGTCCAGCGCCGGGACCGCAGCCGATTCCGCAGCCGGACCGCCCACCAGCTCGGCGTAGTCACAGCTCGCGTACTCGACGGTGGCGGCCAGCCAGCGGGAGGCCTCGGCGGTGTCGTATTCGGTGAACGGCGAGAACTCCGCCCAACCGGCCGGACCGTGCACCAGCATCGCCTCACGCACCGTGATACCGCGGAACTTCGCAACCATCGGCAGGCAGACCACGCGGATATCGTCGAACAGCTCGCGCGGGTCCGCGGGCAGGTCAGGATGGACGGGAGCGGGTACGGAGGACGGCACTGGGGGTACGCGCGAATCGGTCATGACCCCACCCTAGTGCGCGCCGACCGAACTAGACGTAGGTCCACCGAACTAGACTTGAGTCCATGAGTGAGACGCAGACCGACCCCGCACAGAACCCGGCATCGGTATCCGAGATCTTCGATCCGACCAAGTGGCGGGAGGTCGCGGGCTTCGACTTCACCGACATCACCTACCATCGGGCGCTCAACCCCGACGGCTCCGACTTCGGCTGCGTGCGCATCGCCTTCGACCGGCCCGAGGTCCGCAACGCCTTCCGGCCCCACACCGTCGACGAACTGTACCGGGCGCTCGACCACGCCAGGCAGACCTCGGACGTGGGCTGCGTGCTGCTGACCGGCAACGGCCCCAGCCCCAAGGACGGCGGCTGGGCCTTCTGCTCCGGCGGGGACCAGCGGATCCGCGGGCGCTCGGGCTACCAGTACGCCTCCGGCGAGACCGCCGAATCGGTCGACCCGGCGCGCGCCGGCCGGCTGCACATCCTGGAGGTCCAGCGCCTCATCCGGATGATGCCCAAGGTCGTCATCGCGGTGGTACCGGGCTGGGCGGCCGGCGGCGGGCACAGCCTGCACGTGGTCTGCGATATGACCATCGCCAGCCGCGAACACGCGAAGTTCAAGCAGACAGACGCGGACGTGGGCAGCTACGACGCCGGCTACGGCAGCGCCTACCTGGCGAAGATGGTGGGCCAGAAGAAGGCCCGTGAGATCTTCTTCCTGGGCCGCACCTACTCCGCGCAGGACATGGCCGACATGGGCGCGGTCAACGAGGTCGTCGACCACGCCGATCTGGAGAACGCGGCCCTGACCATGGCCCACGAGATCCTGGGCAAGTCCCCCAACGCCCAGCGGATGCTCAAGTTCGCCTTCAACCTGGCCGACGATGGTCTGATGGGCCAGCAGGTCTTCGCCGGCGAGGCCACCCGCCTGGGCTATATGACCGACGAGGCGGTCGAGGGCCGCGACGCCTTCCTGGAAAAGCGCGACCCCGACTGGTCGCCCTACCCCTGGTACTACTGAGCGGGACCCCACCGGATTGTCCGAGCCACAGAGCAGCATGAACAGCACAGTGAACCCCGTCCGCACCCTGCGCCCAACCCCGGCCGAACTGAGCGAATTGCTGGCCGGCGCCATGGCCGGCCGGCACACCGTGGTCTTACCCGCATCCCGGTCCGGCGAGGTCCACGTGGTGGCACCTGAGGCCTTCCGCCCCGACCCGGCCAGGGGGGACCAGGCGCCGCCCGCCCTGGTCGTCTACACCTCCGGTTCCACGGGTGACCCCAAGGGCGTGGCCCTGTCCGCCAGGGCCCTCGAGGTATCGGGCCGCGCGACCGAGGCAGCACTGGGCGGGCCGGGCACCTGGTACCTGCCGCTGGCCCCGCACCACATCGCCGGCGCCCAGGTGCTGCTGCGCTCGCTCATGGCCGGCACCACTCCCCTGGTCTCACTGGGTCATTTCGACGCCGCGGGCTTCACCGCAGATGTGGACCGCCTGGTCTCCGAGGCCGGCCAGGCCGCACGCCTCTACGCCTCCCTGGTGCCCACACAATTGGTGCGGATCCTGCGCGATACGGCGGCGACCCGGGCCGCGGGGAGGTTCGATGCGATCCTGCTGGGCGGGGCCTCGGTCGCGCCCTCCGTGATGGCAGCCGCCGAGGCCGCGGGCCTGCGGATCGTGCGCACCTACGGCATGTCGGAGACCGGCGGCGGCTGCGTCTACAACGGCGTGCCCTTCGACGGCGTCCACATGTCGATCGACGCACAGTCGCGCGTGGTCTTGGCCGGGCCCGTGCTGGCGGATTCCTATGTGCGCTTGGAGGATGCTCCGGCACTGCTGCGCGCCCTGCCGGATACCGGCACGGGGTTCGCAGGCTCCGGTGCCACGCGCTCCTTCACCACCAGCGACCTCGGCCGCATCAGCGACGGGGTGCTCGACGTGTTGGGCCGTGCCGACGACGTCATCGTGGTCGGCGGGGAGAACATCGCGCCCCTGGCTGTGGAGAACGCACTGTTGGCAGCCCTGGAACCGCACGGCGTCGCCGAGGTCCTGCTCACCTGGCTGCCCGACCCCGAGTGGGGCGCGGCCCTGGTCGCGCTGCTACGCGCGGACTCCGGCCCCTTCGCGGCGACCGGCGAGGGGGCACGTGCAGCGGACCTGGCAGCCGAACTCAAAGAACTGCTGCCCGCCTCGTTCCCGGGGATCCACCGACCGCGCTTCGTGCTGCCCGTGACGACGATCCCGGCCAAGGGCATCGGCAAACCGGATCGGCGGGCTGCCCGCGAACTGGCCGTGCGGGCCCTGGGCTGAACCGCGCCGGCGCGCGGCGTGGTGCGCTGTGGCCCAGTCGCAAGCCGCCTGATCCCACGGAATCACCGCATGGGAATCACCACATGACTGTGTGATCCGGGGCTCTCTTCCACCGTTAACCTCGTCCCACCTGGCACGATATCGCCCGACCCGCATAAAATAGAACGGTCATTTTAGGAAAGAAGGCTTGGCACATGGCGACGTTCTCCCAGTGGATCGAAGGCGCTCGGCTGCGCACCCTACCGCTGGCGGTGGCCCCGGTGCTGGTGGGAACCGGCGCTGCGCTGGGTCAGATCGGCGGACTGCGCGAAATCGTCATCGGCGATGTCGGAAAATCGCAGATCCTCCAGGTTCCCGCCTGGCAGCTCATCATCACACCCCTGCTGGCCCTCCTCGTATCCCTGGCCCTGCAGATCGGGTCGAACTTCGCCAATGACTACTCCGATGGCGTCCGCGGCACCGACGACGAACGAGTGGGACCGCTGCGCCTGACCGGATCGGGGCTGGTCTCCCCGCCCCGGGTCAAACGCGCCGCGTTCTTAAGCTTCGGAGTGGCGGGTGTAGCGGGTGTCGCCATGACCCTGTTGACCCAATCGTGGTGGCTGATCCCCGTGGGCGTACTGGCCGTCCTGGCGGCCTGGTACTACACGGGTGGGAAGCACCCCTATGGCTACATCGCCTTGGGGGAACTGTTCGTCTTCATCTTCTTCGGCCTGGTCGCCGTACTGGGTACCACCTATGCGATGGTCCACCAGCTCTCCCCGACAGCGTGGGCCGGAGCGGTGGGC
Source organism: Brevibacterium sp. 50QC2O2 (assembly GCF_024580675.1). Taxonomy (NCBI): domain Bacteria; kingdom Bacillati; phylum Actinomycetota; class Actinomycetes; order Micrococcales; family Brevibacteriaceae; genus Brevibacterium; species Brevibacterium sp. 50QC2O2. The sequence goes on from NZ_JANIJZ010000013.1 coordinate 29,558, forward strand.
CAGGGCCTGTTCGCCTGTTCCGTGCTCATGGTCAACAATCTGCGCGACATCGATACGGATCCGTTGACGGGCAAGACCACGCTGGCCTCGCTGCTGGGGGATATCAGGGCGCGCATAGCCTACGCCGTCCTGGTCATCGCGCCCTTCATCCTGCTGTTGGTGCCGATCCTCACCGGCCACCCGGCCGCGCTCCTGGCGGTGCTGGCGGTCGTGCTGACCATTCCGCCGCTGCGGATCGTCCTGGGCAAGTCCACCGGGACCGCCCTGATCCCGCCGATCAAACAGACCGGGATCGCAGCCCTGCTCTGGGCGGCCCTCCTGGCCCTGGGCCTGGCACTCTAGCGGCCCCGAGCTCCACCGGGCGTTCAGTCCTCTTTGGTGCGGCGCTCTTCGAGCTGATCGACCTCGGCGTCTTCCGCCTGGGCGTCCGCCGACTTCTTCGCCGGTTGCGCCGCCTTGCGCTTGCGCCGATCCTCGACCCGGTCGACCATCGCATTCGTCGCCGAATCGCGCAGCCGGCCCAGCAGCAGATAGCTGAGCATGGTGGAGATGAGGATCGCCGCGATCCCGGTGATGAGCGACCACTTGAAGATGCCGATCATCACCGCCAGGACGAGGACGAACAGGCCGATCCGGGCCAGATTGTACAAGAGGAACTGACGCATGATCCACAATGTTAGTCCGTTAGACTGGGAGCGTGGCTAGAGGGTTAATTGCCGGTGTCGTCATTCTGGTGGCGATCACCCTGTACAGTCTGTTCGACTGCGCGATGCGAGATCGCACAGTCATCAGAATCATGCCTAAATGGGGCTGGTTCTTCATCATCCTCTTCATCCCGCTGATCGGGCTGCTCATGTGGTACATCTTCGGCCGGGGCACCGTGGCCGGGCCCGGCGGCTCCGCCGGAAAGCCCAGCCGCCGCGGCCCCATCGCACCGGATGATGATCCGGAATACCTGCGGCGGATCCAGGACGACCTCGAACAGCGCAGGCGCCGCGAGGCCCATGAGCGCGAGGAGCGTCCCGATGCGGACGCCGGAGACGTGACCAAACGCGACGACGAGGACCGCTGAATCGCAGGTCCCGAAATCATTGGGGCGTTTGTTCCAGATTGGGCCGTATGAACGGTCGAATCTGAGACAAACGCCCCAATGATTTTCAGGGGTGCGGATTTTCAGGGGCGCTCAGTCCTGTGGCACCCAGGGGGCGGGCTCGTGCCGCAGGAAGGCGCGCATCCCGGCCTGGGCCTCGGCCGCCATGAACAAACGCGCCGACAACACCGCCAGTTCCGGCGTCCGGCGGGCCACATTGTCCACGACCCTCCGGTTCGCCAGGCCCTTCGCCGCCTCCAGGCCCGATGGACCGGCCGCCTGCAGGTCTGCGGCGAAGGAGTCCAGCGCCTCGTCCACATCGGGGACGACCCGGGTGATCAGCCCGACCCGCTGGGCCTCTGCCGCATCGATGACATTGCCCCGCATCGACAGTTCGGCCAGGGCCCGCGGGGTCAGGCGCTCCTCGAGCACCGCGACGGTGACGGTGGGAGCCGCACCGATCCGGACCTCGGTCATGGCGAAACTCGCCTCGGGCCCGGCGAAGACCACATCGCAGGCCGCGACCAGTCCTGTGCCCCCGGCGCGCACGTGACCGTAGACCGCGCCCACCACCGGCTTGGGTCCGGCCAGCAGGAGAGAGAACAGGTCGCCCAGCTCCAGTCCACGGCGCACCTGTAGGTGTTCGGGAGTGGCGCCGAAACCCTTCTGTTCGCGCAGGTCCGCGCCCGCGCAGAAGGTGTTTCCGGTGTGGGTGAGGACGACGTAGCGGACGTCCTCGTCGTCGTAGGCCCGTTGGACGGCGGCCTTGACCTCGCCGATCATCGCCAGGCTGATCGCATTGCGGTCCGCGGTGGATGCCAGGGTGACGATGCCGGCCAGGCCGCGCCGCTCATAGGTCACCGGTCCGCTCATCTCGTCTTCGAGCGCGGCGTCCACACTCGGCTGGTCGGGGTTCGAACTCATGAGTACCACCTCTTCCACGTGCGTTCCGGCACCGGCGCCGGAAATCGACTCCCTTCGATTGTCACACGGCCAAGGCGCCCTGTGGGCTCGCCGAGCGACTGGTTCCCGCCGGTCACTCGGCGAAATGTTACAGCCCCGAGTAGGAGTGCAGACCGTTGAAGTAGGTGTTGACGATCGTGAAGTTGAAGACGATGCACAGGAAACCCACCAGGTTCAACACCGCAACCTTGTTCGCGCTCCAACCGCGGGTGGCCCGCGAGTGCAGATACGCCGCGTAGACGACCCAGACGACGAAGGTCCAGATCTCCTTGGAGTCCCAGCCCCAGTAGCGGCCCCAGGCGACCTCGGCCCAGATGGCTCCGGCGATCAGCGTGAACGTCCAGGTGATGAAGCCGACGGCCGCGATCCGGTAGCTGACCTGTTCGATCGACTTCGACGAGGGGATGCGGTCCTTGTCCAGCCAGCGCAGCCAGCCGGGTACGCCCTTGACGGAGGCGGATTCGCGCTGGGCCCGCTTCGCCTGCGAGCTCGCGACCGGAGCCGATTCCCCGCCCTCGGCCGCTGCCACCTTCTGGGCCCTGGCCTCGGCCTTCGCGGCCTTCTTCTTGGCCGACTCCACCGCTGCGTGACGGGTCTCCACGAAGGCCTTGAGCATCTGGAAGACGGCCAGGGCCGCGGAGATAGACAGCAGCGCCGTGGACAGGATCGCGATCGGCACGTGGATGTAGATCCAGTAGGACTGCAGGGCCGGGACCAGCTGGGCAGCCGGGGTGTAGAACACCGTGATGCACAGGCCCAGGCCCATCATGATGGCCCCGGAGACGAAGGTGCCCAGGTAGCGCACATCGCGCCATTTCATGACCACCAGGTAGACGATGCCGGCGATCGCCGTGGCGACCATGAGGTATTCCATCATATTGCCCCACGGCACCCGCATCACCGATAGGCAGCGGGTGACGATCGAGGCGATGTGCAGCAGCAGCCCGATGACGAACATGTTCGTGCCCAGGGCCGCGAGCTTGCGCCGCCCACCGGTTACCGCAGCATCGGATTCTCCGGCCGCGCCGGACTTCCCGGCCGCACCGCCGCCGGACTTCCCTGCACCCGTCGCCTGGTGTGAAACCGAGGCTTTCTCCGCGGTCTTCTCGGCCACGGCTGTGGCCCCGCTGCCGACCACGGATCGTTTCCGACCGGTCGTCCGGCTCTGCGCTCCAGCCGCATTCGCAGCCCTACCCGCAGCGCCGGCAGTGCCCGCACCCGCGGTCTTCTTCCCCTGTTCACGGGCGGCATCGGCCGCAGTGACGCGCTGCCGGCCGAACAGGTCGAACGCGTAGAACAGGAAGCTCAGCGCATAGACCGCCAGGGCCGAATACAAAAGCAGATTCGACCATGAGGCAAGGGTGATATTGACGTCCATCGGTATCCTCCGCCGGGGTCCCCGGCTAGTCTTCTCGGTCCTGCAAGTCTACGCTTAGGGCCCGCGCGGCCTGTTCGACCCGCGGATCGTCACCGCGGGCCAGGGCGGCGACCTCGACCGTGCCGTCCTTGACGCGCACCCACATGCGCCGTCTGGGCACGAACATCGATCCTGCCAGGCCCGCGAACAGCAGCACCGCGAACACCAGCATCAGGCCCTGCGTGGGGTCGTAGCGCACATCGAGGGAGACGAACTTGTCGATCCCGTCGAAGGTGATCGAACCCATGCCATCGGGCAGGTCCTCCGTCTGTCCCGGGCTCATCCGCAGGGTCATCGGCTGGCCCTCGGAGTTGCGCACCTGTTGCATCTTGTCGGTGTCGAGTTCGTAGACCGATTGCGGCACGCCCTCGCCCAGGCCCAGATCGCCCTTCCAGACGCTCAGGGCCAGCACGGGATTGCGCAGCTCGGCGAAGGTGGAGATGAGTTCTCCGTCGTCGTTGACTCCCGCGGTGGGCAGCAGCACCCCGCCGAAGCCCAGCTGATCGCTCGTGCTGCCGCTGGTCGTCACCCCGGAACCGGCTCCTCCGGTGTCGGGCACCTTGATGACCCCGCGCGAGGCGTAGTTGCCATCGGCGGGCAGGAACACCACGGGGCCGGCGAACACGACATCGCCCGCGTTATTGCGCACCGTGACCTTCGGCGCATAGCCGTTGCCGGTCAGGTAGGCGCGCGAGCCGTCCATCCGGATGGGCTCGTTGACCTGCAGTTCATGCCGGGATTCGACCCCGTCGCGGGTCTCCGTGACATCGGCGGCGAAGGTGCGCGGCTGGCCGAACTGCGGTCCGGAGCTGGTCGAGTCGAAGCTCGATTCGAAGTCGTTGAGTTTGAGCCGAAAGTCCGGCAACCGGTCGGGTGAGAAGAAGCGGCCAGGGGTGAACGAGTCATAGGACACCAGTGAGTTCGTGAAGGTCTCGCCCTGGACCAGGATCCGCTGGCCCGAATAGCCCAGGGTCGAACCGATCGCCATGGTCACGGTGACCGCCAGGATGCCCACGTGGAACAGCAGGTTGCCGGTCTCGCGCAGATAGCCGCGCTCGGCCGCGACGTGGTCGGCGTGCCGGTCGATCCGGTAGCCCGCCGACTTCAGCTTGGCCGCCGCCGCATCGAGCAGTTCATCGGCGCCGAGGTCCCCGCCGGCCTCCCGGGCGCCGGCACCGTCGGCGGCCGCCTCCTCGTCCGCACGGCCGACGGATGCCAGCGGGAAGGACTCATAACCGGGCATCCGGGTCAGCCGGCGCGGGGCCTTGGGCGGACGCGCCCGCATCGCCTTGAGGTGCTGGCTGGTGCGCGGGATGACACAGCCGATCAGCGAGATCATCAGCAGAATGTAGACGGCGGAGAACCAGAAGCTCGAATAGACGTCGAACAGCTGCAGTTTGTCGGCGATCTGCCCCCAGGCGCCATTGGCGTCGATGTAGTTCGTGACCCGCGCCGGGTCCTGGATCCGCTGGGGCAACAGGGAGCCGGGGATGGCGGCCAGGGCCAGGATGAGCAGCAGGATCAGCGCGGAGCGCATCGTGGTCAGCTGCCGCCATCCCCAGCGCAGCATGCCGATGAAGCCGATATCGGGCGCCGCCTTCTTGCCGGGGCCACCGGGCCCGCCGGCACGCGCGCCGGGTTCCGCGCCCGGCTGGGAGCCCGTCCCGGCCTCGGCCAGTTCGTCCTTGCGATCGGCTGGTCCGCCACTCATCAAATCACCGTCTCAAATCCGCCAACGCTCAGCTGCAGCCGAGCCATCCAGGCGTTCCACAATCCACTGACCAATACGATCCCCAAGAGGATCAACATGACGCCGCCGGCCACCACGATCGCCCGCTGGTGGCGGCGCAACCAGGCCAGCCGGCCCAACCCCTTGCTCAGCAGGAAGGCCACCACCAGGAACGGGATGCCCAGGCCCAGGCAGTAGCAGAACGTCAGCAGGGCCCCGCGCCAGGGCGAGCCCGTTCCACCGAAGCTGGTGGACAGGGTGAGCACGGCGGCCAGGGTCGGGCCGATGCACGGGGCCCAGCCCAGGGCGAAGGTCGCGCCCAGCAGCGGTGCGCCCCACAGTCCGGCGGCCGGGCGCACCCCCAGATGGCGGTCGCGCTGCAACCAGGTGAAGCCGCCCATGAACACCACCCCGGCCAGGATCACCACGATCCCCATGATCCGGGTGATGATGTCGAGGTACTGCGTGAGCAGGGCGCCCACCGCGGAGAACAACGTCCCGAAGGCCACGAAGACCGCGGCGAAGCCCAGCACGAACAGGCCCACGCCCGCCAAGACGGTGCGGGTCCGCTGCTCTTTGAGCGTCGTGCCGGTCAGGCCCGTGACATAGCCGACGTAGCCGGGCACCAGGGGCAGCACACACGGTGAGATGAAGGACACAAGGCCCGCCAGTACGGATACCCCGATGGCCAGCAGGAGCGGGCCGGACATGACCGTCTCGGCGAACTGATGGCCCACGCCTCAGCCCTTCAGCACGTCTTCGATGACACCGCGCAGGGTGGAGGACTCGGAGGCGCCCACGATGCGGGCGGCGGCCCGGCCCTGGGCGTCGAGCACCACGGTCGAGGGCGTGGCCTGCGGGGGCAGGATGCTCGAGAGCAGGGACACCATCGCGCCGTCCGTGTCGATCATATTGGTGTACGGCACCTTGAAGGTGTCGATGAAGGACTTGGCCGCCGGCGCCTGATCGCGCACGTTCACGCCCAGGAACACGACGTCCTTCTTGAACTTCTGGGACACCTCGACCAGGTCGGGCGCCTCCTTGCGGCACGGCGGGCAGGCGGCGTACCACAGGTTGATCACGACGGCCTTGGGCCGGTATTCGGCCAGCGAGTGCTTCTTGCCCGCCAGGTCCGTGAATTCCAGGTCCAGGGGCTTGCCGCGGTCGCCCTCGCCCAACTGGGTGACGACGCCGTCGCCGGAGATGTAGCCCTGATTTGAGCCGGCCTGCTGGGCCAGTTCGTCATTGCTCGATTTGCAGGCCGAAAGCGTCACCAGCGCCGCGCCCAGCGTGATACTCAGGGCCGCGCGGCGGGTGACCGGTCGCTGCGTGTATTTCATGCCCCGGCCACGTTCTTCGCCGGCTGCAGATCCGCGCTCACATCGTCATAGTGCACGCCCGCCAGTTTCCCACCCTCGTATGTGAAGGTCGTGACAGAGGCCAGTGCGCATTCGCGGCGCCGCGGGTCGTGGACCAGCGGGCGGCCCTGTGCTGCCAGGCGGGTCACCCAGATGGGCAGCTGGTGGCTCACGATGACCCCGTCGACGGTGTCCAGCGACTCATCGCGGGCGATCGCCTCGAGTTCGCGGCGCAGGGTGGCCATGGCCGCGCGCATCCGCACCACCTGGGCGGTGTAGGGCTCGCCCCAGGACGGGCGCAGCGGGTTGTAGACCAGCGGCAGGTTCTTCAGCTGCAGGAAGTTCGCGGCACCCGCGTGCTGGCCCTCGAAGCGGTTGGCCGCCTCGATCACACGCGGGTCCTCCCGCGGTTCCATCCCCAGGGCCGAGGCCAGGGGCGCGATGGTCTCGGCCGTGCGCAGCAGCGGCGAGCGGACCAGGGCACGGACCGTGAAGTCCCCGCCGGTGAAGTGCTCGCCGACCCGCTGGGCCATCCGGTGGCCCAGCTCGGACAGGCCGTAGCCGGGCAGGCGGCCGTAGAGGATGCCATCGGGATTGTGGACCTCGCCGTGGCGGGTCAGGTGGATGCGGACGGTGCTCATGCCAGACCTCCTCGATCAGCAGTGGCCGAGGCCGCGGAACCCTGTGCCGCGGCGGCGGCCCGTGCCGCCTTGGGCAGGGCCTCGACCACTCGGTCGAGGACCTCGGGGGTGTGGGCCAGGGACAGGAACCACACCTCGAAGGCGCTCGGCGGCAGGTGCACGCCCGATTCCAGCATCGAGGTGAAGAAGGCGGAGTAGGCGGCACTGTCCTGGCCGCGCGCATCCTCATAGTTGCGCACCCGGCCATCCGTGCCGCGGGTGAAGAAGACGGAGAACATGGAACCGGCCGACTGGATCGTATGCGCCACGCCCGCAGCCGACAGTGCCGCGGAGATCTCCGGGCGCAGCCGGTCGGCGGCCGCTTCCAGATGCGTGTAGACATCCGTTTCCCTCGTCAGGCGCAGGGTCTCGATACCGGCGGCGGTGGCCACCGGATTGCCCGACAGCGTGCCCGCCTGGTAGACGGGACCCGCGGGTGCCAGGTGGCCCATCACATCGGCGCGTCCCCCGAAGGCGGCTGCCGGGAAGCCCCCGCCCATCACCTTGCCGAAGGTGAACAGATCGGCGGGTCCGTCCGGGTAGCCGTCGCGGGCCGATTCGTAGCCGTACCAGCCGGTGTCAGAGACCCGGAAGCCGGTCATCACCTCGTCGGAGATCATCAGGGCGCCTGCCTCCCTGGTCAGCCGGCGGATCAGCTGGGTGAAGCCGTCCAGGGGCGGGACGATGCCCATATTGCCGGGGCAGGCCTCGGTGATGACAGCTGCGATCTGCGGGCCGTGTTCGGCGAAGACCGCGCGCAAGGCGTCCTGGTCGTTGTAGTCGACCACGATCGTGTCGCCGGATTCCGCGCCGGTCACCCCGGGGCTGTCGGGCAGGGCGAAGGTCGCGAGCCCCGAACCCGCCGCGGCCAGCAGCGCGTCCACGTGGCCGTGATAGCAGCCGGCGAACTTCACGATCTTCGACCTGCCGGTAAAGCCGCGGGCCAGGCGGATGGCGCTCATCGTCGCCTCGGTGCCGGAATTGACCAGGCGCACCTGCTCGACGGGCGCCACCCGGGCCACGATCTCTTCGGCCAGCACGACCTCGTTCTCACCGGGAGTGCCGAAGGAGAAGCCGCGGGCTGCTGCCCGCTGCACCGCATCGAGCACCTGTGGATGGGCGTGGCCCAGGATCATCGGGCCCCAGGAGCCGATCATGTCGACGTACTCGTTGCCGTCGACATCGGTCAAGATGGCGCCCTTGGCGCTGTGGATGAAGCGCGGGGTGCCGCCGACGGCCTGGAAGGCGCGCACCGGCGAGTTGACTCCGCCCGGGGTGACCCGTTGGGCGCGGGCGAAGAGGTCCTGCGATCGGGCGGTGGTGCTCATCCGTTTCCCTCCTGCTGGTGCAGATGTGCGTTGACCTTGGCGAACGCCGAGGCCAGGGTCGTCAGTTCGTCGTGGTCCAGTAGGTCGATCAGATTGTCCCGCACGCTTTCCACATGGCGCGGTGCGGCGGCGACCAGCTGCCGATACCCCTCCTGGGTCATCACGCAGATGATGCCGCGGCCGTCCTCGGAGGCCGAACAGCGTTCCAGCAGTCCGCGCTTCTCCATCCGCGACACCAAATGGGTCAGCCGTGAGCGGGAGATCCCGCTGAGGTCGGCCAGGGCGGCCATCCGGATCTTCCAGTCGGACTGTTCGGACAGCCGGACCAGCAGGCCGTACTCGCTCAGCGAGAGCCCGCAGTCGGTGCGCAGATCGCGGTCGAGCTGCGCGTCGAGCAGACCGTAGGCATTCCAGAGTTCGCGCCAGGCCAGCTGTTCGCAGTCGTCGAGCCAGCGTGGCTGGGACCCGGTTGCGGACTCGGCCGCAGCGGAGGACCCGGTCCGCTCAGTCATCGCCATCACGGAGTCTGCGAGCGAATTCGGTCGCATAGTAGGTCAGGACGGCGTCGGCGCCTGCGCGCTTGAAGGCCATGAGCGATTCCCAGACCGCCTTATCGCGATCGATCGCACCGGCCCGGGCCGCGAATTCGATCATCGCGTACTCGCCGGAGATCTGATAGCTCCAGACCGGCACGGGGCTGGCCGCAGCGACCTCGGAGAGCACGTCCAGGTAGGGCAGACCCGGCTTGACCATGACGATGTCGGCGCCCTCGGCCAGGTCCAGGTCCAGCTCCAGCAGGGCCTCGCGGCCATTGGCAGGGTCCTGCTGATAGGTCTTGCGGTCGCCGGTGAGCTGGGAGTCCACGGCCTCGCGGAACGGGCCGTAGAAGGCCGAGGCGTACTTGGCCGTGTAGCCCATCACGATCGTCTCCGACAGGCCGGCCTCGTCCAGGGCCACGCGCACGGCGCCCACCTGGCCGTCCATCATGCCAGACAGGCCCAGCACCGTCGCGCCGGCCCTGGCCTGGGCGATCGCCATCGCAGCGTAGCGGTCCAGGGTCGCGTCGTTGTCCACGCTGCCGTCGGCGGCCAGCACCCCGCAGTGACCGTGGTCGGTGAACTCGTCGAGGCACAGATCGGCCATCACCACCGTGCGGTCGCCCACGGCCTCGCTGACCGCGCGCAGGCCCCGGTTCAGGATGCCCTCGGGGTCATCGGCCTGGCTGCCGGTGGCGTCGCGGTGGGTGGGGATGCCGAAGAGCATCACCCCGCCCACGCCCGCGTCGGCGGCATCCCGCGCCGCCTCGACCAGGGATTCCAGCGTGTGCTGGAAGACCCCTGGCATGGATTCGAGTTCGCGCGGGGCGCTGAGGTCCTCGCGGACGAACAGCACCTCGATCAGATCGGACGGATGCAGACGATTCTCCCTGACCAGCCGGCGCACCGCCGCGGACTGCCGCAGGCGGCGCGGACGGACCGAGCCGGGTGCCAATTCGAATTCGCTCATTTCACACTTCTCTTCTTGTTCCGACGCCGGGTCTGCGAGGGCCGCACAGGCACCTGTCCCGCCGTCACCTGCTCATCGCGTTGGGTCCGGGCGAACTCGGCCAGATCGGCCACCAGCCGGTCCAGGTTCGCCTCGCCGGCGATGACGTCGACCCGCAGGCCCTGATCCATCGCGGTCTGTGCGGTGGCCTGCCCGATGCAGGCGACCACCGTGGTGGCCGGGGGCTTGCCGGCGATGCCCAGCAGATTGCGCACCGTCGAGGACGAGGTGAACAGCACCGCGTCGAAGTCCCCGCGCTTGATCGCCTCGCGCACCGGGGCGGCGGGGGGCGCGGCGCGCACGGTCCGGTAGGCGGTGACGTCGTCGACGTCCCAGCCCAGCTCCGTCAGTCCCGCGACCAGCACCTCGGTCGCGATGTCGGCGCGCGGCAGCAGCACCCGGTTGAAGGCATGGTCGTCCTTGTCGAACTCGGGCCAGTCGGCCACCAGGCCGCGGGCCGAGTGCTCGCCGCTGGGCACCAGGTCCGCCTCGATCCCCCAGGTGGCCAGGGCCTCGGCGGTGGGCCCGCCCACTGCGGCGACCCGCACACCGGCCAGGGCACGGGTGTCCAGGCCCAGGTCGTCGAGCCACATCTTCACTGCGCGCACCGCGTTGACGCTGGTGAAGCCGATCCACTGGTAGTCGCCGTCGACCAGGGCGTGCATGGCGCGCTCCATGTGCTTGGGGCTGCGCGGCGGGGCGATCGCGATGGTCGGCACGACGGTGCCCTCGGCACCGTACTCGCCCAGCAGATCCGCGGTCGAGGACCCCTGTTCCTTGGTGCGCGGGATCAGCACCTGCCAGCCGAACAGCGGGCGGGTCTCGAACCACGCCAGGTCACGGCGGACGCCCGCACCCTGGCCCAGTACGGCCTGCAGCAGACCACAGGTCGGCGCAGCGGGTGCCGGGTCCGCGGTGGCGGCTGCCGCGGAATCCGCGGCGCCGGAGGACGCGGGCAGGCCCAGCGCGGTGGTGTCCGCCGGGGCGGACAGGTGCGCGATCGCCGTGGTCAGCGTGAACTCATTGGTCGACTGGTGGATGGTCGACAGGCCCGAGGTCAGCAGCACCGGCAGTTCCGGGTCCCAGCCGTCGGCGGCCAGGGACTTCAGCCCCGCCAGCAGGTCGACGGCGGATCCGGTGAGCACATTGGCGGTGTTGCGGTGCTTCGAGGCGTCCGAATGGGTCATCTCCCCCGCCTCGATCAGGCGCAGGGAGCGGACCCGGTTGCCGGTGATCTCCGTGCCGGTGAAAGCGCCCAGCGAGGCGACCACTCCGACGCCCGGCACGATCTCCAACGGGACCTTGTTGCGGTTGACGGCCGAGGCCTCGTCCGCGGTGGAGGCGAAGAGCACGCCGTCGTCGGACACGATGCGCACCACCAGTCCGTGGTCCAGCGCCAGTTCCGCCAGACGGCGCCCGCGCGTGCTGGCCGCCTGTCCCAGGGTCGCGGCGTCAATGCGTTCGACCCCGGCCGCGACGAAGGTGGACAGGATGTCGTCGTGGGCCGGTGCGTCGTAGACCACGGCGGAGGCAGCACCCAGCAGTTCGGCGCCGCGGATCGTCAGCAGCTGCGGATCTCCGGGGCCCGCGCCCAGGAAGTACACGGCGGGCAGCTTGGCGTTCAGATGCGCCTTGTGCGCGCTGGGCTTGTGACCCAGGCTCTGCTGGGACAGGGACTGTTCTAGATTCATGAGCGTCCTCCGACCATGCCAGGCAGGTTCTCCGTCGGGGCGTTGGATCCGGCAAGGGTATCCGGGACCTCGCCCAGGATGTGCAAAAGTTCGTCCGCGGAATCGTAGCCGATCCGCAGGGCCGCATGGAGCGCCGCGGAACTCGACAGTTCAGGGGCGCCGTCCGCGCCGGCGGGCAGGGCCGTCAGGTGCGAGACCCGCTGCAGGTGCCCGTCGACCCCGGCCATCACCGAGGCCAGCCGCAGGGTCGAGCCCTCGATGGTCGCCAGCGCCCCGATCGGGGCGGAGCAGCCGGCCTCCGAGCGGCTGAGCACCGCGCGTTCGGCGGCCACCCGCAGGGCCGTTGACGGATCGTTGATGGTGTTCAGAGCGGCGCGGATCTCCGCGTCCGTGTCGCTTAGGTCCGCGTCCTCGGAACGGCATTCGATCGCCAGCGCGCCCTGCCCGGCCGCCGGCAGCATCACGGAGGTGTCCAGGGTGTCGGTCACCTCGGCCAGGCGGCCCAGGCGCCGGACGCCGGCGGCGGCGATGACCACGCCGTCCAGTCGGCCCTCGGTCACGTGCTTGATGCGGGTGTCGACATTGCCGCGCACCCCGCGCACGTCCAGGTCGGGACGGGCCGCGCGCAGCTGGGCGGCGCGGCGGGGCGAACCGGTGCCCACCACGGCGCCGGCCGGCAGTTCGTCCAGTGTCAGCCCGTCGCGCGTGATGAGCACGTCGGATGGATCCACGCGCGGGGGCACCGCAGCCAGGTCGATACCCGCGGCCGGAGCGGTTGGCAGGTCCTTGAGCGAGTGGACGACCATGTCGACCTTGCCGGTGAGCAGGGCACGGCGGACCGCGGAGACGAACACGCCCGAGCCGCCCAGTTTGGCCAGCGGGGTCATATTGACGTCGCCCTCGGTGACGACCTCGACGATCTCGATCCGCCAGCCGGTCAGGGCGGCCAGCTGCTGGGCCACGGCCGTGGACTGGGAGCGCGCCAGGCGGGACCGGCGGGTGCCCAGGCGCATGGTCCGGCCGGTGAAGAATTCGGGTTCGACCACATCGAGGGTGTGGTCGGCCACCGGGCGCAGGCCGTCGGCCGGCACATAGTGGTTGGCGCTGGCGGTGCGCTTGGGCATGCCCTCTGCGGAGAAGTCCACCCGGTTCCGGTCGAGTTCGCCCTGCTTGTCCGCCGGGGTCTTCGACAGGTCGAACAGGTTCGTCAGGGCTGCCGCGTAGTCGACGGATTCGTCCTCGGCGGACAACTCCTTGACCCGCACGGTGGGCGTGTGGATGATCTTCTCGGCGATCCGCTGGAGTGTCCGGCGGATCTCGGCCAGCTGGGACTGCGGCACATCGCCACCGAGCTTGCGCGCGAGCCTGTCGTATTCGCCGTCGACGATCTCCTGGGCCTGCTCGCGCAGGGCGGAGACCGTGGGGCTGACCTTCTTCGCCACCCGGTGGACGGCCTCCTCGTCCAGCGCGGCCTGGATGATCTCCTTGACCTCGCCGATCACGGCGACCACCGACGATGTCTCCTGGGAGGAGGTGTCCGCGAACTGGCGGGACAACTCACTCAGTCCCATCACGCGCACATGGGGCAGTTCGGCGACGTCATGGGCGATGTCGTGCGGCAGGGCCAGGTCGATGAAGAACTTGTTCTTCGAACCCACCTCGTCACGCTGCAGGGCCTCGATCGCGGTGTCCTTGTCCACCACGGTGCCGCGCGCTCCGGTGACGGACACGATGAGGTCGGCGGCGGCAAGTTCGCGCACCAGGGCTTCGTCCGTCCACTGGACCGCGCGTCCGCCCAGCGGAGCGACCAGGCGTTCGGCCTTCTCCAGGGTCCGGCCCAACACGGTGATGGACTTGATGGAGTGCCGGTGCAGGGTCGTGACGGCCAGACCCGACATGGCGCCGGCGCCGATCACCAGAGCGTTCGCCCTGGTCAGCGGCCCGATGTGAGCAACACCGGCGACCAGGGCCGATTCCAGCAGGGATTGGGCCACGGAGTCCAGGGCGGTCTCCGAATGGGCCCGTTTGCCGACCTCCAGCGCCTTGTCCAGGATGTGGATCATATCGGGGGTCAGGGTCTTCGCCTGCCGAGAGGCGCGTGCCGAGTCGCGCAGCTGACCCAGGATCTGGGATTCCCCCAGGGCCATGGAGTCCAGTCCGGCGGCCAGTGTGAAGAGGTGTTCCTCCGCCTTCTCCCCGAAGTGCGCGTAGAGGTGCTGCGACAGCTCCTGCCAGTCCAACCCGGTCACCGCGACCAGGGCGGTGCCGATATCGGCCAGACCACCGTGGAAGGCCGTGACGTCGGCCAGGACCTCCAGTCGGTTACAGGTGGAGAGCACGTTGACACCGGCTACGTACTCACCGGCCAGTGCCCGCGTGCGCAGATCAGTGACTTCCCCACCACCGAGCGAGAACGCCTCCAGGACCGACATCGGCGCGGTCCGATGGTTCACGCCTATTACGAGGAGAGTCAATGTGTGCCCCCTTCAAGAGACGAACACCCACGGGCCCCGGTGGGGACTTCGCGTGGGTGTTCAAGGAATTTCATGCGGACTCCGCACGGTCGAGCGCGCGGGCAAGACGGTCCGGATCGACACGGTGGAAACTGTGCTGGCGTCCGTTGATCAGAACGACGGGAACATCCCAGTCGTATTTGGCCCGCAGGTCATCATCGGAGTCGATGTCGACTTCCGTGAGGTCCACATCGCGACCGGCGATTCCGGCCAGCACGACCCGGCGCGCGGCATCGCACAGATGGCAGTCGGCGCGGGTCAGAAAGGTCAGTGCGACACTCATGTTCGCGGATTCCTCATTGCTGATGAGCCCGGGCGGGCACAGGGTCCGTAGCGCAGGTACAGGCGCTCCCGGCGAATGCGGGAGCGCCTGTCGCGAACACGGACCGACTCTGGGACGGTTCTGCGGATCCCCTGCCGCCGATCGGGCGGGAGTATGGATCATCTCCCGAACCGGGGTCCGGGAGCCACCAAGAACGTCTTACTTCTTGTTGCGGCGCTGATGACGCGTCTTGCGAAGCAGCTTGCGGTGCTTCTTCTTGGCCATACGCTTGCGGCGCTTCTTGATGACTGAACCCACAGTAAGTCCTTTGCTTAAGACACTAATGACGAAGAACGCCCGGATCGCGCGTCCCCTAGTGGAGCCGACGATAGAACGTAACACCCAATTCTATCGCCCAGTCCCCACGAAACCCAAACTTCACAGAAATTCCGGCTGTTCGTTACCTCACCCCACCCGCCGATCCGTCATAAACGTGCGGCTGGACCGGCGCACAGCGCACATCTGTGACGGCTCGGCGAACTCACGTGAATCAGTCGTAGTAGGCGTCCAGACCGTAGAACGGGAAGATGTTCTTGCGCGTGCTCATCACCGTGCGGTCCAGATCCGACTCCGGATCGTAGCCGGTGGCCCAGGGCTGGAACTGCCCGTCGTGGCCGTCGGTCATGGCCAGTGGGGCGCGGTCCCTGCCCGTCATGTTCGCCACATAGTTGCGCCACCGTTCCGGGGTCGGGGTCAGCGGGTCCAGATCCAACCCGGCCGCGATCGCCACCAGATTGGTCCACGCCCTCGGCACGACCTCGGCGATGGCGTATCCGCCGCCGCCGGTGGCCAGCCAGCGGCCCTCGCACAGGTCATCGGCCAGATCCCGGATCCACATGGCGGCAACCCGCATGGCGTCGACCGACAATCGCAGGTGAGTCAGCGGATCCACGTCGTGGCCGTCGCAGCCGTGCTGGGACACGATGATCTGCGGATCGAACTCGCGCAGTACGGCGGGGACCACCGCATCGAAGGAGCGCAGCCAATCGGCGTCCGCGGTGCGCGGGGGCAGCGCGACGTTGACCGCACTGGCTGCCGCCTTGAGCCCGCCGATGTCATTGGCGAAGCCGGTACCGGGATAGAGGAACCGGCCGTTCTCGTGCAGCGAGACGGTCAGCACCCGCGGATCGTCCCAGAAGAAGTTCTCCGTGCCGTCGCCGTGGTGGGCGTCCAGGTCGATATAGGCGATGCGTTCGTATCCCGCGTCCAGGAACTGCTGGATCGAGGCCGCCACGTCGTTGTAGACACAGAATCCCCCGGCCTTGCCCGGCATCGCGTGGTGCATGCCCCCGCAGAAGTTCACGGCGCGTTCGTACCCGCCGGAGGTGATCGCCCTGGCGGCCTCGATGCCGCCCTGGAAGATCCGCCCGGATGCCTCGTGGATCTGCCCGAAGGCCGGCACGTCCTCGGTCCCGATGCCGAATGCCTGCTGCACCTCATCTGGGATGTCGGACCCGTGTTCGGACATCCGCCCGGCGTCGTTGACCGCGGCGATGAACTCGGGACTGTGCAGTCTGGACAGTTCGGCCTCGTCGACCTCGGGCACCGATCTGATGTGGATGCGCGCGCTGTCGAAGAGCCCGAAGTCCTGGGCCAACTTCGCCGTCAGGTCCAGGCGCAGGGGATGCATCGGGTGACCTGTGCCGAAGTTGTATTCGGTGAACACCTCGTCCCAGATGACCAGGACGTCGGTCTGGCGTTTGCTCATGGTTCATACTCTAACCGCCTGATGACGCGGATCACGCACAGGCCACGATCCGGACACTCGGCAGACGTCCGGGCCGGGAACCGGGCGCCCCGGGATCGTCGGCCGGGCCCGCCGCCCCGATGCCGACTACGATGTCCGTGTGAACGTCCAACCGCCGCCCGAACAGGGCCAGCACCGGCAGCCGGGGCCCCAGGGCCCACGTGCCCGAGGCGCCGGAGCGGCCGGCAGGCTCAGGGACCTCGTCGACCGGCTGGCCAGCGGTTCGCCGGCGCGCCTGGCGATCTTCTCCTTCCTGGCCGTCGTAGTCGTCTTCGCCGTGCTGCTGTGCCTGCCGATCTCCCATCAGGGGCCCGCACTGGACGCCGGCACCGGGGACGGCAGCGCTCTGGGCGACACCGCCGGACGGACCGCGGGTTGGGACCCGGACCTGGGCCACTATCTGGCCCGCAGCATCTTCGTGGCGGTCTCGGCCGTGTGCGTCACCGGCCTGTCCCCCGTGGTCACAGAGGACTACTGGTCGCCCTTCGGCCTGGGTGTCATCACCGCGGCCATCCAGGTGGGCGGCCTGGGCATCCTGACCCTGGCCAGCGTGCTGGGCATGGCGGTGTCCAAACGGCTGGGCCTGCGCCAGCGGCTGATCGCCGCGCAGGCGACGAACACCCTGCAGCTGGGCCAGGTCGGCACCCTGCTGCGCACCGTGGTCACCACGATCATCTCCGCCGAGGCCGTGGTCTTCCTGTTGTTGTTCCCCCGCTTCCTGATCCGCGGGGACTCCTTCGGGATGTCCGTGCTACATGCCCTGTTCTATTCGATCTCGTCGTTCAACAACGCGGGCTTCACCGTCCACCGCGGCGGAATGGAGTACTTCGCGGACGACCCCTGGATCCTCAGCGTCATCATGGCCTCCGTGTTCGTCGGCTCCTTGGGCTTCCCCGTTGTGCTCATCATGGCCGTCTGGTGGCGCCGCCCGCGGTCCTGGGACCTGCACACCAAGCTGACCCTGGCCACTTCCGGTCTGCTGGTGGTCTTCGGGGTGGCCTTCCTCTACCTGTTCGAGTACTCCAATTCGCAGACCCTGGGCCACAAGGGCGTGGGCCAGACGTTCATGGAGACCCTGTTCATGTCCGTGATGCCGCGCTCCGGGGGCTTCTCCACCTTCGACGTCAACGCGATGAACCCTTCCTCGCATCTGATCCTCGACGTGCTCATGTTCATCGGCGGCGGATCCTCGTCGACCGCCGGCGGCATCAAGGTCACAACCCTGGCCGTACTGCTGCTGGCCGCTTGGTCCGAGGCCAGGGGCCTGGGCGATGTCGTGGCCTTCCGGCGGCGGATCGACAGGGCTGCGATTCGCCTGGCGATCAGCGTGACCCTGGCCGGCTTCGTGATCGTCATCGGCGGGACACTGGCCCTGCTACAGGTCACCGGGCAGCAGTTGGACCAGGTGCTGTTCGAGGTGATCTCCGCCTTCGGCACCTGCGGCCTGTCGACCGGGGTGACCGCCGCCAGCCCGCCCGCCGGGCTCTACGTCCTTTCCGTGCTGATGCTGGTGGGGCGGCTGGGTACGATAACCCTGGCGGCAGCGATGTCCGTCCGGGACACCCAGCGCATGTTCCGCTACCCAGAGGAAAGGCCCATCATTGGCTAACAGGTCCACCGGCGCGCCGGAGCACGGCCGGGCCCGCGCGCCGTTCCCCTTCGGCGCCTTCAAGCGGGAGCCCAAGGCGACCGCGTCCTCGGTCCTGGTCGTCGGGCTGGGCCGGTTCGGTGCCGCGACGGCCGAACAGCTGATCCGGCTGGGCTACGAGGTGATGGCCGTCGAGCGCAATCCGAACCTGGTGCAGGACTGGTCGGGCCGGCTGACCCACGTGGTCGAGGCGGATTCGACGAATATCGACGCGCTGCGCCAGATCGGCGCGCAGGAGTTCTCATCCGCAGTTGTGGGCATCGGGACATCGATCGAGGCCAGCGTGCTGACCACGGCGAACCTGGTCGATCTGGGCGTGGACCAGGTGTGGGCCAAGGCGATTTCGGCCTCGCACGGGAAGATCCTGCGGCGCATCGGAGCCGAACACGTGCTGTTCCCCGAGTCCGAGGCCGGGGCCAGGGTCGCGCACCTGGTGTCGAGTCGGATGCTGGACTACATCGAGTTCGACGACGGGCACTTCGCGGTCGTCAAGATGCGCCCGCCCAAGGAGATCCAGGGCTTCACGCTGGCCGAATCGAAGATCCGCTCGACCTACGGCGTGACCGTGGTGGGCATCAAGAGCCCCGGGCGCGACTTCACCTATGCAGAGCCCGAATCGCGCGTGGGCAAGCAGGATGTGCTCATCGTCGCGGGCCACGTCGAACTGTTGGGGCGCTTCGCCGGCCGACCCTAGGCGTACTTCCCCGTGGGGCTGCGGCCCCCACGGTCCGGGGTTGTGGCCCGTCACAGTCCGGGGTTGTGGCCCGTCACTCCCCCGCCCCCGGGCCCCGCGTGGGACAATGGAACCATGATCGAAGTCTTGAGCCCTGCCGAATTGGAACGTGCCGAAGTCAGTGGAAAGTTCATCGGCGACACCCTGCGAACGCTGAGGGAACGCACCCGGGTGGGCACGAACCTCATGGAGATCGACGCCTGGACACACGAGCTGATCGACGCCGCCGGCGCGGAGTCCTGCTATGTGGACTACGCCCCGTCCTTCGGCTCGGGCCCGTTCGGCCACTACATCTGCACCTCGGTCAACGATGCTGTGCTGCACGGGATGCCGCGGAAGTACAAGCTCAAGGACGGGGATCTGCTCAGCCTGGACCTGGCCTGCTCGCTGCACGGGATCGTCGCCGACGCCGCGATCAGCTTCGTAGTCGGCACGCCGAAGTCGGATGAGGACCTGCGGATGATCGAGGCGACCGAGGCCGCGCGCGCCGCCGGAATCGCCGAGGCCCGGGTGGGCAATAAGATCGGCGATATCTCGCACGCCATCGGCGAGGTCCTGCGCGGTTACGGCTACCCGGTCAACACCGACTTCGGTGGGCACGGCGTGGGCTCGACCATGCACCAGGACCCGCACATTCCCAATGACGGTCGACCCGGCCGCGGCTACAAACTGCGCGAGGGCCTGCTGCTGGCGATCGAGCCCTGGGTGATGGCCGGCACGGATCAGCTGGTGACCGATAAAAAGGACGGCTGGACACTGCGCTCGAAGACCGGCAGCCGCACGGCGCACAGCGAGCACACCGTGGCGATCACGGCCGACGGCCCCAAGATCCTCACTGCCTGAACGATCCGGGCCCAATCCCGGAGTGGCTCCACACTTGCTTGTGTGGCTTGATAAATCTGCTTCTATCGAGCCACCCAAGCTTGTGTGGAGCCACTTTCGGGTCCAGGCACGGTACGGTTCGGTTCAGCCCTGCCCCTGAGCCGCGGGGACCGCCAGTTCGTAGCCGCCGTCGCTGAGCACCGTGGTCCAGTCCCCGCCCAGGCGCTCCTCGGCCCATTCCTCGGTGGTCTGGCCCGTCTCCGAGGGCCGCAGCAGCACCGCATCCGGCTTCACCTGGTCCAGCCTGCCATACCAGTAGGTGTGCGTCTTGGGCGCCAGATACGCCAGCAAGCGGATATCGGTGGCCACGGTGCCGTACTGCTCGGCGGCCTGCACGGCAGGGCCCGCGTCGATGGCATAGCGCTCGGATTCCCACAGCAGGTTGATGTTCGTGCTGCCCGCCAGGGCGATGACGCCCGCGGCCGCTGCGGCCGGCGCCCAGGTGCCCAGGGTCCGTTCCCGCACCGTCTGCGCGGCCTCGGTCCGGGCGGCAGAAGACTGCGCGGCATAAGCCCGCGCGACAGGTTCCGGGGCCGAGGCCGCGGCGTCTTCGCGCTCGACTGCGGCCGCCGCTTCCGTGCCGGCACTGGCCGGCCCGGCGGCACCCGACTTGGCCGCACCGGCCCGTTTCCAGCCCGTCCAGCCCGGCCCGGCGATCCCATCGATCAGCGCGAGCGCCGCAATCGGCACCAGGCCCGCCGTGTAGTGAAAGCTCAGACCCCAATAACCTTCGACGTTTCCCACGAAACGCCAGGCCAGAGTCGGCAGCACCATGAGCATGAGTGGGCTGCGCAACCCCACCGCCCCCGCCGCCAGGACCAATGCACCCAGGGTCGCGAGTTTGGTCTGTGCGCCTGCACCCAGGGCATCGAGGGCCGAGACATTGTCCGTGTAGTCGTACTGACCGGAGTTGTTGAATGCCGGCAGGATCAGCAGGACCGTCACCGCGAACCACAGCACGCCCCAGACGAACAGTCCCAGTTGGTACTTGGTGGCCCGCTGGCGCAACCATACGGCGATCCCGAAGGCCGCGACGGTCAGCCCCATGTCCTCCTTGACGAAGACCAACAGAGCGATTGCGATGGCGCCCGCCAGATGGCGGCCACGTAGCCACCACACCAGGCCGAAGGCCAACAGCGGCACGGCGAAGGCGATCTCATGGAACTGCGAGGTCACCGAGTTCAGCAGCCCATAGGACCCCACGTAGGACAGGGACAGGGCCCAGGCCCCGGCCGCCGGCAGCTTCTGCGCGGCATAGGACGCCACGGGCCAGGCCGAGGCCGCGAACAGCACCGCCTGCGACAGCATCAGAGTCAGGCCCGAGGGCCAGATCTTGAACACGGGCATCAGCAGCCACAGGATCGGGTGGAAGTGATCGCCCCACAGGTTGTAGCCGGGGCCCTTGATGTCGACGATCGGCGCCTGCAGGTGCGCATAGTCGTTCAGCAGCTGGGTGAAGATCCCCAAGTCCCAGGACGGCGAATAGTAGATCCGCCACATGATGATGGACAGCGCCCCGTAGAGCACCAGGGACACCGCTGCCGAGGCTCCGGGCAGGATCCGCTTCGTCATGCCGCCGGCCGCGGCCTCAGTCCCTGCCCGCGCCTTACCTTCAGGCATTCTCTTCTTCCATAGCCTGGGCGCGGTTGTAGGCGGCTTGGGCGGCGGCCTTGACCGTGGCCTCGAGGTCGTGGGCGCGGAAGGTCTCGATCGCCGCATGGGTGGTGCCGCCTTTGCTGGTGACGGCCTGGCGCAGTGCTGCGGGATCCTGTTTCAAAGCCAGCAGGGATCCCGCGCCCCGGGCCGTCGCGACGACCATTTCCCGAGCCGCGTCCTCGCTCAGACCCAGATCCACGCCCGCCTTGACCATCTCCTCGGCCAGCAGGAAGAAGTAGGCGACCCCGGAGCCGGAGATGCCGATCATCGCGCCGATCTGCTCCTCGCTCATGGCGAAGACCCGTCCGGCGCCGGACAGCAGTCCCGACAGTTCCTCCACCCGTCGGGCGGGCACCCGCGAGGCCGGGGCCAGAGCAATGACACCCTGCCCGATCTCGGACGGGGTGTTGGGCATGATGCGCACGATCGGGTTATCGGGGACCAGCTGAGCCAGGGTCTCGATTGAGACCCCCGCTGCCATGGACACGATGACCTGTTCGGGTTCCAGGCTGGGCGCCAGGTCGGTCAGGGTGTCGGCGATCATCCAGGGCTTGACGCCCAGGAAGACGAAGTCCGCCCCGGCCGCCGCGTCCCGGTTGGCCGCCGGGTCGGCGTCCAAGGCCGTGGTCGACACGCCGGTACGCTGGGCCAGGGCCTCGGCGCTGGCCTGCGACTTGGTCGTGGCGCGGGCGTTCTCCAGTGGCACCCCGGCTGCATCGACTGCACCCCCGGTGGAGGCATTCGGGGAGGCCGGGTCCGCAGAGGACAGCATGCCCGATAGCAGCGCCCCTCCCATCGAGCCGGTTCCGATCATCGCGATGCGCAGGGACATGGAGGGTTCCTCACTGTGTTGATTGCAGTCCGCATTCCACTCTAGCTGGCCACGGCCGAACGCTCCTCAACCACTGACCGGGCCCCTGCGATCGGCCGGTCTCAGTGGCCTGCCCCGGTCGTCCGCCTCAGTCCCCCGCGGAACGGCGCCCGGTTTTGGTGTGTGTGCCGGCAGCCCGCGCGTCCTGGCCCAGGTGGGTGCGGGCGAAGGCCAGGGAATCGGCCAGCATCTTCTCGCGGGCGGAGCGCTTCGCGGTGAAACGCGTATTGACCTCGACGACCACGGTGCCATTCCAGTCGGTCTTGGCCAGGTGCTGCATCGTCTCTGCCACCGGCATCTTCCCGGTGCCGGGCACCAGGTGCTCGTCCTTGAGGGAACCGGCGCCGTCGGTCAGGTGGACGATCGCCAGACGGTCCTGAATCTCCTTGACAGTCTCCAGGGCGTTCATCCCCGCGGTCGAGGCGTGGGAGAAGTCGAAGGTGAAGGCGTCATAGTCCTCGTCCAGCGGGTTCCAGTCAGGGGCGTAGACCATGACTTCGCGCAGGCCGGCGCGCCACGGGTACATATTCTCCACGGCCAGGGTCACACCGGTTTCCTGGCTCATCGCGCGGACGCCGGGCACGAAGTTCTTCGCGTATTCGCCCTGCCAGCGAAACGGCGGGTGCAGCACGACCGTGCTCGCTCCGGCCCTGGCCGCGATCTGACAGGTCTTGCGAAGCTTCTCCCAGTGGTCCTTGTGCATCACCCGCGGCATCAGCAGCAGGGTGGGGGCGTGCAGGCTGAGCACTGGCAGTCCGGTCCGATCGACCTCGCGCAGCATGAAGTCAGGGTCTTGGGTCTGAGCGTTGTTCGTCACCATGATCTCCACGCCGTCGTAGCCCAGCCGCACGGCGGTGTCGAAGGTCTCCGAGACCTCCATCGGGTAGACGGATGAGGAGGACAGGCCGACCGGGATGTCGAAGGCCGAGGAGTGTTTGACCCCGTGCTCGTAGACGGGGTTCGATTCGAAGTAGGCACGGTGCTTGCGCCCGTTCCTCTTCGCAGCGTTCTTCTTGGTGTAGGCCTTGTGGCCACGCACCTTGGCTACTTCCGCGTGCTTCTTGGACTTCCCTTTTCCGCTCACACTCGTGAGTGTAGACCGCGGACCCTAGGAATTGCGGGGACGGCCGCTGGCCGGTCCTTGCACGACCATTCTCCCCGCGCGACTTGTCCTTGTACTACCGATTCCTTAGAAACCCGCGGGCGTTCGGAGTCCCACATGGCTGATGTGCACACCGGCGGTACCAGTGGATTCCTCGGCGGAATCCAACAGGTCCAACTTGCGCATGATGATGCCCTCGCGCAGGGCCCAGGGCGAGATCCGCATGGACTTGATGTCGAAGATCGTGAAGGCGGCCTCGGCGACGATCGCGCCGGCCAGGATCTGCCCTGCGCGCGATTCCGAGACTCCGGGCAGCAGAGTGCGTTCCGATGGAGTCCGCGCTGCCAGGGTGTCGACGATCGTGCTCAGATCCTTGCGCGCCAGTTTGCGGGGGACGTAGATGCCCTCGCCGCTGGGGGCGGCGCCTGCCAGGCGGGCCAGGGTCCGGAAGGTCTTGGAGGAACCGACGACCTTGTCGAAGGGGCCGACCCGGTTGATATCGCCGGCGATCCGGCCGATCAGGTGGCGGGCATGGCGACGCAGGGCGTGAACCTGGTCGACACTGGGCAGATCGTCGGGCAGGAAGTCGGAGTGCATCCGGCCCGCGCCCAATGGCACCGATACCGCCGCATCGGGATATTCGTCGCGTCCGGCGGCGATCTCCAGGGAACCCCCGCCGATGTCGAGCAGCAGGATGTTGCCGGCCGACCAGCCGAGCCACCGGCGCACGGCCAAGAACGTCACCCTGGCCTCGTCCTGGCCGGTGAGCACATTGAGTTTCAGGCCCGTCTCATCGTGGATCCGATCGATCGTCGCATCGCCGTTGGGCGCCTCGCGAATCGCCGAGGTGGCGAAGGCCAGGATCTGTTCGGCGCCCTGGTCCTCGGCGATCTCCATCGCATCGTGGCAGAACTGGACCAGCCGTTCGACTCCGTAGGACGAGATGGAGCCATCCTCCTGCAGGTATTCGGCCAGCTTCAGGATCTCCTTGTGGCTGCTGGCGGGCAGGGGTGGGGCGCCGACGTGGGCATCGACGACCAGGAGGTGAATGCTGTTGGACCCGATGTCCAGGACGGCTAGACGCATGGGAAAAGTCTAAGCGTGCGGCGAGGCCAGTCCAAAGACTGTGCCAATACCGCGACGCCAAAGGGCCCGGTCCCCGCGGTAAGCGGGGGGCCGGGCCCTTATGGGAGATGCGTCGCTACAGGAGCGTCAGTTCTTCGGCTTGCGGTTGTCCGCGCCGATGAACCAGGCCTGCTGCTCAAGCTTCTCGATGTAGTTGTGCAGGATGTCCGAGGTCGTCGGATCCTCGGCGTCGACCTGATCGTGGACCTCGCGCATCGTGTTGGTCGTCGCGTAGATGGAGTCGACGATCGCGTCGATCGCGTCGTGGGTCGAGATCTCGCCCTCCGGGAACTCCGGCAGGCTGGATTCCTTGGCGACGGTGGCGGTGCGGCCGTCGGGGGTCGCGTACAGCTCACGCATGCGCTCTGCGAAGTTATCCGAAGCCTCACGGGCGATCTCGACCATTTCGTCGAGGTTCAGGTGCAGGTCGCGGAAGTTCTCACCGAGGATGTTCCAGTGGGCCTGCTTGCCCACGGTGCTCAGGTCGATGAGGTCGACCAGAACGCGCTGGATGTTGGCGGACAGTTCTGCTGAAGCGGTGAACGGCTTGACGCTGGCCATTGTGATCTCCTTTTTCGGTTTCCCTTGATCGTTACATTGAGCATAGCAAAGAATTGAGCGATTCAATTCCCGATTCACTGATCTTCTCCGGTGATCTCCCACTCGCAAGGCAAGGCTGAACGAGGAGAGTCCGACCTTGCCAAGGCCCGCCAAACCTAGGGACGGGGCACCTATAAGGAGGTTCGGTAGTCCTTGCCTGTCGATGGTTCGGACATTGCCGAAAGACACTATACGCAGAGCGTCTACCCTCTATTCAATATGCGTATGAAACCTTTGTTCAACAATGCAACAATACCCTTATATTCAACTCGGTAACGCCGGATAATCGCTTTTCATTCATTCGTCCGGCCGTCTCAGCGATGCACCGGCACATTCTTGACAGAGGCAAAGCCCGGCAGTGTGAGCGTGACCGTGTGCACGGATTCGGGCAGCGGCGGCAGTTCTGCGTAGAGCAGTTGCCCCGAGTCGTTTGTCCGTTCGGGCAGTTCGCTGCACACACAGGCGGTGTCTTCCCCGCCGATCGAATTCACCGGCACATATGTGTACGGGTGGTAGACCCGTCCGCCGCCGACATCGGCCAGGCCCAGGGCCCGGGTGTCCATCAGAGGCGGTCTGGCCAGCTGGAAGGACCCGGTGTCCACCGTGCCGTGGGCCAGGTTCTTCAAGCGCCAGGTCACGCGGGTCTCCTGCGCATCCGTCTGTACACTCACCGCCTCGGCTCCCACCTTGACCGTGCCTCTCGCAGCATCCAGGGTGCCCGCGCCCAGACCTGCCGAATCGGTTTCCTCCTGCGAACCCATGATCTGCTGTGCGGCCTGCTCTGCGGGCAGGGTCCCCGCGGCGCCCGGTGCCCCTGGCGAAGTCGCACCGGACCCGGCACCGCCGGGTGCGCCGTGGGACCCGGCGCCATCACCGCCCGGCGTCGCGCCACCACTGCAAGCGCCGAGCACCGCCGCGGCCCCCAGCGCGATCAGCACCGGGACCACCCGCCCGAGCCGGGACCTCGGCCTGCCGGATTCGAACATCACGATCCTCCTTCCGAGGAGAACTCGACGGCAACCCGTCGGTTCTGCTGCCGGCCCTGCTCCGTGTCATTGGAGGCCACGGGGTGTTTCTCCCCCGACCCCGCGGTCTCGAACGTCAGACCGGCCTTGTGCACCTGGGCCCGCAGCGCTTTGACGACGGAGTCCGCCCTATCCTTGGACAGTTTCAGGTTGTGCGAGTCACTGCCCCGATCGTCCGTGTAGCCGGTGACCTGCACCGTTCCAGTGCCTTTGTCCGCCAGCCGCTTGGCCACATCGGCCACCGTCGCCTTTGCATCGGGGCGCAGCGTGGCCTTGTCGGTGTCGAAGAGCACGTCGGAGTTCAGGTCCAACCGGGTCGAGCCGCTGCGTTCGTGTTCGGTCTGCGCCCCGTTGCGACTGTTGCGCACCAGATCCCGGGTGTACTTGCGCGAATCGGCCTTGGCCAGCTGTTGTTGGTCCGGCAGGCGGGGCCAGCCATGACCCAGGGGCACGATGCCTGCGTCGACCGCAGGGGTCGGCGGTGCGGTATCGACGGGCACCCCCGTGATCAGGTTGCCGAAGCCGAACTCGACGGTCACCGTCTTCACGTCCGGCGGCAGGCTGGGCAACACGGCGTAGCCGACCAGGGGCACGGCGGTGCCGTCGTATCTCGACAGATCGCTCTGGTCGGAACAGGCGCAGGTGTTCTTGCCCATGGCCAGCGGCTGATAACGCTTGAGCCCGGCGCTGTCGATGATCGCGACGGATCTGAAGGCGGTGATGTTGTAGTCCTCATCCAGACCCGGTCGGCGATCGACCGCGCCCGCTGTCACGCCGGGACCGCCGACCGAGAAGTACACCGCCGTGCCGCCGGGGATCCGGGACACGGAATGGATCGCCCCATGGATGATGGCCCCGTCGGCGTTGCCGTCGGCATGATAGGTGAAGGTGCCGGCCAGCGGCACGGACGCAGTGCCCGGCGCCGTGGCCGAGGCTCCGGCTTGGTCTTCAGGCCCTACCATGTCTTCGGAGGCTGCTTGATCTTCGGATTCGGCCGGCGCCGCGTTCGCCGGTGGGCCGAGGCCGGGTAGGGTCAGTGCCGACAGCGCCAGCAGACCGACGGCCGACAGGGTCGAGGCCTTTGCGAATTGTCCGGTCCATTTGTGTTCGTCTGTACTTTGGTTCCGTCGTGCGACCACAGAGGTCGCCTCCCCTCGACTCGACATTGAGTGACGGACGCCATACACGGTACTCCGATATCGCAGGAATGGAATGCCTGCGGCCCTGCGACTCCGTATGTGGGCGCAGTGGCTCGCCGTGGTTCAGAAGGGTGGGACGTCGGTGTCGTCAGGGTCGGTGCCTGCATCCGTTGCGTAGGACCCATGAGTGCCCCACGGCATGCCGCCAGAACCCGCAGGGTCTTTGCTCGCAGTACTGGACAGTCCTAAGGAGTTCGGCGGGTCTGGTGGATCGGGTGGGTCCGATTCTGCGTTCCAGTCCGGTGGGGAGAAATCCTCCGGCACCCACACCGGCGGCAAACCCGCAGCGCTCCCCGCAGCACTCACATCCACCAGAGCAGCCGCGAACCGGGAATGGAATAGGGGCCGCTGCTCGATATCGACGTGTCTGGGTGGAATCCACGCCGGCAAACCACCAATCAACTCGGCCCTCCACCCATGCTGGTCATGCCACGTGTGATGGAACCGGCACGCCAAGGTCAGATTCGATACCGTCGTGGGTCCACCAGTGGACCAGGGGATCATATGGTGGGCATCACACCACCCCACCGGCATATCACACCCCGGGAACGTACACCCCCGATCACGAGCAGCAATCAACTCAACCTGCCGCCGCGTAGCAAACCGACTAGCACTGTGCACGGTGACTTCCCGGGTACCCGGCTGGTGGGCCTGGAAATACACAAGCGCACCCGGGGACAAGGACTCCAGATCCTGCAACCCGATGGGACCGGCAGTGGATTCCACCTCCGCCTTCCCCTGCGCATACTCTTCAGCAGTCGCTGTGACGATCAGGGCCATCCCCGCACCCTGCGGACCCGAACCCGCAGCCCGATCAATCAACGTGGCGAACATGTCATGCCGACGTGCCCCATCGGGCCGCTCCCGATACCCAAACGGATGATTCGCCTTCGTGGTGGGCCGGCCATCAACCGTCACCGCCGTCGGTGCTAGATCACCGGGCGGTTCATCAGCGGGTTCCGTGTCCGAGCCACTGGTCTCAGCGGCAGTGCCCGCACCCGCTCCTGTCGCGTCCTCCACCTGCATGCCGGGTTCCTGCCGGTTGGTCAACAAGCCATGCAATTTTCCGCCCGTCACCGGATCCAGTAGACCCGTGAGATTCCACGCACCATTCCTCCGCGGCGTCACGGTCACATGAAACTCATCAACCAACGGTGGGATCTCGGCGAAACGCCCATCGGGATCCAGGTAGGCTCGGATCCGAGAACCCAGCACACGAATCTGGTCCACATCAACACTCGGCACCGTGTCCACGAGCATCCGTTCGGCCGTGGCGTGATGGACATGCCGGACCTGGCGGGGGATCTTCTCGATCTCCCGGATCACCGCCTGCGCCTGATCCACCGACACACCCCCGTCCGCCAACGCGTGGGCAACATGGGGGTAGGCCGGTTCCAGACGCGCACCCGTTAGAGACCGGCCGGCACCGATCGCGTGCGCGAACCGCACCCGCCGCCTCGCGGCCGCCCCATCGATCCTCAACAGGCGAGTCACCAGGGCCGGAAGAGTCTTCGCACCATAGTCGGCCGTGGGCACCTCGTATTCGGCCCGCGCCAGAACAGCAGCTTCCGTTGAGGTGGTCATCCGGGTGACGTGTTCGATTCCCTTGAGCACCAGGAGCAGGTCGGAAGCGTCGAGACTGGGATCCGTGCCCACACCGGCACCCAGACCAGCGAGTGACTCACTGGCGTGAACGAGTTCCGGAGCGATCTCCTGTAGACGCTCCCAATCTTCAGAAGTCAAAAAGGGGTCAGCTGGGCGGGCGAAGGCCTCGGCACCATCGACCGGGTCCTGTTCCTGAGCCGGACCACCTCCCGACAGGCCCTGGCCGTTGCCGGGTGAGCCTGCGGGCTCGTCCGGACCGGGGGAACCAGCGCGTGGGAGGGTGGAATCGATAGTCATGACTTCTTCCCTCCTTCCGTATCCCAACCGAAACGCCGGCCGGACTACACACGTGTGTGCTTGATGAATGTCGGGGAAGACGAGCCGTAAAACCTGACGGGACTTCACTGTCCGATTCGGGTTTCCTGACCTACTTCAAGTGTAGCGCAGGCCACTCATGAAGGGAAGGGTTTAATCGAAAATAGTTTTCGATGTTTGCCGAGTAACGTCCCTCTGTTTCGGTGGTAGCAGATGCGCTGGGTGGCAGGGTATGCGCGCGCATCTGACACGACAGACAAGGCGCGGGAACTCAACCCGACTAGCATCCAACTCGCGAGTGCCACCGAAAAAGCTCGGGCACTCGGCCTGAGGACACATCCGATTCGCGAATACCGCCGACAAGTGATGCCGCCGGCGACGACTAGGAGGATTTCGCGCCGAACTCGTGGCCGTCTTCGATCAGGGAGCGGAGCCAATCGCTGGTCGCGGATTCCTCCGACCTCACGACCACGTGGTGGTTCCACCTGTTCTTGGAGACCTGGGTGACGTCGTGAAAGTGCGAGTCGTCCTTCTTCCGATCCAGTCTCACATTGAGGTACAGCGTCCCGTCCGCTGTCCGCTGATAGGCCCACAGCCATAGGAATTTCCGCTTCACGGAGAAACTCAGTTGCGCCTTGAGCTCGCTCTCCACGCCGCCCTGGGACCTGGCGTACTCCTCGATGGCCGCAGCGAACCCCCGAGTCCTCGGCTTATCGCCGAACTCGCCGATCATCTTGTTCGAGCCCTCAGCCATCGGCCCCCTCCATCGAAGTGGCGCTGCCACCGGGGCCTCGGATCCCAGACCAGCCGGCAACGTCGCCCCTGCCGTTCTCACTGCTTCCCGCACACACTACCGTGCCGTCGGACCGCAGGCCCAGGGTATGAGTTGACCCGGCCGCGACGGCGACAATGTCCTCCCAGCCTCTGACATCACATTGCCCCCGAGTGTTGTCGCCGACAGCCACCACCCTTCCCGAGGCGCACAACCCCACGGTGTGGTAGCTCCCTGCGGCGACGGACACGATTTCCCGCCATAGCTGAACCCCCTCTGTCGCCGAGGCGTCTCCGACTGCATCGACCCGACCAGCACGGTCGAGTCCGACGGAGTGCATATACCCGGCAGCGACTGCGATGAGATCCTTCCAGCCCGCCACCGCACACTGTCCTCTGCGGCTGTTGCCGACGGCTACAGCTCCACCGTCCGAGCGTAGGCCGATCGAATGCCAGTCGCCGCAGGACACCGCGACGATGTCCCGCCAGCCGTTCACCTCGCAGGCCCCTTCGGTGGTTCGCCCGGTCGCGAGGACGGTGCCGTCGGCGAGGACCCCCAGGGTGCAGCGCCAACCCGCAGCCACCTGCTGCACGCCTCGCCAATGCGCGACGTCGCATTGACCGTCGCCGTTCCAACCGGTCGCCAACACCGTGCCGTCGGCGCGCAGACCGATGGTGTGGGACTTTCCAGTGTTCACAGCGGTATGAACATTGCCCGCTGCTACGGAGACGATGTCGGTCCACTGATCGACCGCGCATTCCCCGGCCCGGTTGTCACCGACGGCGACCACCGTACCGTCACCGCGCACGGCAACCGAATGCCGTCGCCCGGCGGCAAGTGTGGCCAATGTGGCCGTGGCACCGCGGCTCCTCGCACTCACACCATCAGGATAGGCCCCCCTCACCCCTGCCAGTGGCTGCGGCGGAATGAGAAGTCGGGACGTTCTTTGGCGAAGAAGGCCGCCTGGCCCTGTTCGATCTCGGTCCGGTAGGCGGCATCGAGCCAGGCCGGCGGCGCGTCCACCTCGTCGAGCTCCCCCGCCAGGATGGCCTTGGCGCCGGTCTGGCTCAGGCTGGACAGTCCGGCGATCCGCTCCGCCAGCTTCCCGGCCGCCTGCAGCGGATCGGCCGCGGTCTCGTGGAAGAAGCCCAGCCGGTCCATCGTGTCGAAGTCGACGATCTTGGCACTGAGCAGTAGGTAACGCGCCCAGGACTCCCCCAGCACCCGGGCCAGGGACCGGGTGGGCCCTGGCGGGTAGACCAGGCCCAGCTTCGCCGCGGTCACCCCGAAGATCGACCCGGGTGCGGCGATGCGGATATCGCAGGCAGCCGCCAGTTCCGTGCCCCCGCCCACGCAATTGCCCTCGATGGCGGCCAGGGTGGGGGTGCGCGCTGCGGCCAGTGCGGCCTCGGCGGCGGAGTTGAGCTCCCAGAAGTCCGCCAGCGGGACGTTCAGGTCCGCGATATCGGACCCCGCGGAGAAGTGCCCGCCGGCACCCGTGATGATGAGCGCCGCGATCGAATCGTCGGCGTCCACCCCGGCCACGATCTCCGGCAGGGCGCGCCACATGGGGCGCGAGAGCGCATTGCGCTTATCGGTGCGGTCGATCGTCAGGGTCGCGACCCCGGCAACAATGTCGAAACCGAAGCCGGGCAGGTCGGTGGGACGGTACGGGCTGCTCATATGGAGATCTCCTGTCTGGTCGGATGCGTGATCGGGCCGAGGCCGGGCCCAGGTCCGGGCGGGCCTGCGCCCGCCGCGCCGGTGAACCGGGGTGAATGGCCCCGGCCCCGGCGGGCCCCCCCACAACGGGGGGCGCCGCGGCGCTGTGCTATCACCGGGCCAGGGGGCTCAGCGCTTGAGCGCGTTCGCCTCGATGTCCTCGAGTGTGCGGCCGCGGGTTTCGGGCACGCGCAGGCTGACGAAGACGACGCCCAAGACGCAGATGACGCCGAAGATCGCGAAGACCGCCTCCTGGCTCATCCGGGCGGTCATGATCGGGAACAGCAGGCCGACGAGGAAGGAGCCGATCCAGTTGAAGGAACTGGCCAGGCCCGAGGCGCGTCCGCGGATCGCCAGGGGGAAGATCTCACCGACGATCACCCAGGTCAACGGAGCCCAGGTGAAGGAGTACAGGGCGACGTAGACGCACAGGAAGACGACGATGAGCATGGGCGAGGAATTCGGGGCCACCGTGTTGATGATGGCCGGCAGCAGGAACGACGCCGCCATGATGATGCCGCCGCCGATGAGCAGGAAGCGACGGTTGAAGCGTTCGGCGATCGCCATGTAGAGCAGGGATCCCAGGACCAGGATGACGCCCTGGATGATCGGCCACATGAGTGCCGATTCGGCGGAGTTGCCGGTGGCCTTCTCGACGATCAGCGGGATGTAGTAGAAGATCGCATTGGCGCCCTGGAACTGCTGGAAGGCGGCCACGCCGATGCCGGCGATCACCAGGTAGCGATAGCGCCCTGACAACAGGGTCGCCCAGCCGGCCTTGGCCTGCGCCGATTCCTCCAGGACCGCGGTGTTCTTGATCAGGGCCAGTTCGGCGTCGATCTCGGCGGGTTTGCGGATGTAGCCGAGTACCCTGGCGGCCTCTTCGTCCTTGCCGTGTTTGACCAGGAAGCGCGGCGATTCCGGCAGGCGGAGCACGCCGAGGAACAGGATGATCGCGGGCACCGCGGCCAGGGACAGCATGAGTCGCCAGGCCCAGGTCTCCGGCAGGTCTTTGAGCAGGAAGTCGACGACATAGGAGATGAGCATGCCGGAGACGATCATCGTCTGGTTCAGCCCCGACAGGCGCCCGCGCAGGCGGGCCGGTGCCAGTTCGGACATATAGGCGGGCACCAGGGCCGAGGCGGCACCGACTGCCAGGCCCAGGAAGATGCGCACGCACACCAGGTAGATCGAGCCGTTGTGCGGGGAGAGTCCGCACAGCACCGAGCCGAGGACGAAGACGAGGGCGGAGGCCAGGATCATATTGCGCCGGCCGAAGCGGTCGGAGAGCTGGCCGGCGATAGCGCCGCCGAAGATAGCGCCGAACATCACGCCCGAGGTGATCCAGCCGATCACCCCGGCGGAATCGCCCAGGCCCCAGTCGTTCTGCAAGAACGGCAGGGCGCCGGTCATCACACCGATGTCATATCCGAAGAGGATGCCGCCGAAGGCGCCGAAGAAGTAGATGAAGGCGCTGGATATTTTCTTGTCGCTGCCCAATTGTGCTCCTCGAGGCGTGTGGGTCGGCGTTTCGCAGAGGCGTCCGCGCTGACTCTCCGCCCAGTGTCTTATGCCCAGTACTGATGGGGATGGGGTGGGACCCACGTCCGGGAGGAGCCCGGAAGTGAGCGCTAACATTCGATCGTGAGGAAGCCTAGACCCGTGTCGGCCGAGGTGTCAAAGGGGTGCGCCGGTGCGGCGCGCCGCCGCGCGGTTCAGTCCTCGACTGTGGACGCGCGCACCACCAGGGTGGGTGCGATCGGGGTGGTGTCCGGCTCCCGGCCGTCGACCAGGTCGAGTACGGCCAGGACCGTGCGGTGGCCCAGTTCCACGAAGTCCTGGTGCACGGTTGTCAGCGCCGGACTGTAGAACCCGGATTCGGGGACGTCGTCGAAGCCCGCGACCGCGATCTGGCGCGGTACCCGGATCCGGGCGCGGTTGAAGGCGGCCAGCAGTCCCAGTGCCATTCCGTCATTGGCGGCGAATACCGCAGTGGGCCGCTGTTGAGGGGCTCGGGTGGCCAGCTGCGAGCCGAGTGCGAAGCCACAAGCCGCCGACCAGTCGCCGGGGAACACTTCGAGCTCGATTCCGAAGCTGGCGCAACAACCGCGGACCGCCCTGGTGCGCGCCTGGGCATCGGTCCAGTGTTCGGGACCGGCCAGCAGGGCGATGTGGCCGTGTCCCCGGTCCCGCAGATGCTCGATCACGGCCTCGGCGCCGGCTGCCTGGTCGACGCTCAGAGTGGTCAGGCGGGGCAGGTCGGCGGCCGCCGGCCCGACGGCCACAATCGGCACGTCGGTGTGTAGGCCGGCCAGGAACTCCACCACCCGGTTACGGGCGGCGATGACGACGATGGCCTCGACGGCGCGGTTCAGGCAGGTGTCGATCGCCGCGGCGAAAGCGGTCCGGTCGGATTCGGGGATGGTCGACAGGAGGG
Organism: Brevibacterium sp. 50QC2O2; assembly: GCF_024580675.1. Lineage (NCBI taxonomy): Bacteria > Bacillati > Actinomycetota > Actinomycetes > Micrococcales > Brevibacteriaceae > Brevibacterium > Brevibacterium sp. 50QC2O2. The sequence continues at coordinate 63,633 of NZ_JANIJZ010000013.1, forward strand.
TGGCGAAACCATGGGACCTGGCTGCCTCCTCGATCCCGGAGAGCGTGCGGGTGGGGCCGTAGAGGAAGGACCCGACTGCGATCACGCCGATCAGCCCCGACCGGGAGGTGGCCAGGGTGCGTGCGGCGTTGTTGGGGCGGTAGCCCAATTCGGCGATCGCGGCCATGACGCGCTCACGGGTCGCCGGGCGGACTCCGGGGATGTCGTTGATGACGCGGGAGACCGTCTGGTGGGAGACACCGGCCAGTCCTGCGACATCGGCCATCGAGGGCCGCCGGCCGGCGGCCTTGCGGCGGGGCGCCGGTGGAGTGGGGCGCGGAGTGTCGGCTGGAGGGGTGGGCATTGTGAAATCGGTCCGTTCCGGGGATGAACAACGGGGGGCGAAAGGGATTCGACCCACCGTCAAGACTATTACCGGCCTGCGGGCCGAAGGGTGCCAGGGTGGGTGGGCGGTCCGGTCCTCCTCATCCCGCGGCCAGGTGCCAGAGGGCCCGGTGCTCCTGCCCGGGCTCCAAGACGATGAGGTTCGTGCCCGAGTTGAAGGCGTCGGGCGGACACGTGGACGGTTCGACCGCGAGCCCGCGCCGATCCATCCCTGCGATGCCGAGGTCCGCGGTGAATACCTGCACCCACGGCATCTCCCGGGAATCCCAGCTCAGGGTGACCCGCGGTTCCTGGGCGGCGGCACCGCACAGGGTCAGTGATACCGGCGCGGGTGGCAGACCGGTGTAGGCATGATCGATCCGGGCCGGACCGATTGGGCCGCCGGTGCGCAGATCGAGCTCGCCTGCGACCGGTTCCAGGGCACGCGGCAGCAGGGTCTGCGGATCGGGGACGAGGACCTCTGCGGCGGGCAGGCACAACCGCCACTCGTCGACCCGGCCGGTCGGCAGGGTCAGATAGGGATGGACCGCGACGCCGTAGGGCACGGGACCAGGGCCCACGCCCTGCGCCTCGACCCGCCAGGTCAATCCGGAATCGTCCAGCTGATAGGTGCAGCTGACGTCCAGCGCGCCGGGATACCCCGGCTGGGCCGGCACGCGGATGGTCAGGACGACCGAATCCGAGGTGGCCCGCGCGATCCGCCACTGGGTCCACATGGCCAAGCCGTGGATCGCATTGCCGCGGTCGGGCTCGCTCAGCGGCAGCTGCTGGATGCGGCCGGCGAAGGCGTAGCGCCCGCCGCCGATCCGATTGGGCCACGGTGCCAGCACAGAGCCCTGTGCGCCGCGGCGTTCGGAGCCAGGGGCGAAGGGGAGGATCAGATCGCGCTCGGCGTGGCGCAGGGCGGCCAGGGCGGCTCCGACGGGGTCGATCACCGCGGAATAGTCCCCGTGGGCCAGGTTTACGGACTCCGGTGCGTCGCGCAGTTCCATGCTTCCCTCCCGTCCGGAACACTGGCGGCCCGGACTCCAAGGCATTAATGTTAGCGTTAACAGTCGTGTCTGAACAGAAGCAAGGTGGATCGCCCACGATGGTCGAGAACATCCCCGAAACCGCCCAGCTCATCGCCTCAGGGTCCTGCATCCTGGGCCTCGAACTCGGATCGACGCGCATCAAGGCGTGTTTGACCGCACCGGACGGCCGCCCCCTGGCCACCGGCGGACACACCTGGGAGAACCGGCTGGTCGACGGCCACTGGACCTACGCGCTCGACGCGATCTGGGAGGGCATCGCCGCAGCCTACGCCGACCTGAGCGCCCAGACCACTGCCCGCTACGGCGCGGCCCCGACCAGGCTGCACGCCATGGGCGTGTCGGCCATGATGCACGGCTACCTGGCCTTCGACGCCCAGGGCGAACTCCTGGTGCCGTTCCGCACCTGGCGCGACACCACGACCGCGCGCGCAGCCGGGGAACTGACCTCGGTCCTGGGCGTGAACATCCCCCTGCGCTGGTCGGTCGCCCACTACTACCAGGCGGTCCTCGACGCCGAACCCCATGTGCCACAGGTTGACTTCCTGACGACCCTGTCCGGCTACGTCCACTGGCGCCTGACCGGTGAGAAGGTCCTGGGCATCGGCGATGCCTCGGGGATGTTCCCCATCGACTCCACGAGCTGCGACTACGACCGCGGAATGCTCGACGCCTTCGACGCCCACATCAGGGCCCTGGTGCCCGAGTCCGACCTGTCCCGCCTGCTGCCCCGGGTGCTCACCGCCGGCACCCCGGCAGGCACCCTGAGCGCCGCCGGCGCCCTGCTGCTCGACCCCACCGGGGCTCTGCAGCCCGGAACGGCACTGTGCCCGCCGGAGGGCGACGCCGGCACCGGAATGGTCGCCACCGACTCCGTGCGCCCCCGCACGGGCAATGTCTCCGTTGGCACCTCGATCTTCGCCATGGTCGTGCTGGAGAAACCCCTGCGGGAGATCCACCACGAAATCGACCTGGTCACCACCCCGGCCGGCGAGGCCGTGGCCATGGTCCACTGCAACAACGGGGCCGACGAGCTCAGCCGCTGGGTGGCCCTGTTCGTCCAGGCCGCGCGCCTGTTCGCCCCCGAGACCGAGATCGACCCCGACACCGCCTACGCCGAACTCCTGGCGGCGGCCCTGCGGGCCCAGCCCGACGCCGGCGGGCTGCTGTCGTACAACTACATCTCCGGTGAACCCATCACCGGCCAGGCCGACGGCCGTCCGCTCATGGTGCGCGGACCGGAGACGGCACTGAACCTGGAGAACATCATGCGCTCGCAGATGTTCTCCGTCTTCGCCACCCTGGCCATCGGCCTCGACGTGCTGCGCGCCGAGGACGTCGCCCTGGACTTCCTCAACGCCCACGGCGGCCTGCTCAAAACCGCCGATGTGGCAGCCCGGCTGCTGGCGGCGGCCGCCGGCACCCCGATCGTGGTGACCGAGGGAGCCGGGGAGGGCGGGGCCTGGGGCATCGCCCTGCTGGCCGCCTACCTGGACCACGCGCAGGCGCCCCTGCACACCTTCCTGGCCAATACCGTCTTCGCCGATGCTCCGGCGCAGACCGTGCGGCCAGAGCCCGTGGACGCCAACGGCTTCCGCCGCTTCCTCGACCACTACCGCCGCGGCCTGGACCTGCAGGCCACCGCCGTCGCGGCGACCGATAGGACCGCGCACTGACGAGCTTGCGCCCTGACCAGGTTGCGCACCGACCGGCTGCCGGGAAATCGCAGTATAGAAAGGACCGAATCACCCATGTCCGAGAAGACCACTCCGCACAAGACCGCGCGCCTGTCGACCACGGTGCGCGAACGCGTGGAGATCGCCAAGCACCGGGTCGCCGAACTGCACGCGGAACTGCCCCGCTGGGGCCTGGTCGTGTGGACGGCCGGCAATGTCTCCGAGCGCGTCCCGGTATCCGAGGACGCGACGCCGGGGGCCGATGACCTGCTGGTCATCAAACCCTCCGGCGTGCGCTATGAGACGCTGACCCCCGATGCGATGGTCGTGTGCGATCTGCACGGAAACCTGCTCGAGGGCGACTATGCGCCGTCCTCGGACACCGCGGCCCACGCCTACGTCTACCGGCACATGCCGCAGGTGGGCGGAGTCGTGCACACCCACTCCACCTACGCCACAGCCTGGGCCGCCCGCGGCCAGGAGATCCCCTGCGTGCTCACGATGATGGGCGATGAGTTCGGCGGCCCCGTGCCGGTGGGCCCGCTGGCGATCATCGGCGACGAATCGATCGGCAGGGGCATCGTGGAGACGCTGACGGGCAGCCGCTCGCCGGCCGTGCTGATGCGCAATCACGGCCCGTTCACCATCGGCCGCAACGCGGAATCGGCGGTCAAGGCCGCCGTGATGGTCGAAGAGGTCGCCCGCACCGTGCACATCGCACAGCAGCTGGGCGAGGTGCAGCCGATCGACCAGGAGATCATCGATCGGCTCTACGACCGCTACCAGAACGTCTACGGCCAATAAGCCCCGCCGCCCCACCCATCCCTGCGAAGAAACCTAGGAGCACCCACCATGATGGCCAATCCATTCGAATCCAAGGAGATCTGGTTCCTCACCGGCAGCCAGGGCCTCTACGGTCCAGAGACCCTGGACCAGGTCGCCGCACAGTCCCAGCAGCTGGCCGCCACATTGGACGCCGCATCCGATATCCCCGTCAAGGTCGTTTGGAAACCGGTCCTGACGGACTCCGAATCGATCCTGCGGACCATCCTGGACGCCGGAGCGAACGACGATGTGCTGGGCGTCATCACCTGGATGCACACCTTCAGCCCCGCGAAGATGTGGATCCGCGGCCTCGAGGCGCTGCGCAAGCCACTGCTGCACCTGCACACCCAGGTCCACGAGCGCATGCCGTACGCCGACATCGACATGGACTTCATGAACCTCAACCAGGCCGCCCACGGCGACCGTGAGTTCGGCTACATCCTGACGCGGCTGAACATCCCCAGGGTTACCGTGGTCGGACACGTCACCCACGCCGATGTGACCGGGCGGATCGGCGTGTGGGCCAGGGCCGCCGCCGGCTACGATGCCGCACAGCACATGAAGATGGTGCGCTTCGGTGACAATATGCGCAATGTCGCCGTGACCGAGGGCGATAAGACCGAGGCGGAGATCCGCCTGGGCGTGTCCGTGAACACCTGGGCCGTGAACGACCTGGCCGCTGCGATCGAGGCCGTCGACGAGTCCACGGTCGACGGGCTCATCGCCGAATACCTGGAGGCCTACGATGTGGCAGCCGAGTTGCTGCCAGGGGGAGCGCGGCACGAATCCCTGCGCTACGGGGCCCGGCAGGAGGCCGCGATCCGCGGCTTCCTCGAACAGGAGGGCGCCACCGCCTTCACCGACAGCTTCGAGGACCTGGGCGCCCTCAAGCAGTTGCCCGGCCTGGCCGTGCAGCGGTTGATGGCAGACGGCTACGGCTTCGGTGCCGAGGGCGACTGGAAGACCGGCGTGCTCATCCGCATCGCCAAGGTCATGGGCTACGGGCTGCCGGGCGGGGCCAGCCTGATGGAGGACTACTCCTACAACCTGGAACCGGGCAATGAGAAGATCCTAGGCGCCCATATGCTGGAGGTCTGCCCCTCACTGACCACCGGGCGCCCCAGCCTGGAGATCCACGAACTGGGCATCGGCGACCGCGAGGACCCCGTACGCCTGGTCTTCGACGCGGATCCTGCCCCGGGCGTCGTCGTCGCCCTGTCCGATATCCGCGACCGCTTCAGGCTCACGGCCAATGCCGTGGAAGTGGTGGGACCCGATGAGCCGCTGCCCAAGCTGCCCGTGGCCCGCGCCGTCTGGGAACCCGCTCCGGACTTCAAAACCTCCACGACCTGCTGGCTGTCGGCGGGAGCGGCCCACCACACGGTGATGACCACCGCCGTGGGCATGGACGCCTGGCGCGATCTGGCCACCATGGCCGGCATCGAACTGGCCGTGATCGACCAGGACACGACGGTGGCCGGGTTCCAGGACGCCCTGCGGTGGAACAACGTGTACTACCGCGTCGCGCAGGGGTTCTAGACCCCCGGTGCTGCGGCCCGTGATCCTGCATCCCGGGCTCCGGGCCGGAGCCGATCGGGTTCAGATCACGAGGTCGATGGGCACCGCCCGTGATTCGTCGACGAACCAGCCGTCGGCCCCGTGCAGCCGCGGCAGGCTGCGGCGTCCGTCGACAAACAGGTCCCCGGCTCCGCGCGGCCACAGCAGCAGAGTGGGGCCGAGACCCACGGCGGCCATGAAGTCCGAGCCGAACGGTGGCTGCCAGCCGTGGGCTGTGAGCATCACACGCGGCGAATCCCCGGTGGCGGTCCCCGCGGACCGGGCGGTCGGGCCCGCCTGACCGGCTAAACCAGCCGTTTCCACCGGCGGGCCCAGGGCGCGCAGCCGCTCTCCCAGTTCTGTTACGCGCCCGGGCGGGACCCGGACGTTCAAACACGGGCCCATTCGGTCGGGCCGCCAGACGATGGCCTCGCCCAAGGGCCCGGTGCCCAGCAGGAGGGCGCCGGGTCTGGCGTGCGCGCCCGGTTCGGGCGGGCTCTCCAATCCCAACAATGAGCGCAGTACGGCTGTCGGCGATGTGCCCGGCTGGGTGCCGTTCACGGTCATGACTGCAGCATTGGTCGTCGGATCGTGGACGCCGTCCGCGGGCCTGGCGATCTGTGCATCCCAGCCGGACTCTGGACCATCCGGGGTCAGGAGCACGCCGCGTCCCGGCTCGGACGGGTCCGCGAAGCGCTCGGGTTGCAGACCGTAGTACACGGCCTCGGCCGGCGCCGGGGTGGGGAAGATCAATCGGTGTGGAGCCGAGCTACCCGGGCCCGTCGACAGTGACCGCCGTCCGGCGACGATCCCCATGACCGACCCGGGTACGCCCACGGTCAACAGGTGTTCCAGGCGTTCGACGAGACCGCGGTTCGCCGGGGCCGCGAGGAGGTCCTCCCAATCGTCCAGGGCCAGGACCAGCGGCCCGATGGGGCGTGCTCCGGTCAGCAGTCCCACCAGGTATTCGAGAAGATCAGTGCGCGCCGGATCGATATGCACGGCGCAGGGGACGGCATCGGAACCGCGTGTGGAACCCCGTCCCGGCACGGGGTCGGCGACGATGATCGCCGGCGCCCGTAAGGAGGAGCAGGCCGCCTGGACGAAGGTGCGCAGCGCAGTGCTGCGCCCTCGCCCGTGGCCGCCGGTGATCAGCAGGTCCCCGCCGGCATAGCACCACGGTTCGGCCCCCGGCGAGCGTGGGTCCTCGACCGATCCCAGCTGTAGGGGATCGGTGGCAGGGAGTTCGGCGGGCAGCGGTGGGGGCACGATGCTGTGCGCACCGGCCCGGTCTGCGGAAGTCCTCGCCGCCGGGCCGGTGAGTTGTTCCCACAGGCCGTGTCCTTCTGTCCCCGGCAGGGGGATGCTCGTTTCCTCGCCCGAATGCAGGTCGCGTATGCGCAGCATCTCCGGCCCCGGAACCCGGGTGAAGTCCACATGGGCACTGTGGAATGATCGGACACCGGCTCCGGCGGCGATAACACCCAGGCCGGGACGGTCCGGATCCAGTTCGGCGGCAGCGGGACAGTCGACGACCTCCAGGGAATCCTGCGGATCGCGGACCCGCAGGGCGATGCGCAGGTTGATATTGGCCTTCATCCTGGCGGTCACCACACCGGCGGGACGCTGAGTGGCCAGCACACAGTGGATGCCGAGCGACCGGCCCAGGGCGGTCAGGGACTCCAATAGGGCCACACCTCCCGGGTCGTCGTCGATCAGCGCCTGAAACTCATCGATCATCAGCACCACGCGCGGCAGGTGACCCGGTCCGGAACCATCTGCCGTGTCCACCGCGGCATTGTGTGCGTCGATGTCGGACGCACCGCTGGCGGCGAGTACCGCCTCCCGGCGCGTGACCTCGGCCCTGACCGCGCGCAGTGCCCGCACCGCCAGACGTCCGGACAGATCGCTCGTGACCGAGTCGACGTGCGGCAGCGCGGCCAGGGGCGCGAAGGCCGCGCCGCCCTTGAAATCGACCAGGACCAGGCGCAGTTCCTCCGGGGACAGCGCGGCGGCCAAAGCCGTGGCCCAGGTCTGGAGGAATACCGATTTCCCGCTGCCAGTGGTGCCCGCCACCAGTGCGTGGGGGCCCTGGCCGAACAAGTCGAGGGCGATCGCGCCATCTTTCCCCACCCCGATCGGTACGGCAGCGGTCGGCACCGGGCCGGGTGGCCCGGACAGGACGTCGCCCAACTCGACCGGTTGTTCCCAGGCGGGAGTGCCGGTGGACCAGCGGGGCCAGGAGACGGCGAAGAGTTCGGGGCGGACCAGCCGTAGGTCCACCGGGCCGTCGATCACGATGCTCCAGTCGGCCGGCCCCGGGCGCTCGCCGGTCAGGAGTGACCGGTCCGTGGAACATTCCAACCTCCACAGCTCACCGCCCGCCGGTCCGGCGGTTTCCGTATGACCGGCCTGTCCGGTACCGCGCCACAGGTCGATCCCCGTGCTGCTGAGGAACAGGTGGATTCCCGCAACGGCCGCGCCCACGCAGGAGACTACCCGCCCCGTGCACGGGCACAGGATCGCGTCGACCCCGGCCAAGAAGTCCGGCATTCGCTCGCCGTGGACGTACAGGGCGGTCCGCTGTTCTGACCGGTGGCCGCCGGCTGCAGCCGGGGGTGGCGGAGTGGAGAGGACCCGATCGGCCAGGGACTGTAGAAGCAGTGAGCGGACCAGGGCCGTTACTGTGTCCGCGGGGCCCGTCACCCTGAGGCCATCGGCCAGGTCGATGCGTACGGGCACCTGTTCGAGCAGAGGATGCCAGCGTCCGTCCAGTCGGATGCCGGGGCGTCGGGGTGCCGGGGGCAGCAGCTCGGAGTGTCCGCGCAGGGGCTGCGGCAGGTCCTGCGGATCGGATTCGCCGATCGTCATCCCGTGGGCCGCGGCGACGGTGCCGTAGCCCAGTTCGACGTGTCCGGGCGGGGCGCGGCGGGTTGAGGAGAGCTCGTGCAGTTCGTGGCACAGCCGATCGATGTCGTGCTCGCGTTCGCGCACCCGCCTGCGGTATTCGGCTGCCGCCAGCAGACAGTCGGCGCGGTGCCTGCGTCGTTCGACACACCCGGTGAGCGCTGCCGTCAGCGGTCCCGAGAGGCTGAACAGGAGGAACCACCACATGCCCGTGGTCAGCGCCAGGACGACACCCAACAGGGCGGGTACCAGGTACAGCAGCCAGTGCGCACGGGTGGGCTCCGGGACCGGGCGCAGCACGGGCCAGTCCGCGAGGGCGGGTGGGGTGGGCGCCGAGCCACCACCGGCCGTCGAGCCCGCCCGCAGCAGGACGAGGGAGTGCCCGACGCGGATCCGGGACACACCGTGGTGGTTCGGCAGCTCCACCGGGGTTCCGGCCTCATCGGTCACGGAGAAACCGTGGGAGCTGGGCGAGACCGTCAGCGGCGCGCGGCTCAGGTGCGGGTCCGCCAGGGGCAGATCGGAGGGGCCGCGCGCGATCGTCCACGCACGTGCCGGCAGCGGCAGGATGTGGCCGGAATCGGGGCCGGTGACGACCTCGGCCCGCGGGCCGACAGCCGGCGGGGCGGGTGCGGAGCCCGGGTCCCAGAGGACCGTCGCCGCGGCCCTGCCCACCCAGCGGCCCCAGGTCTCGCCGGTGTCCGGCACGACGGTGCCCGAAGTGGTGTGCCCGGTCGCGGTGTGCCCCGCCCCGGGACGATCGTTGGCCTGTGAGGTTGGAGGTGGGCGGTGGCGGGCCGTCAGCACGTGGGCGAGCACTTCGGCGACGGGACGACCGGCGGGCGCGTCGACGCACAGGGCGCGCAGGGCGAAGGGAGAGCGGAGGAGGACGATCTGTTCCATGCGCGCACCGTAGACCGGGCCGCCGGCGCGGCGGAAGCCCGGAGAGACGGGCTGTGGACAACGTCCGCCCGTCCACAGGCGGATGATGCGCCGGTGGCCGGTGGACTCACACGGCGCAGCGGAAGCCCAGATGGGTGCTTGCGGAGTCCTCCGTCTGCGGTTGTCTGGCCGCCGGCCGGTACCTGTGGCAGTATTCGGGAGCGCACAGGTGGGATCCGCCCTTGACGGTGAAGGTGTGCCGGTCCGGGCCGAGTGCGGCCGGAGCCGTTGCACAGCAGCTCCCACCGGGGACGGCACCGGGCGAGGTGCCGGCCCGGTCGAAGGGACTGGCCGTCCATTCCCAGACATTGCCGATCATGTCGAGCAGGCCGAGGCCGTTGGGAGGATAGCTGCCCACCGGTGAGGTGGTCCGCCAGCGCCCGGTGTTGTGGTGGGGGAATTCGCCCTGCCAGGTGTTGGCCATGATGCGCCCGCCGGGGCGGGGCTCATCGCCCCAGGCGTAGACGGTAGCGGCCCCGGGTCCGCGCGCCGCGTACTCCCATTCGTCCTCACTCGGCAGCCGCCTGCCGGCCCAGGCGGCATAGGCCAGGGCGTCGGCGCGGCTGATGTGCACGACAGGGTGCGAGTCCTTGCCGACAAGGTCGTCGTCGGGACCGTGGGGATGGCGCCAGTCGGCTCCCTGGACCCAGGTCCACCAGCGTTGCCAATCGTCCAGTGGGACCGGCCCGGGGGTTGGGGTGAATACCAGCGAGCCCGGGGTCCGGCCCGGTCCCAGTGCCAGATCCGGGGGCAGGGGGAGTTCGGCCGTCGTCAGGTAGCCGGTGGCGGCGGTGAAGTCCGCGAACTGGGCGTTGGTCACCGGATGGGCCTCGAGGCGGAAGGCGGGGATGTGAACCCGTCTGACCGGTTTTTCCTCAGGATAGAAATCCTCGCTGCCGAGTTGTCCACAGCCGGCCGGTACGTCGATCAGCGCGGTCAGCTCAGACATGGCGGGCATCGTCGATGACCTGTTCGGCGTCGGAGAGCCAGCCGATCTGGTGCCAGTCGCCGTCGGGTCCGGGCCAGTCATTGACCCCGTCGGGTCCCGGTGTGGAACGGCCCCGACGGATCCGTTCGGCCAGTAGTTCGGTGAGTTCGGAGACGAGCAGTGGGTGCGCGGCGATGACGTTGTCGGTTTCCCCGGGATCGCTTACCAGGTTGTAGAGCTGGGCGGGCTCATAGGACGTGGTGGTGTGCGGGTCCTTGAGCACATCCATGCCGTCTCCGGTGGTGACGAACTCGAGCTTCCAATCACCGCGGCGGATGGCCAGGCCGCCACCGCCGGAACTGGAGATCAGGTCGGGGCGCACGGCCTCGTCGCCGCCCAACCACAGTGGGAGGTTCGATATCGAATCCTCGGCGGCGTCCTCGGGCACTGCCACGTCCAGGATCTGCGCGAAAGTGGCGAACAGGTCGCTGTGGGCGACGGTTCGGTCACTGGTCGTTCCCGGGGCCACTGTGCCGGGCCAGCGGATCACCGTCGGTTCGCGATGGCCGCCCTCCCAGATATCGGATTTGTGCCCGCGCCAGCCGTTCGAGGGATCGTGGCCCTGGGCGGCCAGGGTCTCGAAGCCCGCAACGCCCGATGGCCCGTTGTCCGAGGTGAAGACGATGATGGTGTTCCCTCCGGCACCGGCGGCATCGATCCGGTCGACCAGCTGGCCCACGTAGTCGTCGAGCTGGAGTACCCAGTCGCCATAGGGGCCTTTGCCACTGGCGCCCCTGTACTCGGCATCGGGGATGACGGGCCCGTGTACGAGATGGCTGGGTACGTAGAGGAACCACGGGGTATCCGGATCGGCCAGGAACCCGTCGAGCACGTCGAGCGCCCTGGCCTGGAAGTCGGAGGCGACACGGCCGATGTCGTAGCCGGGGACCATCGGACCCTTTTGGATCTGCTGCTGTTGGGAGTCCGTCACCCGGTCGAGGTTGAATTGGTCGCCTGCGAAGACGCTGGGTACGCCCTGGGGCATGCCGTTTTCGAGGTAGACGTAGGGTGGCTGGTCCAGGCTGGCCGCCGTGATGAAGGAGTAATCGAATCCCACTTGGTTCGGGCCGCGGCGCACGGGCTGCATGTAGTCGATGTCCAGGCCCTCGACATGCCACATATCGCGGGCTGCGAAGTCTCCGTTGCGGCCCATCCGGTTGGCGGGTTCCGGGTGTTCGTCCGCTGACAGGCCGAAGGCGTCGTAGTCGTTTCCGGAATCCTTGAGATGCCAGTCCAGCCCCAGATGCCACTTGCCGACCACGGCGGTGCGGTAGCCGTTGTCCTGCAGCAGCCGGGGCAGGGTCGGCCGGTCCGCCTCGACCAGGGCCATGGAGTCCCCTGGCAGGACCAGGCTTTTCAGCCGCGAGCGCCAGTTGTACCGGCCCGTCAGGGCGGCGTAGCGGCTGGGCGTGCACAGGGAACTCGTCGCGTGGGAATCGGTCATCCGCAGTCCCTGGGCGGCCAGGGCGTCGATGTGGCCGGTGTGCCAGCCGGCGTGGGGATTGAAGCAGGAGACGTCGCCCTGGCCCAGATCGTCGGCCAGGATGAACAGGATGTTGGGGGACTGTGATGGGGTGTCCGGCATGATGCTCACCTTTGTGTACTGGTATTTACTGCTGGTATTTTCCCGACACCTGTACACTATCGTGGGAGATCCGTATTCGGCATATGAACTTGAAAGATTAACATGCTGCACTTCCTCCAGGTGGCCGTCGGCTGGCTGACTCCCGTCTTCGTCGTCAGCAGCATGCTCAACGTCGGCCTGACCCAGCATCCCCTGAAGATCGTGGCCCATCTGCGCAATTGGCGCTTCCTGGTGCGGATGCTCATCGTCAGTTTCCTGGTGGTGCCGGCGCTGATGATCCTGGCCGCCGATGTCCTCCACGTCGAAGAGGTCTATCGGATCGGCCTGGTGCTCTTCGCCTGTGCGGCGGGGGCGCCCCTGTTGATCAAGCTGACGGTGCAGAGCCATAACACCGTGGCCCTGGGGGCGACGGTCCAGCTCGTTCTGATGGTGGCCACGATCGTGTTCCTGCCCTTCCTCCTGCCGTTGTTCCTCGGCGATGTCACGGTCGACAGCTGGGCGATGACGAAGTCCCTGGTGGAGCAGATGGTGTTGCCGATGGCCGTGGGCATGCTGTTGCTGTGCTTCGCCCGAAAGGTCACGGCGGTGGTGCAGCCATGGGTGGCGCGGATCAGCAGTATCGCGCTGTATGCGATGCTCGCGGCCTCGGTCATCGGGCACGCCCCGGCGATGGTCGATCCCGGTCTGTGGGTGGCCATCGTGGCCGGCGTGGTCGCCCTGTTGTTGTCGTTCTTCCTGGGCTATGGCAACGGCCAGGGCCGTCGGGAGCTCTCCGAGATCGGCGCCCTGGGCACCGCGCAGCGCAACACCGCGGCCGCGATGATCGTGGCCCAGGGGAATTTCGAGGACCCGCGGGTGTTCATCGTCGTCGCATTGCTCAACACCTTCATGATGTTCATCCTGATGGTCCACGCCGCGCTGTTCGCCAAGGACGTCGACATGGTGTTGTTCGAACCGCTGATGGCCGATGAGCCGACCGTCCCCACCGGCACTGGGGCGCCGGCCGGGCCTGCGAAGTAGCCCCGTACGGATCCGGTGTGGCGGTCTCAGCGCCGCAGCCCGCCGCGCGAGCTCGCCGAGACTTCCAGTGTGATGCCGCGTGGAGTCAGTGGTGCGATGAGCACCGGACGGTAGTGCGCCTTGATGCGCACCTCGATAGAGGCGCCATGGGCGCTGCCGCGCACGGTGGTTGCGCTCAACCGCGGATCGGCGGCGGTGCGGGTCACGAAGCGCTTGGCGGCGGCTTCGACGCCGGCGTCCGTGAAATCGATCGAAGGAGCGTCACCCGTCCCCGGTTCGAAGGATTCGGCGGCGGCCAGTACGGCGGAGTCGGCGATGGCGTGCAGCCGGGCGCGGGCCAGATAGATATCGGTGATCTGTACGGCGAGCACGATGAACAGCAGGCCGATCGTGGTGAACCCGATGATGAGCGGCAGTGTCGAGCCGCGGTCGTCTACGGGCTTCATCGGAACCCACTCGGGGAGTCGGCACCGCTGCGCGCTATCTGGTCGGTGTGCGAGGCGCGCACCGTGACGGTGCCGGGGCCCTCGCGTCCGAAGATCAGCGCGACTCCTGGCAGAGGCACTCTGAGCGCCACCCGGGCGGTGACCAGGGTACCGGCGGCCCGGCAGTCTGTTTCGCAGTCGGTGGACAGGTCCAGGCCGGCGTGCGTGACGCCGAAGTCGGCGAAGTGCATGCGCGCGAGTTCGTGCGCCGTGGCCGAGGCCACCTCCGGAGTACGGGCGGCGGCCCTGGCGGCGTCCACCGCGGTCGCCTGGGCCGCCATGGACGCCGCCTGGATCTGTGCGAAGGCCACCAACAGGTAGATCAGCGGGATCAGCAGGACCACCGAGCCGAAAATGAACTCCACGGGTGCGCTGCCGCGATCTCTCATCGTCGGCCCTCCTGTGGATCCTCGGCCAGGGACCGGGCCGAAATCTCCCAGAGCCGTGGTCCGACCGGACCGATCAGGGGCACCGGCACCCGGACCGTCACGGTGACGATCCGCCCCGGGCCCGGCGCGTCGACGGTGATGTCGCGGGCATAGGCCTCGCCCAGGGACACCGAAAGCAGTTCACGGGCCGTATCGCGTCCCGCCGCGCCGCCCTGGTCGGCCAGGCCTGCCGTGCGCGCGCCGCTCAATGCGGAATCGATCACGGTATTGCGCACGTGCACCGCGAAGCCGATCTGCAGGACGGCGGCGAAGATCAGCGACAGCAGGCCGGCCACCAGGGCGAACTCGGCGACGGCCGAACCCCGGTCCTCGCGCAGCCTCATCGTGGCCTCACCCCGCCCGCCGGACCTTGTCCATGCTGTCGTTGAAGAACTCGGTGAAGGCCTGGCCCGCGAGTGCCCATAATCCGACTACCAATGCCGCAGTCATCACCGTTATCAGCACCCAGCCCGGGACATCGCCCCGGTCGGAGGCCAGTGCCCTGCGCACCCCTGGACGGGCGGAATCCGCGGAAGAACCGGCGGACAAGCGGGAGGACAGAGAGTGCAGGAGGGCCGCTAGACGCAGCCAGAGCAGGGTGAGGTGGGACATGGGGTCTCCTTCGGGACTTCGATGGTGCGCGGGTGGAATGGGTGGGAAGACGGGGGTGGCCGGACTCAACCTCCCAGATTCAGTACGGCCAGGGACGGGTAGACGGCGAAGACGACGGTCACCGGCAGGACGAACATGACGACGGGAACCAGCATGCCGACCTCCTTCTTGCCGGAGAGCTCCATCAGCGACCTGCGGCCCTCCTCACGGACGTCGGCCGCCTGGGCGCGCAGGACCTCGGCCAGGGGAGTGCCGCGGGCGATCGCGATGGCGATGCCGTCGACGAACTGCACCAGACTGGGAATCCCCGTGCGGCGGGCCATCGTGTCCAGTGCCTCGACCAGGCCGGTGCCGGTGCGGGCGGCGGCGAGCGCACCAGCGAGTTCGCCGGAGAGCTCCCCTGAGGCGGTGCGGCATACGCGCTGCAGGGCGTCGACGGTGCCCTCACCGGCCATAATCGACAGGGACAGCAGCTCCGCGATTGTGGGGAACTCCGCAAGGATCCGCTCCTCACGGCGCTTGACGCGCTGGGTCAGCCACCAGTCGTTGCCCAGATGGCCCGCGGCCCCGCCGAGCACGATGAGGGCCAGGGCGAGCAGCGGATGGAAGCCGCGGCTGAAGGAGACGAGGCCGGCGAGCACGGCACCTGCGAGCAGACCCGCGACGATGCACAGGATCTGGCGGGCGCGGAAGCCCTCCACCGTGGCCCCCGGCCCCAGTCGGGCCAGGCGGGTCTGGATCGAGGTATCGGTGGTCAGGCGGCGCGCCGCCCACCGCGCCGAATCGGTGATCAGGCCGCGCAGGAGGCCGCCCATACCGCCGGCCGTGGGCGCTGCCGGGGCGTAGACGTGCGGGCCCAGGGCGGTGTTCGAGCGCAGATAGGGGGCAATCCGGTCGGCCAGGGTCGGTCTGCGGAACAGCGGCAACGCGCAGACCAGGAAAGTCAGGGAGGATCCCAGCGCCAGGCCTGTGCCGATCACCACCGCAGGATGGGTCCAGGTCAGCATGATGGCCTCCTCATCGCAGCACCCGGGGTTCCTCCGGCAGCCTGCCGATTCGCTTCATCGCCGAGTAGGCCGCCAGCGAGACGACCAGCCCGCCGCCCAGTAGCAGGGATCCCTGCACGCTGTCGTAGGCGGTAGTCGTCTCCGTGCGCGTGGCGAGCAGGGCCAGGACGATCCAGGGCGCGGCGACTGCCAGCCGGGCGCCGTTGACGGTCCAGGACTGGCGGGCGATCAGTTCCGCCCTGGTGCGCGCGTCCTCGCGCAGAAAGCTCCCCAGGGTTTTCAGCATCGTGCCAAGATCTGTGCCGCCGACCTCCCGGGTGATGCGCAGGGCTGCGACGATCCGGTCGGCCACAGGGTCGGCGGCGGCTGCCTTGAATGCGTCGAGGGCGGCGCCGAACGATCCCGTCGCCCGGTATTCGGATGCGAAGACGGCGAACAGGCCCCGCAGCTGGTCCGGTCCGCGTTCGGCCAGGCCGCACACGGCCTCGGGCAGGGACAGGCCCGCCCTGATCCCGGAGTTCAGGTGGTCGATCGCCTCCGGCCACAACCCGCGGCGCTGAACCTGGGTGCGGCGGGCCCGTGCCCGAACGAAGAAGTAGGGGCCGGTGGTTGCGAACAATGCGAAACAGGCGCTGATGCTCACGACCGAGGTGAACAGCAGTCCCACGGCACCCACCAGGAGGCCGGATAGGGCACACAGGCCCAGCAACTGGGCGACCGAGGTGCGCGGAAGGCCCGCGGCGGTGAGCATATCGCGGGTCTCCGTGGTGAAGCGTGTGGGAGTGCGCAGTGGGCGTTCGATCCGCCACATGGACCACCAGATCAGGAAGAGGCCGATGCCCAGTCCCAGACCCGCCAGAACGGCCTGTGTCGATGAGCTCATGCCGCCTGCTCCAGAATGTCGTGCAGGTCGAAACCCGAGCCGGCGAACCGGTCGCCCAGATGTGAGAAGCCGGAACCGCGCAGCAGCCGGCCGGCCCGGTCACGGGTGAACAGGGTCTCCAACTCGACGACATCGCCTTCGACCCCGCCGGGTACCGCAGCGATCTCCTCGACAGTCCGGTGGCCCTGCGCGTTCATCCGCAGGTGCACGATGATGTCCACGCAGCCGGCGACTGTGGGCACGACGAACCCCGCGTCGACGTTCGACGAGGCCAACAGCGGCAGCGTGCACAGTTTCGTCACGGCGGAGCGGGCGGAGTTGGCGTGGATGCTCGACATGGCCGGCAGGCCGGAATTCATACCGATCAGCATGTCGAAGGCCTCGGCTTCGCGGACCTCGCCCACGATGATCCGTGAGGGCCGCATGCGCAGGGCCTCCTTGACCAGGGTGCGCAGGGTGACCTCGCCGGTGCCCTCCAAAGACGGCTGGCGGCACTGCAGGGCCACCCAGTCGCGGGCCCGCACAGATAATTCAAACACTTCCTCACAGGTGATGACTCTCTCGCGACTGGGGATCGAGCCGGTCAAAGCGGCCAACATTGTGGTCTTGCCGGCCTGGGTCGCGCCGCTGATCATGATATTCGCCCCGCAGGTCACCGCCGCGTGTAGGAAGTGCGCCGCAGCAGGGGTCAGGGAGCCTGCGGCCACCAGGGCGTCGAGGCCGTGCGGGCGGGTGACGAATTTACGGATGTTCACGGCCGGGTACCTGCGGGTGATATCGGGCAGGACCACGTGGAGGCGGGAGCCATCGGGCAGACTGGCGTCGACGAAGGGGCTGCTCAGGTCGACCCGGCGTCCGGTGGTGCGCAGCATCCGCTCGATCAGATCATCGACCTGGGCCTCCGTGAAGACCGTCGTGGTCAATTCGCTGACCCCGGACCGGCTGACGTAGACCGCGTGTGGGCCATTGAGCCAGATCTCTTCGACTTCGGGATCGTCCAGATACTTCTGCAAGGGGCCGAAACCCACGACATCGTCGGCGATCAGACGCCCCAGCTCGTCTTTGTCGGCGACGATTGGCAGGCTCCCGGAGAGGGTACGCTCATCGTAGTCGGCAATGGTCTCGGCGATGAGTTCACGGGTCAGCCCGGAGTCCAGCCGCGGGTCGATGCCGCGCTCGCGGATACGATTGCGCACCTCGCCGGAGATGATATCGATGGGCTCCAAGGGGACCTCGCTACGCTGATGAGTGTTGTGAGTCACGTCTATCTGTTACTGACCTTATAGAGCGTTTCGGACTGTTTGCAAGAGTTTCTTGTGAAATATTTCCGACTTCGCGTGGGACTTGCTCATGGTGGGGTGTGGCGAGTTCCAGGGGGTGCCTGTCGTGTCGACCGGGCGTCCATTAGGATTGAGGCATTATGGCCATGGACTTTGCGGCTGAAATCGCCGCCCTGCAACAGACGTTCTCCTCGATTCGCGAGGTCTCCGATGTCGACCTGCTGCGCAGCGAGGTCGCCGAGCTCACGGAACAGGCTGCTGCTCCGGACCTGTGGGATCACCCGGATGAGGCCCAGGCCGTCACTTCGAAGCTCTCGCACCGTCAGTCGACCCTGGAGCGGTTGGAGAAGTTCGACTCCCGGATCGAGGACGTCGAACTCCTCGTCGAGATGGGCGAGGAGGAGAACGATCCGGACGCTCTGGCCGAGGCGGAGGCCGAGATCGACAAGCTCCGCGAGGACTTGGGGCAGTTGGAGATCTCCACGTTGCTCAACGGCGAATACGATGAGCGCGCAGCCGTGATGACCGTGCGCTCGGGCGCCGGTGGTGACGATGCGACGGACTGGGCGCAGATGCTCACGCGGATGTACATCCGCTGGGCGGAGCAGCACGACATCGGCGTGCAGGAACTTGATACCTCCTATGCCGAGGGTGCGGGGATCAAGAGCGCCACCGTGCAGTTCAACGCCCCGTACGCCTACGGCAAGCTCAGTGTGGAGGCCGGTACACACCGGCTGGTGCGCATCAGCCCGTTCGACAACCAGGGCCGGCGCCAGACCTCGTTCGCAGCCGTCGAGGTCGTGCCCCTGATCGAGACGACCGACCACGTCGACATCGACGAGAACGACTTGCGCATTGACGTCTTCCGGTCCTCGGGCCCCGGCGGCCAGTCGGTCAACACGACCGACTCCGCTGTGCGCATCACGCACATCCCGACCGGCACCGTGGTCTCGATGCAGAACGAGAAATCACAGATTCAGAACCGCGCCGCCGCCATGCGCGTCCTGCAGTCCCGCCTGCTGCTGCTCAAGCGGGAGGAAGAAGAGCGGGAGAAGAAGAGCCTGGCCGGCGACATCAAGGCCAGCTGGGGCGACCAGATGCGCTCGTACGTCACGCACCCCTACCAGATGGTCAAGGACCTGCGGACGGGATACGAGGTCAACAACCCGCAGGGTGTGTTCGACGGTGACATCGACGGGTTCATCGAGGCCGGCATCCGGTGGCGCAAGGAACAGGAAAAGGAAGCAGCCCAAGAGGCTTGAGAATGGCTAAGAAGCATGCGGGGTCGGTCGCCGATGAGCGGCCCGCACCGGAGAAGAAAGTGGTGGCGCGCAATCGGCGCGCCCGCTACGACTATCACATCGAAGAGACCTTCGAAGCGGGCCTGGTGCTCACCGGCACCGAGGTCAAATCCCTGCGCGAGGGCCGCGCCTCACTGACCGACGCCTTCGGACTGATCTTCCAGGACGAGGCGTGGCTCGAACAGGCGTACATCCCGGAGTATCTGCAGGGATCCTGGACGAACCACTCTGCGCGCAGGCGCCGCAAGATGCTGCTGCACCGCGACGAGATCCTCAAGATCGAGCAGAAGTTGGGCGAGTCCGGGCGCACCCTGGTGCCCTTGGAGATCTACTTCCTGGGTTCACGGGTCAAGGTCGAGATCGCGATCGCCAAGGGTAAGAAGGACTGGGACAAGCGGCAGGCGATCAAGGAGCGCCAGGACAACCTGGAGGCCCGCCGTGCCATGTCGGATGCCCTGCGGAAGAACCGCGGCAAGAACCGCTGACTGGCGCGACCCCTGTTCCTGGGGTATCGTTGAGCTTCGTCGGTTTTCTATTTCGTGTGCGGGAACGCGGCGGGGAATAGTGAGCCGGTGTACGGTGTTCCACCGGTGTGCCGAATGATCGGAAGGTCGGTCGGTACACGGTTTGGTAACTGAATATGGGGATGATCGGTTTCGACGTGGGACAACGCGTCGAGAGAAGCGGGCCGAGAACGCGAAGTCATCTCGTTAATGTCCTTCGCAAACAATAGGTGCTAAGTCTAACAACCGCACCGAGTTCGCCCTCGCAGCCTGAGCTAGCGAGCGACTCCGTCAGTCCGGGTTTGCTTCCGCCCCGGTAGCTGGCGTCGTTTAGGGAGCCACTGCTGAGAACACATGTCGAGGGTGTTCTCGGGACTTTTACTCGACTCCGTTCGTTGGTTCACATGTTCGTGTGAGAACCAGGACCTAAGAAACACAGTCACGGACTGCGCCCGGAGAAGACTCGGCAACTTGCTTGCGGACGGGGGTTCGATTCCCCCCATCTCCACCAGATAGGCCTCGGAAACCTTGAGTTTCCGGGGCCTTTGCTTGTTTCATAAGGGTTTTCCCAAGAACTTCCCCCGGCAGAGAACGACATGATGTTCGTTCAGATGACGCGGAATGGTCGTGCGGTGGTCACGGTCGTGATGAAACCCGACGACCCATTCCATCATCGCCCGCGGTCAAGCTGCGAAGAGAGATCACGAGTCTCTTGCGGTTGGCCAGCCGTGCTTCTTCACATAGAACCGCTCGGCCTTCCAAAGATCGCCCACCGGTAGTCTGCGGGCCTGCTCTATTTCTCCCCGCATCCCCGGATCCCGGTTCAGCACACAGGCGAACACTTCGTCCCGCGATGCGAGGATCGCCTCCTGCTGCACCTCCGGCAAGGCGCGGATCTTCTCTCCAAGTTGCTCGAAGCCGGCGACTCGGGTGTTCCCTCGGCGCGAGGCGAAGACCAGGAGAACCAGTACGATTCCGGCCAGCGCGATGTCGAGCCAGGTCACGACGAATGCGAACGGGGAGACGTCATCGGACATGCGGGCCCACCTGGCCGTCGCACCGCAGCAGACGATGGAGACAAGAGCCGCTACAGCGAATTCGTACCTGCACAGCCGGCCCTGCTTCCACCAAGTCACGCCGATCATCAGCAGACCGATTCCACCGAGGAGCAGGCTCAGCGGCATGAGCACTTCGCTGAGGCCGCTGTTCATCGGAACGTTGTCGCTCGGAGCACGTCCCGGGGTGATCATCATGGGTCCCCAGGTCTGCACCACCCCGATGACCGCCGCACAGCAGATCAGGGTCACCATGTTCCATATGCCCTCGCGGGTGAGTTCGCCCTTGAGGTCGGAATGGTCCTTCGCCATCAGTCGTTCGAGACGCCCGTACGGGAGGTCGCCGAGCGAACCGCTACCGGAGACGTACTTCACTGCTGAGCTGCGTTCGGTTCCCATGGATACCAGCCTGTCATGATTCCTACAACTGCAGAGTGTTCTCTCTCGACAGTGCCGGCCGGTGACGTTTGCACTGGTCGGCACTGTCGGATTCGCAGCGGTGTCAGAACTCGGGCCCATCCGTCGTAGGCTTGATCACATGCCGAAACTTCTGCGTATCGATTCGTCCATCAACCCCGATTCCGTCTCCCGTGAACTCACCGGGGCCTTCGCCGCATCCTGGCAGGCCGCCGGCGGCTCCGTGGTTCACCGTGATGTGGCCGCCCAGAATCTGCCGCACCTGCCGGAATTCGCCCTCCACTTCGCCCACCGCCCCGGTATCGCCGCCGACGACCCCGCCGCGGCACTGCAGGACGAACTCATCGCGGAACTGGAGGCGGCTGACGCAGTGGTCATCGGAGCCCCCATGTACAACTACTCCCTGCCCTCGCCCCTGAAGGCCTGGTTGGACTACCTGCACGTACCCGGCCGCACCACCGCCGACGTCGCTACCGAGGGCCCCTTGGCCGGCAAGCCCGTCATCGTCATCACCACCCGGGGCGCCGCCTACGACGACCCTGCGTTCCTCGCGTCCCACGACCACATCCTGCCCGTTTTCGACGTCCTGCTGGGCGGGGCCATGGGCATGGCGGTGGAATCGATCGCGGTCGACCGCACCC
Source organism: Brevibacterium sp. 50QC2O2 (assembly GCF_024580675.1). Classification (NCBI taxonomy): domain Bacteria; kingdom Bacillati; phylum Actinomycetota; class Actinomycetes; order Micrococcales; family Brevibacteriaceae; genus Brevibacterium; species Brevibacterium sp. 50QC2O2. Next base: position 85,160 of record NZ_JANIJZ010000013.1, read on the forward strand.
TGGCGGACCTGCTGCCCGAACTAGATCCGGCCCTGGCCGGTGAACTGCGCGCGGCGGCGACGGTGCGGGCGCGGAGCCGGGCGGAAGAGCTCGCCCGCACCCTTGGCTGACGAGGCCTCGGCCCCGGCTGGGTCCACGGCCGGTCCCGGTGCGGTCACGCGCCGTGGAGGACTCGTGGCCTGGGCCGAACGCCGGCAGGTGTCGCTGTACCTGGCGGCCCTGGCGTTCGGCGCCGGCCTCGGCCTGGCACTCCCGTGGCCCGCAGCGGCGGGCCTGGCCGCGGGAGTGAACCCCACCCTGGGCTTATTGCTCTTCTCGACCTTCCTGGGCGTGCCGTTCGCCCGACTGGCCGGCGGCGCCCTGCGCGATTGGCGCTTCCTGCTGCGCCTGGGGCTGCTGAACTTCCTGGCCGCACCCGTGATCGTCTTCTGCCTGTTCCGATTCGTCGCCGGCGACGCGGCCCTGCTGCTGGGCGTGCTCCTGGTCCTGCTGTGCCCCTGCGTGGACTACGTCATCGTGTTCACCGGGCTGGCAGGGGGCGCAGCCGACCGGCTGCTGGCCGCCACCCCTCTGCTCATGTGCGCCCAGGCACTGCTGCTGCCGGGCTACCTGTGGCTCTTCGCCGGCCCCTCGGCCCTGGCCGGCCTGCACCCTGCACCCTTCGCCGAGGCCTTCGTCACCTTGATCCTGCTTCCCCTGGTGGCGGCCCTGACAGTCCAGGCCCTGGAGCGCCGCCTCCGCTGGGCGCGCTACCTGCACGGTGCCATGTCCGGTCTCATGGTGCCCATCATGATGGTGGTGCTCGCCCTGGTGGTTGCCTCGCAGATCAGCGGGGTGGTGGCCCATCTGCTGGCACTGGCCACAGCCGCGCTGGTCTTCGTCCTCTTCGCCGGGTGCATGACCGCACTGGGCTGGGCCGTGGGACTGCCCGGCGGGGACCGGATCGATGTGCCCGCCCGGCGGGCCCTGCTGTTCAGTGGAGTGACCCGGAACTCCCTGGTCGTGCTGCCACTGGCGCTGGCCACCGGCCACGCCCTGACACCGGTCGTCGTGGTTACTCAGACGCTGGTGGAGTTGTTCGTCATGGTCACCCTGGTGTGGGCCGTACCGAAGATCGTTAGCATTAAGGGATGCGAAAGACCGCGATCCTCGCCCTGACATCCCTTCTGGCCCTCGCCGGGTGCTCCGGCTCGGGTGGTGCACCCCAACCGGCTGAGACCTCGGCCGCCGCCCAGCAGTCCACACGGGCCGACGGCGGGTCCGACCCCGCCACCTCGGCCAAGCCAGGGGCGCCGGCCGCCGCAGGTGTGTCCGCTGCGGACCGGAACCGGGCCCAACAGATCGTCGCGGACATGGACACGGCAGAGCTCGCCGGCTCCGTCGTCATCGCTCAATACGACGGCACCGATCCGCAGACCGCGCAGGACCTGGTGGAGAAGAACCACCTGGCCGGGGCCATCGTGATGGGCTACAACCTGCCCCAGACCCCCACCGCGGACGCCGTGCGCACGACCACGAGAACGATCGGCGAGGCCCGCGGAGACCGCGCCTGGCCGGTATTCATCGGCGTCGATCAGGAGGGCGGTCCGGTCGCCCGGCTGAAGGACGCCGCGACCGGCTACCCGCCGCTCATGGCCGCAGGGGCCGCGCGGGACGCGAAGACCATCACGGCGGCCTACTCCGGCCAAGGTGGCGAACTGCGCGAACTCGGCTTCACCGCCGACTTCGCCCCCGACGCGGACGTCACGATCGGCGCGGCGGACCCGACGATCAACGTCCGCTCGGCCGGCGACGACCCGAAGGCGGTGGGAACGACGGTGGCAGCCGCGATCACCGGCTACAACACCGCGGGCGTGGCCTCGAGCGCCAAGCACTTCCCGGGCCACGGCGCCCTGACCGTCGACTCCCACTCGGAACTGCCCGTGTCGAAGAAATCCATCAAGCAGATGAAGAAGCGGGACCTGGTGCCCTTCACCGCGGCCGATGAAGCGGGCGTGCCGATGACGATGGTCGGCCACATCGGCCTGCCGGGCAACACGGACGTGCCCGCCTCGCTCAGCCCCGCCGTGTACAAGGCCCTGCGCGCCCAGGGCTTCGACGGGGTCGCGGTGACCGATGCCCTGAACATGGGCGCGATCAAGGAGCCAGCGGGACAGGAGACCGTCAAGGCCATCCGCGCAGGTGCCGACCTGGCACTCATGCCGGCCGACACGACCGCGGCGATCAAGGCCCTGACCCAGGCGATCGACTCCGGCGACATCTCGAAGAAACGCATCACCGAAGCCGCCGGGCGGGTCGTCGCCATGCAGCTGTGGCAGGACCGCGCCGCCGCCCAGGCACCCGACCACGGCGATGCCAAGGCCGCGACCAAAGCGGCGGACACCGCGCTGACAGGACTGTCGGAGAAATCCCTGAGCGTCCTCAAGGGTGCGTGCACCGTGACGAAGCCCGCCAAGGCGATCCACATCGTCGGGGGAGAGGAACCCGCGCGCAAAGCCCTGACCAAGGCAGCCAAGGCCGCAGGCCTGAGCGTGCGCGAATCCGCCGGGTCCGGCACGACGAGCGTTGCCCTGGGGACGGGAACCTCGGCGCGGGTGGTCGTCAACACCGGTGCGCCGTGGAAGAAGGCCCCGGCCGGGGCACGCACCGTGCTGGCCACGTATTCGGACAACCCACACGCCATGGCGGCCGTCGCGAAGTACCTGGCCGGAGAGCTCGAGGCCACCGGCCGGGTACCCGCCACGTGGCCCGGAACACAGCCGAAATGCGCCAGGGACTAGGCTGGACTCCCGGTGTCCTGGCCGCCTCGCGGCCGGCCGGCACCGCGAGCTGCGCCCACGCCGATAGACCCTCTGCACCGACAGACCCTCTGACAGGAGACCCATGACCCTGGTATTCGACGGACACAACGATCTGGCCTGGTATCTGCGGGAGGAATGCGATAGCGATATCGCCCCGGTCAACGACCCGCAGGCCGTGCCGATGACCACCCTGGACCAGCTGCGCGAAGGCGAGGTGGCCGCCCAGTTCTGGTCGGTCTACGTAGACTCCGCGATCTCCGGGCCCGCCGCCGTGACCGCCACGCTCGAACAGATCGACATGGTCCACCGGATCATCGCCGCCCACCCCGACCGGCTGGTCTACACGCCCACCGCCGCCGACATCCGTGCGGTCTGGGGCAGCGGCCGCACCGCCTCGCTGATGGGCGCCGAGGGCGGGCAACAGATCGACGAATCCCTGGGCGTGCTGCGCGCCTACGCCCGCCTGGGTGTGCGCTATATGACCCTGGCCTGGTCGACCACCCACAGCTGGGCCGATTCGGCCACCGACGAACCCGTCCACCACGGACTCAGCGAATTCGGCAAGCAGGTCGTGGCGGAGATGGACCGGATCGGAATGATCCCCGACCTGTCCCACGTATCCGCCGAAGTCATGCACCAGGTGCTCGACCAGACCCAGCTGCCCGTGGTCTTCACCCACTCCTGCGTCGCGGACATCAATCCGCACCCGCGCAACGTCCCCACCGACGTCATCGACCGCCTGCCGGCCAACGGCGGGGTTCTGGGCATCACCTTCGTCCCATCGTTCGTATCCGCCGAACGCCATGCCTGGGCACAGGCCGGCTCCACGGGGCCCGAACCCGAGGTGACCGTCGCCCAGGTCGCAGACCACTGCGACTGGGTGCGCAACCGGATCGGCGCACAGTACCTGGCACTCGGCGCCGACCTGTGCGGCACCGACTCCATGCCCACCGGCCTGGAGAACGCGGGGAAGTACCAGGCCCTGTTCACCGAGCTGCGCTCGCGGGGCTGGAGCGAGGCCGAACTCGACGGGATCGGCGGACTGAACCTGCTGCGCGTCCTCGAAGCCCACGATCCGGCGTATCTGGCCGAGTTCGGGGCCCGGGACGAGGCCGCGGATGCCTGATTCCCCGGTTCCGAGCCCGGCTGCGCGCCTGCTCGTCGTGGTCAACGACCCCGAGTCGGGTCCCGGGCACCTGGCCGGCTGGCTGGTGGCCGCCGGGGTCGAGTTCGATGTGCGCTTCGGCGCGCACGGAACTCTTCCCGCGGTGGACGAACTGGACGCCTACGACGGCATGATCGCCCTGGGCGGCGGTTTCATGCCCGATGACACGGCTCGCGCACCCTGGCTGGCCCGCGAGGCCGGTCTGGTGGCCCGCTGCCTGGCCGATGGCATCCCGCTACTGGGCATCTGCCTGGGCTGCCAGCTGCTGGCCCAGGTCGCAGGCGGCACGGTCGCTGCTGCCACCGGCGCTCCGGAAAAGGGCTCCACGCCCATCACCATGACCGAGGCCGCAGCCGGCGATACGCTGTTTCGGGGCCTGCCGCGCACCACCCGGTTCATCGAGAGTCACGTCGATCGGATCACCGCACTGCCGCAGGACGCGGTGGTGCTCGCCGGCAGTGCGGTGCTGGACTATCAGGCCTTCCGCATCGGTGAGGCGGCGTGGGGCGTACAGTTCCATCCGGAACACGAGGGCCCGGACGCGATGGAGCGGTGGAATGCCGAGGCCCTGGCCGCACTGGGATTCGACAAGGACGAACTCATCGCCAGGGCCAGGGTGGAGCAACCGGCTACGGAGGCGGCGGCCCGCACTCTGGTGCTGGCATTCGTCGCTGTGGCCGAGGCCCGGGCGCGGGCCAGGCAGGGTACCGAAGGCGCGCAGTCGGAGCCATAACCCAGCCCGCTCTGAATGCAAATTCAGACGCTGTGAGAAGAGCGACGTGGACCCGGAACGGTGTACGCATCCTGTGGAAAACTCCGCATCCGTTCGATATGTGATTCATTCCCGCGAATCGGTACCGGACGACGTGTGTTGAGCGATCCGCGAGAAACCGCGGAAGGCGGCTTCTGGGACGCGGGGGAGGGCTCAAGCCACCCGGTGAATTCTGCTGTCCACCCCCTGTGCACAGCTATGCACAGGGGGTGGTGTGATAGGGCCCGGACGGTTGAAATCGCACTGGAAAATCGGCTTATGTAGGGGTATCGTCTTCTCTTGAACACAAGATCTAGTGGTTGTCGGGGTGAAGCCCCTACTACCCGAATTCCGCACCGGCTCCGTTATCCCAGGGGCTGGGAGCTTGCGGGGACGCGGATCCTGTGACCTGCAGATACACGCCCGAATGTTGGAGGAAACCCGATTATGGTCACCGTCTACACCAAGCCGTCCTGCGTCCAGTGCAATGCGACGTACCGGGCGCTGGATGCGCGTGGAATCGAATACCGTTCGGTCGACCTGAGCCAGGATGCGCAGGCCCTGGACATCGTCAAGGCCATGGGCTACATGCAGGCACCGGTCGTCGTCACCGACGACGATCACTGGTCGGGCTTCCGTCCCGATAAGATCTCGGCCCTGGCGTCCGAAACGGAAGCGCCCAGCGTGGCCTGAGATGCTCGTCGTCTACTATTCCAGTAGCTCCGAGTACACGCACAAGTTCGCCCGCAAACTCCGGCATCCCACGCAGCGTCTGCCCCTGCTGACGCGCGATGAGATGCCGGAGATCGACGAACCGTACGTGCTCATCACGCCGACCTACGGCGCCGGGCCCAATCGGGGCTCCGTTCCGAAACAGGTCAAGAAGTTCCTCGCCACCGCAAAGGCCAATCGCACCAATCTGCTCGGTGTGATCGGGGCTGGGAACACGAATTTCGGCCAGAATTATTGCCGCGCCGCCGACCTGGTGGCAGCCAAGTGCAACGTCCCCGTGCTCTACCGGTTCGAACTCCTGGGCACCCCGGAGGACGTGGCCAAAGTCGACGAAGGGTTGGAAGAACTGTGTCAACGACAGCAGAGAAGCGAGATCTAGAGGCCGTCATCCGCGAGGACACGGATCTGGACTACCATGCGCTCAACGCCATGCTCAACCTCTACGACGCCGACGGACGGATCCAGTTCGAACGCGATAAGCAGGCCGCCCGCCAGTACTTCCTGCAGCACGTCAACAACAACACGGTCTTCTTCCACGACCTCGAGGAGAAGCTGAAGTACCTGGTCGAACACGACTACTACGAGCGCGAGGTGCTCGACCAGTACTCCTTCGAGTTCATCTCCCGGCTGTCCAAGCAGGCGTACAAGAAGAAGTTCCGCTTCCAGACCTTCCTGGGCGCCTTCAAGTTCTACACCTCCTATACGCTGAAAACCTTCGACGGCAAGCGCTACCTGGAGCGCTTCGAGGACCGTGTCGTCATGGTCGCGCTGTTCCTGGCCTCCGGCGACGAGGTGTTGGCAAGCCAGCTGGTCGAGGAGATCATCTCCGGGCGCTTCCAGCCGGCCACCCCGACCTTCCTCAACGCGGGCAAAAAGCAGCGCGGCGAACTCGTCTCCTGCTTCCTGCTGCGCATCGAGGACAATATGGAGTCGATCGGCCGCTCGATCAACTCCGCCCTGCAGTTGTCCAAGCGCGGCGGCGGCGTGGCATTCAGCCTGACGAACATCCGCGAATCCGGTGCCCCGATCAAGAAGATCGAGAACCAGTCCTCCGGCGTCATCCCGATCATGAAGCTGCTGGAGGACTCGTTCTCCTACGCCAACCAGCTGGGCGCCAGGCAGGGCGCAGGTGCTGTGTACCTCAATGCGCACCACCCGGACATCTACAAGTTCCTCGACACCAAGCGGGAGAACGCGGATGAGAAGATCCGGATCAAGACGCTGAGCCTGGGCGTGGTCATCCCCGACATCACCTTCCAGCTGGCCAAGCGCAATGAGGACATGTACCTGTTCAGCCCGTACGACGTGCAGCAGGTCTACGGCAAGCCGTTCACGGAAGTCTGCGTGACCGACGAGTACTACAACATGGTCGACAATGCGGCGATCCACAAGAAGAAGATCAACGCGCGCGAATTCTTCCAGACCCTGGCGGAGATCCAGTTCGAGTCCGGCTACCCGTACATCATGTTCGAGGACACCGTGAACCGGGCCAACCCGATCGACGGCAAGATCACCATGTCGAACCTGTGCTCGGAGATCCTGCAGGTCGCCGATCCCAGCACCTACAACGACGACCTGAGCTACGCCCAGATCGGCAAGGACATCTCCTGCAACCTGGGTTCGCTCAACATCGCCCTGACGATGGACTCCGATGACTTCGGACGGACCGTCGAAACGGCGATCCGCGGACTCACCGCGGTCTCCGAGGCATCGCACATCACCTCGGTGCCCTCGATCGAACGCGGCAACGATATGTCACACGCGATCGGCCTGGGACAGATGAACCTGCACGGCTACCTGGCCCGCGAACGGATCCACTACGGCTCAGACGAGGGTCTGGACTTCACGAACATGTACTTCTACACCGTGGCCTTCCACGCGGTGCGGGCGTCCATGGAGCTCGCGAAGGAACGCGGCCGGACCTTCGACGGCTTCGAGCGCTCCAAGTACGCCAGCGGGGAATACTTCGACAAGTACATCGACGGGGTGTGGGAGCCGCGCACCGACAAGGTCGCCGGCATCTTCGCCGAGGCCGGGATCCACATCCCGACCCAGGACGACTGGCGCGAACTCAAGGCACAGGTCGCCGAACACGGCATCTACAACCAGAACCTGCAGGCCGTGCCGCCGACGGGTTCGATCTCCTACATCAACAACTCCACCTCCTCGATCCACCCGGTCGCCAGCCGGATCGAGATCCGCAAGGAGGGCAAGATCGGCCGCGTGTACTACCCCGCGCCGTTCATGGACAACGACAACCTGGAGTACTACCAGGACGCCTACGAGATCGGCTACGAGAAGATCATCGACACCTACGCCGAGGCGACGCAGCACGTCGACCAGGGCCTGTCACTGACGCTGTTCTTCAAGGACACCGCCACAACCCGTGACATCAACAAGGCGCAGATCTACGCGTGGCGCAAGGGCATCAAGACGATCTACTACATCCGCATCCGCCAGCTGGCCCTGGCCGGCACGGAGGTCGATGGCTGCGTATCCTGCATGCTGTGACCGTACACATCACACAACTGTCTGTTACGAATAACTGGGTGGATAAATGATTTCGGGCGAGAAGCTCACTCTCGTGTCGCACGTCGACGCGATCAACTGGAACCGGATCCAGGACGATGTCGACTCCGAGGTGTGGGACCGGCTGACGGCCAACTTCTGGCTGCCGGAGAAGGTGCCGCTGAGCAACGACGTGCAGTCCTGGGCGACGCTGACGGAGGATGAGAAGACGCTGACGATGCGCGTCTTCACCGGGCTGACACTGCTGGACACGATCCAGGGCACAGTGGGCGCGGTCTCTCTGATCCCCGACGCCCTGACCCCGCACGAGGAGGCCGTCTACACGAACATCGCGTTCATGGAGAGCGTGCACGCGAAGTCGTACTCCTCGATCTTCTCCACCCTGTCGAACACGAAGCAGATCGACGAGGCCTTCCGCTGGTCTACGGAGAACCAGAACCTGCAGCGCAAGGCGAAGATCGTGCTGGACTACTACCGGGGCGACGACCCGCTCAAGCGCAAGGTCGCCTCGACCCTGTTGGAGTCCTTCCTGTTCTACTCCGGCTTCTACCTGCCCATGTACTGGTCGAGCCACGCGAAGCTGACGAACACGGCGGATCTGATCCGCCTGATCATCCGCGACGAGGCCGTGCACGGCTACTACATCGGCTACAAGTACCAGCGGGGCCTGGAACTGGAGTCGGAGGCGCGCAAGCAGGAGCTGAAGGACTACACCTTCAACCTGCTGTTCGAACTGTACGAGAACGAGGTCCAGTACACCCACGACCTGTACGACGGCGTGGGCCTGAGCGAGGACGTCAAGAAGTTCCTGCACTACAACGCGAACAAGGCGCTGATGAACCTGGGCTATGAGGCCATGTTCCCGGCGGCGGTGACCGATGTGAACCCGGCGATCCTCTCGGCGCTGAGCCCCAACGCGGACGAGAACCACGACTTCTTCTCCGGTTCCGGCTCCAGCTACGTCATCGGCAAGGCCGTCAACACCGAAGACGAGGACTGGGACTTCTAAGTGATCCCAGGTCACAGGCCCGGTGGCCTGTCAACTGGCAGGCCACCGGGTTTCACCCATAAGCCGGGCGGAAGCATCGAATTGATGCTCAGCCCACAATTTGCCCGCACTCAAATAATAGGAGGAGGTGAACATGGCAATCCGTAAAGGTCGCGCGCGTAGCGCAATCACAGGTCGCTTCGTAACGAGAGCGACGGCCGCACGCCATCCGCGTACGACCGTCGTAGAGAAGCCCGCAAAGAAATCTAAGTAAATCAACAGGCTGACAGCAGGGCTATGGACTGGTCCTCCTTGCCCTGCTGTCGCCATCGTACCTGACGTGCACCTCGGCGTGTTACACAATGCGCCGGTCGTGCGGGAAGTGCATTTCTTCTCACAGATCTGAGATCGTAGCGTCAGGCACTTTGCGACTAGAGCGAAAGGCTCACCGTGTCAGACATAAACAAGCGTGTAGTACAGCGTCAAGGCGACGGCAGTTGGGCAGTGGTTAAACCCGGTGCCAGCCGTGCAAGCGCAGTCGTTCCAACGCAGGCCGATGGTATCGATCGGGCTCGTGCCATCCTCCGGAATGACGGTGGAGGCGAACTCCAAGTCCGCGGACTCAATGGGAGGATTCGTGCCCAGGACACAATCGCGCCAGGGAACGATCCGAGGACGTCTCGTGGGTAGAGTACGTTCGGTAACAGGACGGGTGTAGTTGGACGTCTGAACTGTGCGGTCCTATGCTGACTTGAAATGTTGGCATAGGGCCGCGCCGCAGGCTATCTCAGTTTGGTCGGCACGGGAGTCCGTTTGAAGTGAGTGTTGATTTGGACAGCATCGGTGTGTTCCAGAAGGCTCGTGCTGGTTACGTTACCGCGCGCAACGCTCAGCGCAACCTTATCGCCGGTGCTCTGAAAGCCGCCGGCTTCAGTGTGAAGACGCGGGGCATTGCTGGTCGCGGGCTGCGGAACTATACGAGCGGTGGACGGCTCGATCCGCCGTTCGACCTCTCCAACTGGATGTGGGTCGCAGGGCAACGGGACGACGTGTTTGTGACTGTCAGTCTCCAGACTCTTGATCGCGACCCGAACTCGGGCAATATCCATGCGCTCATGGATCGAATCGGCATCGATGTGTATCGGGCCGATGATCCGGTCGACGCGCAGGACCCGCTGTCTGAGAAGTCCACCACCGGGCTGCAGCTTCCGCTTGACCACAAAGGCCTGAGCGATCTGATCTCGCTCGTGGAGCAGCGGGCCGCCAAGCTGCACTAGAGCATTCGCTCTACGCGCCGTCCCCACTCCTCTCCGGTGATCTCATACACGACCTCGCCCAGTTCCGCCCCTGGTAGTGGATCGTCCCAGCGCCGGACCTCGGTCCTGAAGCGGCGCATCCCGAACTTCTCCATACCCATCGGGAGGGGGGTGTTGACCGCAACCATGACTTATTCTCTGGTTCCGGCTCCAGCTACGTCATCGGCAAGGCAGTCAATACCGAAGACGAGGACCGGGACTTCTAGAGTCCCGGAATTAGCCCGAAGCCCATCAAGGCTGGTCGGAGGCCCGGACCCGCAGGAATCTGCGCGGTCCGGGCCTCTTTCGTGTCTTCTCTCGACAGCCATGGGAAGACTGCGATGACAGTGGACATCGTCAGTCGCTCGATTGACCTCAACACAGGCTCCTACATAGACTGATCGGCTCATCATTTTCAGGAAGCAGCGTTCGCGAAGGGAAACCCAGCATGACTGTGAGTGAGGCGGCTCTCGATCTCTCCACTGTAGATTTCGTCACGAGCGATACCCACTTCGGGCACGCTCGCATCATCGAACTCTGCGGCCGCCCGTTCAGTAGCGTTCAGGAGATGAACGGCGAACTGATCCGCCGCTGGAACAATGTCGTGGGTCCAGATGCCACTGTCCTTCATCTTGGCGACCTTGCGCTCGGAGAGCGAGAACGCTCGATCGGTCTCACTGCCGCACTCAATGGCCGAAAACTCATCGTGCCCGGCAATCATGACGTCTTCTGGTCGCACTACCGCGCGAGCGCGAAGTACAAAGCACTCAATGCAGAGCTGCTGGAACACGCTGGGTGGCAGTTGCTGACAGAGGAGGTCACCGCGGCGCTTGATGGGCGCGAGGTGGTCATCAGCCACTTTCCATATGCAGGAGACTCGCACGGCGAGGATCGGTATGCCAAGTTGCGTCCTACCGACACCGGGCTGCCGCTCATTCACGGGCATACTCACGACATCGACCATGGGCCACAGGGAAACTCCTTTCACGTCGGAGTCGACGCGCACGATTTCGAGCCTATGCCGATGAGCGAAATCTCCCAGTGGTTGGCACAGATGAGCTGACTACCGGGACTGCATCGGGTGATGCGTGGAGTCCACTAACGCGATTAGGACGGCCACTCGAACCCTCTGTTTGTTCCATAGGAATCACGCCGAGCTGCGTAGGCCATGGTGGCCAGCTCGGATGCGTCGTTGCCGATGAGGACACGCATCGGTCGCTCTGGGCGACGGAGGTGTTCGGTGAGTGCCCTGGCCGCAATGCGGGGGTCCGCATCCTGGGCGGACGCGGCGGCATCGTTATGGGGCCAGGGGATTTCGGAAGTTCCGAATGCGGCGGTGCGCTGGCTATCGTACTGATCCAGGGGATGGGCAAAGGGCATGCTTGAACCCGCCCAGTCTGTAGCGAATCCGCCCAACTGTGCGATCGTGACGTAGATGCCGAATGGTGCCACCTCGGCGGCAAGGGCCTCGCTGAAACCCTCTAAGCCCCATTTGCCGGCGTTGTAAAGGCCGAACATGGGCATGGAACCGATGGCGCCGACTGTCGAAATTTGCACGAGATCCCCACCTCCGGAGGCGCGGAGGTGGGGTATCGCGGCACGGGAGACCCACATAGCGCCGAACAGATTTAGGTCGAGGTGGTCCCGAGCCTCGGACTCGGTGACTTCCTCGAGGGCGCCCACGAACCCAGTGCCGGCGTTGTTGACGACAATATTGAGCCCGCCGAAGATCTTGGCAGCACAGTTGATGGCATTTTGCACGTCGGTCGCATCTCGGACGTCGAGTACGACCTCTGCCGCGGTATCCGGATGATCCCTGACGAGGTCGTCTAGAGCTCCTCGCGCACGGACCGTTCCGACGACGTTATCGCCATTGGCTGCGGCAGCCTCGGCGAATGCGCGTCCCAGCCCGCGTCCGGCACCGGTAATCAACCATGTGCGTGGAGTGGAAAGTGACATGGTCATAACAGACTCCCTAAGCGAGACGATACGTCTCGTCATTGTTACTCACACGGTCCGAACGAGTCAAGACGGACCGTCTCGTTGACTCAGTTAGGATGTTTTTCATGTCGGCCTCACCTCAGAACGCGTCAAATGAAGATGCATCCGTCGCAGCATCCACACATAACCGAGGAAAGGCGAGTGTGAACTCCAGTGACAAGCGTGCCTTTGCCCCGGGGCCCAATGTTGCTCGTCGCAGTGAACGAGCGCGCACGGCAATCCTGACGTCGGCACTTCAACTGGCCCGAGATGTCGGCTATTCTCGGATGAGCATCGAGGGAATCGCTGCGGACGCCGGTGTGGGGAAGCAGACCATTTATCGGTGGTGGCCGTCCAAGGCTGCGGTAGTGTTCGATGCCATCCTGGAGCAGAACAGTCAGGACGGCGGCGAGGTCGTCATCCCAGACACTGGGGATGTGGGGGGCGGATCTGCGGACCCTCATCCGTGCCACGGTTACTGAGCTGAGAGACGCTTCGACGGATCGATTGCAGCGTGCGCTGGTGGCAGAGGTCCAAGCCGATCTGGATGTATCCCGGGATCTTGTTGAACGACTCCTCCGACCTCAAATGGAGGCCACTGCGCTGCGAGTCGAGGCAGCTGTCGTGGTGGGGCAGGCTTCTGAATCGGTGGATTCGGAGTTGGTGGTCGAGTTGATCTTCGGCCCGATCTTTCACCGGTGGTTGTTGAGGACAGGGGAGCTGAACGACGCCTATGCCGATCGACTGACGGCGGCTGTATTACGTACGATCCGGCCTTAGCATCGCGCGCCGCTCCCACTCCTCCCCGGTGATCTCATACACGACCTCGCCCAGTTCCGCCCCTGGTAGCGGATCGTCCCAGTGCCGGACCTCGGTCCTGATGTGGCGCATCCCGATCTTCTCCATGACCCGCCGGGAGGGGGTATTGACCGCCATCGTCTCCGCCCACGCGCGCTGCAGCCCGACTGTTCCGAAGGCGTACTGCAGGAGCGCTCTGGCCCCCTCCGGCGCATACCCCTGGCCCCCATTGCGAGCGCAGCACCCGCCAGCCGATCTCAGCCTCGTCGGGTTGCAACGCTGCCTCGGGTTCCAACGTCGCGCCGGGTTCGGAGTCGCCGCGGCCCAAGTCCCACCAGCCGACGAACCGGTCGCCTGCATACCCGACCCACCAGCCGAGGCCTACGGCATCCGCGCTGGTGTCGGCGCACCTCGGCGTCCAGAACTCGTCGGTCTCCGCAAGGCTCCGCGCACGGCCCAGCAGAAACCGCATCACTTGGGGATCCGTGTCCAGCTGCCGGTGCAAGGGCAGGTGTGCCGGCGTCATCGGCCGCAGTTCGAGCCTTTGCGTGGTGATGACCGGACGTGTCATGTGGGCGTCCCTGTCTGCGCGTAGCGGCGTGAGAGCAATCGGTACTGTGGCGTGAGGGCGGCGATCCCCGCCAGGATGATGCACCCGATCCCGGTGGCCAACAGGATCAGGGCGATGCCGCGATTGTGCCCGCTGCCCAGCACCGGCGCCCAGAGGGCGGCCCCCGCCTCGGTGCGCAGGGCGGGGATGATCCAGAGTTCGGCCAGGGGAGCGACCAGCAGCGCGGTGATCGGTGCCGCTGCGGCTTCGAACGTATTGGCGAAGCCGAACACCCGCCCCTGCTTCTCATAGGGCACGACGCGCTGGATGACCGTCTGTTCGGCGGCCTCGATCGCGGGAATCAGGGCCATGAACACCCAGATCCCGAGGATGAAGACCCATCCCTGTTCGCGGATCGTGCTGAGCGCTCCGATCAGGCCGATCGCCGCGGCCAGCAGCAGCATCGTGCGAATCGGATTGCGGCCCAGCCCCTTGAGTGCGACGACCGAGCCGCCGACGATGAACCCGGTCGACATGACGGCGAACCAGATGCCCCACCCCTGCACGCCGAACATCTCGATGCCGTAGGGGTCCATCACGGCCATGGCTGCGCCGCTGAATAGGTTGTTCACGGTTGTGAACAGGACCAGGGCCACCAGCCCGGGGACGGCCACCACGGCCAGCCAGCCGCCGCGCAGGTCGACCCAGCCGGTTACCTCGCCCGCGGTCGCGATCCGGCGTTCCGGGATGCGCAGTGACAGCAGGTGGAGGAGGGTCAGTGTCAGCGCTCCGACCCCGATGAGCAGGGTCGGTCCCATGCCGAGGAATCCGACGGAGAGTCCGCTGAAGACGCTGGTGACGATCATCCCCACGCCCTGGACGGTGCCCACCAGGCCGTTGGCGTTGGGGCGGCGCTCGGCCGGGACCAGCAGGGTCACCGTCGTCGACAGCGCGATGGAGCGCAGTTGTTCGACCACAGCGCCGGCCAAGAGGACGATGGCGAACAGCCAGAACCACGGCAGGCCGAGGTCGATGATCCGTTGCTCGCCAATTGCGAAGAAGGCGGCGGAGTCGAGGGCGAATACGATGAGGGCGGCGAGCGTGGCCCAGGTCATGACCGCCTTCTTGCGGAACCGGTCGACGAGGGTGCCGAAGAACATGCTGAAAACGGAGACGAAGAGCATATAGGCCGCGGCGATGACGCCGGCGACGATCACATTGCGCGTCTGCGCATAGGCCCAGAAGGTCAGGGCGAACCAGACGAAGCTGGTCGTCACATTCGCGGCGGCTGTGTTGACCAGCACGTGCAGAAAGGTCCGGTAGCCCTGTGGCGCCGTCACTTCGTCCGCATCTGCGCTCCCGGCTGATTCCATAGGGGCCACCTCCAAGGGGCGGGCGGTAGTGAGGTCAATAAACCACAGTCGGCCGGCGGGGTCAAGGGCTGTGTGCGGGCCGGACTCGGCGGGCGCGGGCGAGGCGAACCGAATAGCATGCGGATATGCCCTCGAATCCGACCTTCCCCGTTCCTCCTGACGCTTCGGGTCTGGAGTGGTCCATCAGCATCGACGAAGTCGCCGAGCGGGCCCCTGCCTATCGGACATCACCGGATCGGCCTGCGCCCGACAGGCCTTCACCCGCCCGCCCACAGCCGGACCACAATTTGTTCGCCCACGACCGGGACCGGACACTGCGGACCGCCAGCGTGGGCAAGATCTTCCTGCTCATCGAGGTCTGCACCCGGTTCCACGACGGCCGCCTGGACCCGGCCGACCGGCTCCAGGTGCCCGCCGAACACGAGGTCGCAGATTCCGGCCTGCTCTACCTGTTCCGCGACCGGGCGATCACGCTCGACGACGCCTGCCTGCTGGTGGGCGCGGTGAGTGACAATCTGGCGACCAACGGGCTGCTGGCCCGCTGCGGGCTCGAAGCGGTGCAGGCGGTGGCGCCGGCGCTGGGACTGGAGCAGACCTCGCTGCTGGATTTCATCCGCGACGCCAGGACCCCTGAGCTGCCGTGGACCCCGTCCTATGGCACGGCGGGGGAACTCTCGCGGCTCATGCGGCTGCTGCAGGACGGCGCTGTGGTCTCCCCGGAGGTGTCCGCGCGGGTTTTGCGCTATCTGGCAGCCGATACAGATGTGTCGATGGTGGCAGGGGGATTCCATATCGACCCCTTGGCACATATCGAGGCGGACGGTTCCCTGCTGGTCCGCCACAAGACGGGCAGCGACTCCCAGATCAGGGTCGACGTCGGCCTGGTGGAAGGGCCGGCCCGCACCGTGAGCTATGCGGTGGGGGCGAACTGGCATGCCTCAGCGGTCGATCACCGCGTCGGGGTCGAGGACTATATGCGGTCCCTGGGAGAGGTCATAAGGGCCCTGGTCCTCGGCTGAGGCCAGGGCCCCGGCCCCGTGGAACGAGCTCGGAGCCTCACCAGCGGTTAAGCTTCGTCTCCAGCTCGGCGCGGGCGGCTGCGAACTGGCCGCTCAGTTCGGCTGCCAGTTCGGCCACCGGACGCGATTCGGTAATCGCGCCGATGCCCTGGCCCGAACCCCAGATCTCCTTCCAGGCCTTGGGCGCGGTCTTGCCGTCGGCCCCGGTGGCGAAGGTCATCTGGGTGGGATCGGACTGCGGGAGGTCGTCAGGGTTCAGCCCCGCCTGGCTGATCGAGCCGCGCAGGTAGTTCCCGTGCACCCCGGTGAACAGGTTGGAGTAGACGATGTCCTCGGCGCCGGAGGACACGACCATGTCGCGGTAGCCCTCGACGACGTTCGCCTCGGGGGTGGACAGGAACGCCGAGCCCATATAGGCGGCGTCCGCGCCGGCGGCCAGGGCTGCCAGGATGGAGCGGCCGTGGCCGATCGCGCCGGACAGGGCGATGGTCCCGTCGAACCAGCTGCGGATCTCCTGGAGCAGGGCGAAGGGGGACTGGGCGCCCGCGTGCCCGCCTGCGCCGGCGGCCACGGCGATGAGGCCGTCGGCTCCCTTTTCGACGGCCTTGTGGGCGAAGCGGTTGTTGATGACGTCGTGTAAGACGATGCCGCCATAGGAGTGGACGGCCGCGTTGACGTCTTCCCTGGCGCCCAGGGAGGTGATGACGATCGGCACCTTGTGGTCGACGACGACGCCCAGGTCGTGTTCGAGCCGGTTATTGGTCTTGTGCACGATGAGGTTCGTGGCGAACGGCGCCACGGGTACACCCGGATTGGCCGCGGCATAGGCGGCATTCGACTCCGAGATGTCGTCGAGCCAGTCGGCCAGGGCCTCCTGCGGGCGCGCATTGAGGGTGGGGAAGGAGCCGACGAGTCCGGCCTGGCACTGGGCCTTGACCAGTTCGGGCCCCGATGCGATGAACATGGGGGAGCAGATCACGGGCAGGGAAAGCCTGCCGTCGAGGATTTCGGGTAGGGCCATGAGCGTCTCCTTTGGGCTGCATGATCGTTCGTTCAGTCTTACTGTAGTCCACTTTCAGGGTATACAGTCCAATCTGACTGTTTTTCGTGTGAAGGAAGAGCGGGCCCGGAAGCGCATCCGGACCCGCCCCAGCCGGTCCTCCGAAACGGACCCGTGTCAGTTGTTCGTGAAGTGCGCCTCGCGCTTCTCGACGAACGCTGCCATACCCTCGGTTTGGTCGGCAGTGGCCAGCGAGGAGTGGAACAGTCGGCGCTCATAGTCCAAGCCCACCTGCAGGCTGGTCTCGAAGGCGACGTTGACGGCCTCCTTGACCATCGCCGAGGCTATCTGCGATTTGGCGGCGATCGTCCCGGCGACCTCCCTGGCGGTCGCCAACAGGTCATCGGGCTCGGTCACCCGAGCCGCCAAGCCGGAGCGCTCGGCCTCGGCCGCGTCGATCATCCGCCCGGTCAGGCACAGGTCCATCGCCTTGGCCTTGCCGATCGCGCGGGTCAAGCGCTGGGAGCCTCCCATCCCGGGCAGCACGCCCAGGTTGATCTCCGGCTGGCCGAACTTCGCCTTGGTGCTGGCGATGAGGATGTCGCACATCATCGCCAGCTCGCACCCGCCACCCAGGGCGAATCCGTTGACGGCGGCGATCACGGGTTTGCGTACATCGGTCAAGCGCTGCCAGCCGGCGAACCAGTCGTTGACGAATGCCTTGGAGAAGCCCAGGTCCGCCATTTCCTTGATGTCCGCACCGGCGGCGAAGGCGCGGCCCGCACCGGTGATGATGATCGCCGAGACCTCCGGGTCCGCGTCGAAGGCGGCCGCGGCGGTGGTGACCTCGGCCAGGATCTGATTGTTCAGCGCGTTGAGCGCCTCAGGGCGGTTCAGCGTGATGGTCGCGATGCCCTCGCCCGATTCGGTCAGGATGGTTTCATAGGTGCTCATGCGAAGACCTTCTGTTCGTGTTCGTCGGTCAGGATGGAATCGATCTCGGCGGGATCCACGGCCTCCAGGGTCGCGGGGTTCCAGGAGGGGTTGCGGTCCTTGTCGATGACCTGCGCGCGGATGCCCTCGACCAGATCGGGGTGCTCGCCCAGGTTCAGCGCCACCCGCAGATCGCGTTCCAGTACATCGTGCAGGTCCATGTCAGCTGCACTCCGGATCATCCGCAGGGTCAGTTCGACCGAACGGGGGGACTTGGCGGCGATCGCCGCGGCCGCCTCCTGCGCGCGGGGCTCGGGGCGGGAGCGCAGAGCCGTCACGACCTCGGCGGCGGTATCGTGCGCGAAGGCGGCGTCGATCCACTCGAGGTCGCCTGCCAGGGCAGGGGCGCCCGGTTCCGCGGCGAAGCGGCGCACGGTCGCCTCGGAGGCATCGGCGGCCAGGGCTTCCTGGAGTTCGGCCAGGCGCTCGGCCGGCACATAGTAGTCGGCCAGGCCATAGGCCACAGCGTCGGCTGCACCGATCGACTCGCTCGACAGGCCCATGTAGATGCCGATCCGGTGGGGCATGCGGGCCAGCAGATAGGTCGCGCCCACATCGGGGAACAGTCCGATGCCCGTCTCCGGCATCGCGATCTTCGTCGAATCGCTGACGATGCGCACACTTCCGTGGGCGGAGATTCCCACGCCGCCGCCCATCGTGATGCCATCCATGATTGCGATATAGGGCTTGGGATAGGTCGCGATCAGGTCGTTCATCCGGTACTCCTTGGAGAAGAAGTCCAGCGCGCCTCTGGTGCCCTGCGTGATGGCCGCGTGGACGGCCTTGATGTCGCCACCGGCGCACAGTCCGCGTTCGCCGGCGCCGGTGATCAGTACGGCATCGACTGCGGCATCGGTCGCCCAGGCGCGCAGGGCCTCGTCCACCAGGTGGACCATCTCCTCGTTCAGCGCGTTGATCGCGCGCGGACGATTGAGTTCGATGTGGCCCAGCCGGCCCCGTACCGTTGTGATGACGGTGGGATCGACCGGTGGTGTGGCTTCGTTGCTCATCAACCTACTCCTGTGCTTTTGCGGGAAATGATCACTTTCATGATTTCATTGGTGCCCTCGAGGATCTGGTGCACTCTCAGATCGCGGACGATCTTCTCGATCCCGTACTCCTGGAGGTACCCGTAGCCGCCCAGTAGCTGCAGCGCCCGGTTGGCCACGTCGAAGCCCGTATCCGTCGCCTTGAGCTTGGCCATGGCCGACAGCAGGGAGGTGTCGGGATCGCCTGCGTCATAGGCCCGGGCGGCCCGCCACAGCAGGGACCTTGCGGCCTCGAGGTCTGCCTGCAGCTGGGCGACCTCGAAACGCAGCGCCTGGAACTGTGTCAGGTCCTGGCCGAACGCCTGGCGCTCGCCCAAATATGCCACCGCCTGTTCGAGCGCGGCCTGCGCCCCGCCCAGGGAACAGGCACCGATGTTGAGCCGGCCGCCGTCCAATCCGCTCATCGCGATCTTGAAGCCCTGCCCCTCCTCGCCGAGTCGGTTGGCCACCGGCACGCGCACGTTCTCCAGGTAGACCTGCCGGGTCGGCTGGGCCCGCCAGCCCATCTTCTTCTCATTGGCGCCGAAGGACAGCCCGGGGGTGTCGCGGTCGATGAGGAAGCTGGAGATGCCGCGGGCCCCGGCCTGTCCGGTGCGGGCCATGAGGAGGTAGACATCGGTTTCGCCCGCTCCGGAGATGAACTGCTTGGTGCCGTTGAGCACGTAGTGCTCACCGTCGCGCCGGGCGGTCGAGGCGATCGCGGCGGCATCCGAACCCGCATTCGGCTCGGTCAGGCAGTAGCTGGCCAGGGCTTCGAAGGACGTCAGGCGCGTCAGCCACTTCTCCTTCTGTTCGGGGGAACCGTAGCGGGAGACCATCCACGTAGCCATATTGTGGATGGAGATGTACGAGGCGACCGCCGGGTCCGCGGTCGACAGGGCTTCGAACACGACGACCGCGTCCATCCGTCCCAGGCCCGAGCCGCCGTAATCCTCGTCTGCGTAGATCCCGCCCATGCCCAACTCTGCCGTCGCTTTGATGGCGTCGATGGGGAAGTGGTGTGCGGCGTCCCATTCCAGTGCATGGGGTGCGAGCTGTTCGTCTGCGAATTGGCGGCACATGGCCGCGAGCTCGAGTTGGTCCTCGTCCAACCCGAACGGGCGGGCCGCCGCGCTGCTGTGTGCCATGGAGGTCCTCCGATCATCTGGCCGACCACACCGCTGTGGTCTGGACTACAGACTAACAGAACACTAGGACGTCCAAGTAATAGGCTGGTGTGCCTGGATACGCCCCGGACGGGACGGGCGACGCTGCCACCGGCGGACCGGAGGAGCCGCCTTCAGGCGCGCTCGGCCTCGAGCCCGGAACGCAGGAGTGCCAGCGAATCGAGCAGGGCCGCGACTTCCTCCGGGCCGGCACCAGGGCGCGCGAAGACCTCGGCGTTCAGCGCAGCAGCGGCACGGGCGACCAGTTCGCGCCCGGCCGGGGTGATCTCCACCAAGGTGGTGCGCCCGTCCGTGGGATGCGGCTGCCGGCGGGCCAGGGCGGCGGCCTCCAGCCGGTCCACAGAATTCGTCGTCGAGGTGGCATGGACCTGCAACCTCTGCGTGATCTTGTTCATCGGCAGGCTGCCCCTGCGCGTGAACGACAACAGTGCCAGCACCTCGAACCGGGCGAAGGTCAACTGCAGGGGTTTGAGCACCGCGTCGATGCGGGCCTGGAACAGCTGTTGGGTGCGCATGATGGAGATGACCAGGGTCATTCCATCGGCCGCATCATCCCATCCGTGGGCCAGCCATTGCCTGCGGGACTCCGCGATCGGATCCGTCTCCTCTGCCATGGGCCTCAGTGTATTAAATCCGAGTATTGAATCCGAGGGCGCCGGTCGGTGGGAACCCGAGTGTGGAACGGATATGCGTGTTCTGCGAGGCCGTGGAGTGACGGGCTGCAGTGGGCGTGGCACGATATGAGACATGTGCGGACGTTTGAACATGCAGGCGGACCCGAGGGATCTCGCCGCCGACCTCGGCGCCGTCTACGAGGCCTATGCCGCACGGCCGCGCTACAACGTTCCGCCCGGCGCCGTCCTGCCGATCATCGTCAGCCGACCGAACGAGGACGGGGAACTGTCCACCCAGATCCGCTCGGCCCGTTGGGGTCTGGTGCCCGGCTGGGCCAAGGACGTCAAAATCGGCTTCCGCGCCTTCAATGCCAGGGTGGAGACCGTGGCGAGCAAACCGATGTTCCGCGCGGCCTTCGCCGCCCGGCGCTGTGTGGTCGCCGTCAATGGATACTACGAATGGCAGGCGCTCGCGGAACTGGGGGAAACCGGAACCGCTGCATCGAAGGCCCGGACGTTAAAACAGCCATGGCTGATGCATGCGGCAGACGACGACTGGTTGTTCATGGCGGGGCTCTACGAGTTCAAGCGGCTGTCAGACGGTGAACGCACCGGAGAGGGCGACCCTGCCGTCTACGGTGACTGGCTCGTTTCGACGACCATCATGACGTGCCCCGCCCGCGGTCACCTGGCAGAAGTCCATGACCGGATGCCCATCATGCTGGACCGGGGACAAGTGGACACCTGGATCGAACCCAGCATGGCCGGCGACGCAGCTTCCGCTGCGCTCGCGGGGTTGATCGACGGTTTCGATCCGGAGCGGATCCTGCGGTATCGGGTGGATCCGGCCGTCGGCAATGTTCGCAATGACTACGAGTCGTTGACCGCACCGCTGCCCGAACCGGCCTGAATCGCCGCCGCCAGCGCCCGGATGTCCTCGGGAGTGGTGCGGCAGCAGCCGCCGATGATGCGGGCTCCCGCCGCTGTCCAGGCCCTGGCATGGACGGCCAGATCGACATCATCGGAGCCATCGCCACTCCACGTCTGGGTTGCGGCGGAATAGACATGACCCGAGTTGGGGTAGCAGATGCCGGGCAGCCCCGCGGTGTCAACGGCCAGCAGTGCCGGCTCCACGGAATCGGCACTGCAGCAGTTGACACCCACGGCAATCGGGGGATTGGCGACACGCGCCAGCCGCCGGGTGAGCTCGGTCAAGTCCCCGCCATCTGGCAAAATCGGCCCGCTGCTGCAGCTGAGCCACCACCGCGCTGATGGGTACGCGGACATGACATCGGCGATGAGCAGGGCCTCGTCGACCCGGGGAATGGTCTCCCAGGCGAATAGTCTGCAACCCGCCTCGTACAGGAGGGCTGCGCGATCTCGGTGATAGGAATAGAGCGCGCCGCGCTCAATGGAGTATGCGCCGGAGTACTCGGAGCCGTCGGCCAGGTGGACACCATAGGGGCCCAGCGCGGAGGCGGCCCAGGTCTGGATGCCGGTGCTACGCGTATAGTCCTGGGTCGCGTTCTGCGCTAGATACCAGGAAGAGGCCATGAGCTCTTGGGCGCGCGCAGTGGAATAGCCGGCGCGCACGAATGCCGGAACCGAGGCCTGGTAGGCCAGGGATTCGACGATCCTGGCGCCGGCCTGTAGATAGTCGCGATGCATGGTGGAGACGAGCTCCGGTTCCGTGGCCAGGATGGCGGCCGACCACAGATCACCGGACACATCGACCCCCATGTCCTGCAGGTGGGTCCCCGATGCTCCATCGAGGACCAAGGGAGTAGGGGAGGCGGCGAGGGCCGCCTGCAGCGTGGGCGGGAGGTCGGGGTGGTGGTTCGTCTGTGGCATGCCCACCAGGGTATGTGATCAGGGTCATGCCCGCCCGGTTTGCGGGCCGGTTGCGGGTCGTGTAATGTTTTCTCTTGTCGCCAGGACGGCCCAGCGGTTCGCAGGGAACACGTTCTAGGCGGCGATGAACAAGAAGTTGAGCATCCCTTCACCGGGAATCATGGTGGCCGAGTGTGGTCGTGTGTTTCACGGGTGGGTGTGTGCCTGTTGTTTGAGAACTCAATAGCGTACTTGAATAGTTTTTTTCGTGATGCCAGAACTAAGTAGTACATATTTTCTGGCTGAAAATAATAATGATGGATGATATGAGAGGACGATGCTGGTTTCCGGTGTTGTTCTCTTTCTCGTCAGTCTGTTCTTTTCGGTTGGGATCGCTTGATCACAAGCATTTTTTTGTGGAGAGTTTGATCCTGGCTCAGGACGAACGCTGGCGGCGTGCTTAACACATGCAAGTCGAACGATGAAGTGGCACTTGTGTCATGGATTAGTGGCGAACGGGTGAGTAACACGTGAG
>NZ_JANIJZ010000014.1:0-96635 GCF_024580675.1 Brevibacterium sp. 50QC2O2
AGGGACCCGATCGCGTCGAAGACCTCGTAGAAGGCCTCCTTCATTACCTGTCGTTCTGCTCTGGTCGGCATCGTGGCCGTACCCCCATGTGGTGAGGGGTGTTGCAACGACCACGTGAACCCGCCCGAACGGCCCAATCTGAAACAAACGGCCCAATGATCTGTACGCAAGAAGAGGAGACCCCATGTCGGACACATTGCACGAACTGTTGCGCTCCGGCGCACCCACCCGGGCTCATCTGCCCGCCCTGGCCCGGGCCGCCCAGGCGCTGCCCGTGGCCGAGCTCCTCTACGTCATGCGCTCACTGCCACCCGCCCGCGCCGCAATCCTCTACCGGGTCCTGGAGAAGGACACCGCCCTGGACGTGTTCGACCAGCTCAGCGCCGCCGACCAGGCCGAGCTGATCGGCGGGCTGCGCACCGACGAGATCGCCGAGCTGATCGGCAACCTGGACCCCGACGACCGTGCCCGGCTGCTCGACGAGCTGCCCGCCAAGGTGGCAGACCGGCTGCTGGCCGGCCTGGACCCGCAGGAACGCGCGAACACCTCGGTGGTGCTGGGGTATCCGAAGGACTCGATCGGCCGCCATATGTCACCCGAGGTCCTCCTGCTGCGCGCGGATTCCACCGCCGGGCGGGCCCTCGCGCGGGTCCGCGAGCGCATCGCCGAGCCCGAGACCGTCTACCTGCTGCCGGTGGTCGCGGCCAACCGGAGGCTGGTGGGCGTCCTCGGCCTGCGCCGGCTGCTCGCCGCCGACCCGGAAACACCGCTGCGCGAACTCATGCAGGAACCGGTCGCGGCCTCGGCCACGGATGACAGGGAGCCCGTGGCCCGACTGTTCCTGCGCGAGAAGCTCATCGCGATGCCGATCGTCGACGGCGAGGACCGGGTCGTCGGGATCCTGACGGTCGACGACGCGATCGACATCATCGCCGCCGAGGACGCACAGGACGCCGCGCGCTCCGGCGGCTCCGAGCCCCTGGCCGGCTCCTACCTGTCCACCCCGATCCTGCGGTTGGTGCGCTCGCGCATCGTGTGGTTGGTCGTGCTGGCGGTATCGGCCATCCTGACGGTGCAGGTGCTGGACCTGTTCGAGGACAAGCTGCACCAGGTCGTGGCCCTGGCGCTGTTCGTCCCGCTGCTCACCGGCACCGGCGGCAACACCGGAAACCAAGCGGCCACGACGGTCACCCGCGCCCTGGCCGTGGGCGAGGTCAGGTCCCGGGATCTGCTGCGCGTCGTCTGGCGCGAGGTGCGGGTCGGGGCGATCCTGGGCCTGGTCCTCGGCTGCCTGGGCTGGTTGGTCGCCGGCCTGGTTTATGGTTTTGCGATCGGAGCGGTGATCGGCCTGACCCTGCTGGGCATCTGCACAATGGCTGCGACCGTGGGCGGCTTGATGCCGCTGGTGGCCAAGGCCGTGGGTGCCGATCCCGCAGTGTTCTCCAATCCGTTCATCTCCACCTTCTGCGATGCCACCGGACTGCTGCTGTACTTCGGCATCGCGACGGCGGTACTGGGCTTGAGCTGAGACCTCTTAGCCACACCTAAACAAAACCGCTAGGCTGGCTTCCATGACCGAAGACAACGCAGCCGTCGCCCAGACCCCTGAGACCCCGACTTCGCCCGTGAACCACCACATTCCGCACACTGTGGAATCCCGCGCTCTGGTCCCCACCGAGCGCCCTGGCCGCTACGGCAAGCAGCTCGCAGCGCATATGGGCCGCAAGGTCCCCGCCACCTGGGACGAGGTCACGCAGACCGGGGTGATCACGTTCTTCGACGAGGCCGCCCGCGCCCGCCTGGCCGCTACCGACGACGGCCTGGACATGACGATGACCGCGATCGACGCGGCCGCCCTCGACAGGTTCGAGTGGGTACTGGGGATCCACCTGATCCGCTTCGGCGCACGCGAGGACATGGAGTGCCACTGGATCCGCTCCGATGGCGCACCGGGGACTTCGCAGACCCCGCATGATCTCGAGGAGCGCGCCAAGGAGAAGGCCGCGCAGAAGGAGGCCGCGCAGCAGCAGGAGAGCTGAGGCGCGCGGGCCGGGTGCGACTCAGCCCCGGCGCCGAGCGCCCTGCTCGGCGGCTTCCTCGACCATATCGGTGAGCAGCTCGATGGTGCGGCGCACGGCTTCCTTGTCCGCGTCGCTCCAGCTCTTGGCGTGCGGTTCCAGGGCGGTCTCCGCCATATCGCGCAGATGGATGAGGCGCTCACGCCCCTCATCGGTCAGCGACACCTTCGATACCCGGCCGTCGGAGGCCGAGGCCGCGCGCTGCACCGCACCCTTGGCGGCCAGCCGGTTCACGATCTTCGTAGCGGCCGGCTGCGAACACCCGTAGGCGCGGGCCAGGCCACCGATCGTCACGGGTTGGTACTGGTCGACAATGGCCAGTCCACGCCAGTCGGCGACATCTTCGGGTGGGTTGACCTCGCGTGTCACCCGGCGGACGAAGCGGCCCGCAACAATGGTCAGGTCGGTCAGCAAACGATCGTCTTCCACGGGGTCAGTCTACCCGGGCAGTCCGCGGCCTGTCCCGGTCAACCACGGGACAGGCCGCAGACGTCCACTATGTGAACTCTCAGTTCCGGTGCACGGACTGCTGGGACTGCGCGGACCGCTTGGACAGCGGTGCGCAGACGATCGAGCCCACCAGCGCGACCAGGATGCCGATGACCGGCGGGATGCCGATCCCCAGGGCGCCCAGCACATAGGCCAGCACGCAGGCCACCACGTAGATGCCCAGGTTCACCCAGTTCACGCCCGGCAGGGATTCGCCCTCGGGCATCTGGGTGCGCCGCCAGCGTGCCAGGTAGTCGCCGATGATCACGCCGCCCAGCGGCGGGATGAAGGTGCCCAGCAGGCCCAGGTAGTCCGGCAGGTGCTCGTTCACGCCCACCAGCGCAAGCACTGTGCCGATAACGGAGCCGGCGATGACGAACGGGGTCTTCGAGCGCTTGGAGAACAGTTCGGCGCCGGCCACCCCGAAGGCGTATGCCGCGTCTGCGTTGGACTTCCACAGGTTGCCGAACAGCAGGAACAGCCCCCAGCCGATCAGGCCCAGATTGAACAACACGAGCACGAAGTCGCCCTCGCCGAAGGTGATCGCGCCGATAGCACCGAAGAAGATCATCAGCCCGTTGCCGATCAGGAAGCCGATCACGCATGCCCAGACGGCCGGTGCCCCTGACTTGCCGAAGCGCGTCCAGTTGGGAGCCTGGGTGCCGGCGGACACGAAGGTGCCCACCACGGTCGTCACGGCCACGGCCAGGGTCATGTGCCCCGGCGGGTCGATCGCGGCCAGGCCGGACCAGCCGCCGACCTCCTCCAGTGAGCGGAACATGACCCAGAAGGCCAGGATCAGGATGAGCGGGGTCGACACCAGCGACACCCAGTACATGCCGTGGTAGCCATAGCAGGCGGTGGCGCACATGAGCACGCTGACGACCACCATGACCGCGGCGCGCGCGGCGTAGGACTCCCAGCCGAAGGCCTGGGACGTCAGGTCGCCGATCGTGCCGACGACCACCCCGTACCAGCCGATCTGCGTGCCGCCCAGCAGCACCGAGGCCAGTTTCGACCCCTTGGTGCCCAAGGTATAGCGGGACATGACGACGGTGGTCAGGCCGGTCCGCGCGCCGATCCAGCCCAGGGTCGCGACATAGGCGCCCAGCACCACGGAGCCCACCAGGATGACCATGAGCAGGCCGGACAGGTCGAAGGACTCGCCCAGGCTGGCGCCGGCCAGCATCGTGGGGGTGAAGATCGTGAAGCCCAGCAGCACGACCATGAGCGAGAAGAACCCCTTGCGGGCGTGCCGGGGCACGGGGGTGACGGGGTAGTCCGGGTCGACGGGAACCTGCTCCGCGCTCATGCGAGTTCTGCGGTTTCCACGCCGATGTCCTCGGCCCAGATCTGCGGGCGCTCGTCGAGCATTTTCTGCATCAGCGCCACGCAGCGGGCGTCGTCGGCGTTGATGACCTCGACGCCGTTGGCACGCAGCCAGTCCTCGGAGGCCTCGAAGGCGCGGTTCTCGCCCATGACCACGCGCGGGATGTCGTAGAGGATGGCGGAGCCGGCGCACATGGTACACGGGGACAGGGTCGTGTAGAGGGTGGATTCACGATAGACATTGGCGGGCAGACGGCCGGCGTTCTCCAGGCAGTCGGTTTCGCCATGGCGGATCGCGCTGTCCATCTGCACGCGCTGGTTGTGGCCCACCGCCAGGACCTTGCCGCTCTTGTGGACCAGGGCCGCGCCGATCGGCACGCCGCCCTCGTTCCAGCTGATCTCGGCCTGTTCGATCGCCAGGTCCAGGTACTTCTGATCGTCGGCGCCAAGCGCGCTGGGTGCTGTTGCAGTCATACCCACAACTTTAGAGGAAGCTGAGTGTTCGGCTACAGCACGGGTTTGCCACCGGAGCGCGCCGCGTGCCCGCGCCAGTGGAACCACCCGAGGACCACGCCGGTGAGCAGCAGGGCGACGCCGATCCAGAACAGCACGTGCGCCGGGCCGATCCACTGCACGGTCGTGGTCTCCCAGGTCGGGGCGCCGGCGGGTCCGCCGCCGGGGTCTCCTCCCCCGGACTGCCGGCAGACGAGAACGGGCGGGAAGAAGCGGAGTTCGATCATAGATGAGGACGTTTCACCGAGCGCCGCGCCCGGATCGCACCCGTTCCAGCTCTCGGCGGAGTGTTCGGCTTGCCTCGACTGGAGCAACAGCATCGGGTAGGTCAGCAGCAGGCAGAGCACCCCGAAGGTGGCGCAGACCCGCGCCGGACCGGATGTGTGCTTCTCATTGCGCATGCCCGCCAGCTTAACCCGACGGCGAGACGCCCTTGCGGAACTCGATTCCAGGGTTTACTTTTGAATACGTGTTCCGGGGACGGTGAGATTCCGTACCGGCGGTATAGTCCGCGACCCGAACGCCGTGTCCCGAACGGGGCCCGCGCGTCCGGTTGACTCGGTGGGATTCCGAGACCGACAGTGAAAGTCTGGATGGGAGGAACAACAGGCACCGTGCCTGTTCGCATTCGCGACGCCCTGGTTCCTCGAGTCCTCCTCGAAGTCCGGTACCGCCGCATGTGGATGGCCCGGGTGGCGGCGCATACCGTCACAGCACTCGCACCGTTCGGCGCACCTCCCTCACCTCGGGTAGAAGGTGAGGTTGAGAGTGAACCGGACGGTTTTTTCGTCCCCCGGGGCCATGGGCTTCACAGCCGCCGAGGCCGCGGCGATGGACGCCGCCCTGGCGGCAGCAGCACTCGGAGTCCGCGGGGCGAACCCGCTGGTGGGGGCCTCGGTCCTGGGCGCCGACGGTGACTGCGTGACCGGCTACCACCGGGGAGCCGGCACCCCGCATGCGGAGATCGACGCACTGGCGCGCGCCCGGGCGGCGGGCATCGACCTGGGCACGGCGACGCTGCTGGTGACGCTGGAGCCCTGCAATCACACCGGCCGCACCGGCCCCTGCGCCCGGGCCATCATCGCCGCCGGCATCCCCCGGGTGATCTTCGCCCAGGCCGACCCGGTACCCGGTCACGGCGGCGGCGCCGAAACCCTGCTCGACGCCGGCGTCGAGGTTCGCTCCGGTCTGCGCGGCGCCGCCGCCGGCGCGCTGAACGCGCGGTGGTTCGCCGCCGCTCGGGGCGCGCGACCCTTCGTCACCGCCAAGATCGCGCAGTCCCTGGACGGGTTCTCGGCGGCGGCCGATGGCACGAGCCAGTGGATCACCTCGGCGCAGGCCCGCGAGCACGCCCACGGGGTGCGCGGCCGGGTCGATGCGATCCTGGTGGGCACCGGCACGGTGCTGGCCGACGACCCACGGTTGAGCGCGCGCCTGCCCACGGGCGAGCCGGCCGAGCGCCAGCCGGTACCGGTGGTCATCGGCTCCCGGGACGTGCCCGCAGATGCACAGCTGCGCGCAAATCCGGGCCTGCGGCAGTACCGGCCAGCGGGCTCGGGGTTGCGGTCCGAGGCCGCGGGCGGTGCCGGCGAAGGTGCAGCCGAGCCGGAATTCTTGCTCCGGGTCCTGCGGGATCTCAAGGCAGACGGCTGCGACCATGTGCTGGTTGAGGGCGGGCCAGGCCTGGTCGGCTCGTTCCTGCAGGCGGGACTGGTCGACGAGCTGCTGGTCTATACCGCTCCCCTGCTCCTGGGCGCGGGCACGCCCAGTGTTCGCCTGCCCGGCATCGGAACCCTGCGCGATGCCCTGGCCTTCACCCCGGACCCGGCCTCGGCACCGGCCTCTGCCCCAGTCCGCTTGGGGCCCGACATGCTGACCCGCCTGGTGCCCGTAGAGGCAGACGGGCCGGGCTCGGCGGGCCCCGGTCCCAGCTCCGGGCAGCCACCCGCCGACTCGGCACCACAGACTTCCACCGACAACTCTCAAGGAGACGCATAGTGTTCACCGGAATCATCGAGGCCCTCGGCACCGTCACCGCCCTGGAGTCCCTGCCCGACGGCAGTGCCCGCATCACGATCGACGCGGGCCGGCTGATCGAGGACCTGCCGCGCGGGGGCTCGCTGGCGGTCAACGGCGTCTGCCTCACCGCGGTCCCCGCACCCCGCGCCGAGTCGTCACAAAAGTGCGACGAAACCTCCGCCGAACGCACATTCATGACGACTCGGCGGGGGGCGGACGGAGTCTTCACCGCCGATGTCATGGGCGAGACCCTGCGGTTGACCTCGTTGGGGGACCTGGCTCCGGGCAGCCGGGTCAATCTGGAGCGGTGTCTGAGCCCCTCCGGGCGCTTCGACGGGCACATCGTGCAGGGCCATGTGGACGGCACCGGCGTGCTGGCCTCGATCGCCGACCACGGATCCTGGGCCGTCTACCGCTTCACCGTGCCGAGCGACCTGGCGCCGTTCACCGCGCTCAAGGGCTCGATCGCCATCGACGGGGTGTCCCTGACGATCAGCGGGGTCAGCCCGGCGCCCGGGACCTCGGCGCCGGAGGACGGTGCCGCGCACTGGGTCGAGGTCAGCCTGATCCCGGCCACCCGAGAACACACGATCCTGGGCGAGGCCGCACCGGGGCGCCGCGTCAACCTCGAGGTCGACGTCATCGCCAAGTACGCCGCCCGCCTCACCGCATTCGCAACCGTACCGACAGCACAGAACGCAAGCACAGAAGGAGCCACCGCATGACCACCACATCCACCACCCCACAGGCTCCGGCCACCCAGCCGGCAGGGACCTCGGCGCCCGAAACGCCGGACACGCCCACCGCTCTGAACACCATCGACCAGGCCATCGCCGCCCTGCGCGCGGGCCGGCCGATCATCGTCGTCGACGATGAGGACCGGGAGAACGAGGGCGACCTCATCATGCCCGCAGCGACCGTGACGGCCAAGTGGATGGGCTTCATCATCCGCCACTCCTCGGGCGTGGTGTGCGCGCCGATGACCGCCGAGCGCGCCCGGGCCATGGAGCTGCCGCCCATGGTCGCGAACAACCAGGACCCCAAGGGCACTGCGTACACCGTCAGCTGCGACGCCTCGGCCGGCACCAGCACGGGGATCTCGGCGGCGGACCGCGCACTGACCGCCCAGGTGCTGGCCGACCCTGCCGCACTGCCCACACAACTGCACCGGCCCGGGCACGTCTTCCCGCTCATCGCCAAGGACGGTGGGGTCCGCGAACGCGCCGGCCACACCGAGGCCGGGGTCGAGTTCGCGCGCCTGGCCGGTTTCGAGCCTGTGGCCGTCATCGCCGAGGTGGTCCACGACGAGGGCCCGATGATGCGGCTGGACGACCTGCGGCCCTTCGCACGCCTGCACGGGCTGATGCTCGTATCGATCGAGGAGCTCATCGCCTACCTGGACGCCCGCGATATGGCGGGAGCCACGGAGGCCGCAGCCGGGGACGGGATCACAGCCGGCGCAGCCACCTCGACCGATCCCGTCGTCCTGCCGACCGAGTTCGGCACCTTCACCGCACGCGCGTGGACCGTCGACGGGGTCGAGCACCTGAGCCTGAGCGCAGCGGGGAGCGCTGCTGGTGCCTCGGCTGCCGGAGCAGACGTGGCCGAAGCCGGCGCCACGGCTGACTCTGCCGGAGCAGACGTGGCAGGAGCGGAGGTGGCCGGAGCCGGGGCCTCGGCCACGGAATCCGATGCGCCGGTGGCCGGCCATGCCGGCCAATCCGCGCCGTTGGTGCGGGTGCACTCGGAGTGCCTGACCGGCGATGTGTTCGCCTCGCACCGGTGCGACTGTGGCGAGCAGTTGGCCGCGGGGCTGCGCGCGATCGCCTCGGCCGGGGGCACGCTGATCTACCTGCGCGGGCAGGAGGGCCGCGGGATCGGCCTGTTCAACAAACTGCGCGCCTACGCGCTGCAGGACGGCGGGCTGGACACCGTGGACGCGAACACGCACCTGGGACTGCCGGTGGACGCCAGGGACTACGCGGCGGCCGCGGCGATCCTGACCGGCATGGGGATCCGGCGGGTGCGCCTGCTGACGAACAATCCGGCGAAGGTCTCGGCCCTGGCCGAACACGGGATCGAGGTCGCCGAGCGGGTGTCCGTGGACATTCCGGCGCGGGCGGAGAACGCCGCCTATCTGCGCACCAAGCGCGACCGCATGCACCACCTGATCGGCGGAACCGGAGTCGCCGGGGCCGGAGTCGGCAGTGCCGGAGTCGCCGGGGCACCCGACGCCCGGCACGCCCAGCCTGCGCACCCGGACCTCGCCGCAGAGCACAGCGCACCCGCATCCGCACTCATCGAAAGGAAGGCCTCCTGATGGCCCAGCACGGGGCACCCACCGCACATCTGGACGAACTCGCAGCCGAGCACCCGCAGCTCAAGGAGCTGACGCTGACGATCGTGGCCGCCAGCTGGCACACCGAGGTGATGGACGGGTTGATCGCGGGCGCCCTGCGCGCGGCCGCGGTGGCCGGGATCGAACCTCGGGTCGTCCGCGTGCCTGGCAGTTTCGAACTGCCGGTGGTGGCACAGAAGTACGCGCGGACCTCGGACGCGGTGGTGGCGCTGGGCGTGGTGATACGCGGTGGCACCCCGCACTTCGACTATGTGTGCGCGGCCGCCACCGACGGCCTGAACCGGGTGGCGCTGGACACCGGGACCCCTGTGGGATTCGGGCTGCTGACCTGCGATGACGATGCACAGGCCCTGGCACGCGCCGGCCTGCCCGGGTCGACCGAGGACAAGGGCTTCGAGGCGACCGAGGCGGCCCTGGCCACGGCCCTCATCCTGCGCGCCTAACAACCCCGGCAGTGGCTCCACACATGCATGGGTGGCAGCAAAACTCACGATCTTTGCTGCCACCGGTGCCATTGTGGAGCCACTCGACAAGGCGCAGGCACCTGGCCCAACGGGCGCCCAACTGGCGAGAGCCACTCGGCAAGGCGCGGCACCCGGACATGCGAAACGGGCCCGGATCTTTCGATCCGGGCCCGTTTCCCCCATAAAGACTCTCCAACCAAGAAGAGAAGTGAGGCCGGTCCATAAAGTTCGGTACCACTCCCCAAAAGACGAGCCCCGCAGCTCGCCACCGAAGAACCGGCCTCACTGGTGATAACCATACGGAGCCACCCTGGACCGGCCCTGGGATGGCCGTGAACGCTTCATGGCAATGGAATGGCAGAAAGCTGAATCAGTCCGATCCCTGTCCGCCACCGGCCGACCGACGACCCTCCGCCACCCCACCCACGAACCGCCCGGCGAGGTATTTGACCGCGGCCCGGGCGAAACGAAAGTATATAAATTGCACATTGAGACTCAGACCACAGTAGTTCAGGGCGCATCGGCTCCGAACACAGTGGCTCTGAGTCCGCTACTTTCAACGACGAAAGGCATCATGACTACAAGCGCAGTGCAGCACCGAACATCTGCCGCGGCCCCGCCCGCCTCCAAGCACAAGGGCCTGCTGGCCGCCGGGCTGATCGGCTCGTCGATCGAATGGTACGACTTCTTCCTCTACGGCACAGCCGCCGCGATCGTGTTCCCCCACGTGTTCTTCCCGGAGACCAATGCCCTGGTCGGCACGATGCTCGCGTTCTCCACCTTCTGGGCCGGTTTCATCGCCCGGCCCATCGGAGGCCTGCTGGCCGGCAACTATGGCGACAAGCTGGGGCGCAAGCCCATGGTCGTCATCGCCCTGACCGGTATGGCGGTCTTCACCTTCATCATCGGCTGCCTGCCATCGGCGGGCACCATCGGCGCGGCCGCCCCAGTCCTGCTGGTAGTCTGCCGGTTCGTCCAGGGTGCGGCCTGCGGAGCGCAGTGGGGCGGTATGGCCCTGTTGCTCAGCGAGTCCGCCGGCCCCAAGCACCGCGCGTTCTCCGGCTCCTTCACCCAGCTGGGCGTGCCCTGCGGCGCGCTGCTGGGCAACCTGGTGTTCGTGGGCGTGTCGGTGGCTCTGAGTCAAGACGCCTTCACCACCTGGGGCTGGCGCATCCCCTTCTGGGCCACCGCCCTGCTGGTCCCGATCGTCATGTACATCCAGCTCAAGGTCGAGGACTCCCCCGAGTTCAAGCAGCTGGAGGAAGAGGTCGCAGCCGGCCAAGCGGACAAGCCCGCAGTCGTCAAGACCCCGCTGTGGCAGGCCGTCAAGTCGAACTGGAAGACCATCCTGTTGGCGGCCGGCACCCTGTCCGGCACCAACTGCATCTTCTACATCTCGATCGCCGGCGTCCTGTCCTACGGCACCAAATATCTGAACATGGACTACAACCAGATGTTGTTGGGCGCCATGGCCTCCTGTGTGGCCGGAGCGATCTTCATGGTCATCGGCGGCAAGCTGGCCGACTCCCACGGCCGCAAACCGGTCATCCTGATCGGCGGAATCGGCGTGCTGGCCTTCGCATTCCCATACTTCGCCCTGGTCAACACCGCCAACATCTGGCTGTTCACCGTCGCCGTGACCATCGCCAGCTGCTTCCAGTCACTCATCTACGCGCCGATCGCGGCCTACTTCGGTGAGCTGTTCGCCCCGCAGATCCGCTACTCCGCCGTGTCCCTGGCCTATCAGCTCAATGCGATTGTGGTCTCCGGTTCGACCCCGGTGGTGATGACCTGGATCATCGCGAAGATGAACGGGTCGACCCTGGGCATCACACTGTTCGTCTGCCTGACCGCGCTGTGCACGATCCTGTGCACCCTGCCCCTGCGCGAGACGAACCCCAAGCACGTCCGCGAGAACCCCACCGCAGTGCCGGGTGAACACCTGCACTCGAACGCCTGAGCAAGGGCAAAAGGAATGGGGCCGAGGTCCCGGCCGGGGTACACACCCCCGCCCGGGACCTCGGCCCCATCGCCATTCAGCCGGCGCCTCAGCCGACCGGCGTTCAGTCGACTTCGATGCTGCGCTTGAGGATCTTGCCCGTGGCGCCCTTGGGCAGGGACTCGACGAACACGATGCGCCGCGGGATCTTGTAGGCGGCCAGGTTCTCGCGCGTATAGGCCTCGATCTCGTCCTCGGTCAGGGTGACGCCGGGCATCGGCGTGATGACCGCGGTGACCGTCTGGCCGTACTTCTCATCGGGGATGCCGATGACGGCGACCTCCAGGATGCCGGGGTGCTCGTAGAGGACCTCTTCGACCTCGCGCGGGTAGACGTTGTAGCCGCCGTGGATGATGAGGTCCTTGAGCCGGTCGACGATGTAGAGGTAGCCGTCTTCGTCCATCCGGCCCAGGTCGCCGGTGTGGAAGAAGCCCTCGTCGTCGAAGACCTTGGCGGTGGCCTCGGGGTTGTTCCAGTATCCGGCCATGACGTTGACGCCCTTGACGCAGACCTCGCCGACCTCGCCAGGGGCGACCCGATTGCCCTCGTCGTCCTTGACACACAGTTCGGGCTGGCCGTTGGTGGGCAGGCCCACGGAGCCCACGACGATCCTGCCGTCGCGCGGATTGACCGAGGCGTTGGCCGTCGTCTCCGTGAGCCCGTAGCCCTCCGTGATGGTCGCGCCGAAGCGCTGCTCGAACTGGCGCATCACCTCGGCGGCGATAGACGCCCCGCCGGAGATCGCGATGCGCAGGCTGCTGACGTCGTAGTCGCCCGGTGCGTGCACGACCGCGTTCCACATGGTGGGCACGCCGCCGGTGACGGTGACCCTGTCCGTCTGGATCACCTGCAGGTATTCGATCGGGTTGAAGCGCGGCAGCAGGGTGATGGGCGCGCCGCAGTTCATAGCCGACAGCAGCACGCTGACCAGACCGAACACGTGGAACAGCGGCAGCGCGGTGGCGAAGACGTCATCGGGGGTGCCGCCACAGGCCTCACAGCACATCCTGCCGGTGGCCACCAGGTTGTCCACGGTCAGAATGGCACCCTTCGGGTTGCCCGTGGTGCCCGAGGTGTAGAGCAGGACCGCGACGTCCTCGCCCGTGCGCGGCACGGGTTGGTAGGACTCCCAGCCCGCTTCCGTGGCAGCGCCCAGCCGGGCTGCGTCGATCAGCGCGATATCGGCGTAGGCGAGGGCCGGCGCGGAGCCCGCTGCGGCCTCGGCGTCCGTTGCACCGCCGGCCGGGGCGGCCCCGGTGCCGGCCCCCTCCGAAAGTTCGGCTACGGCCTTCTGGGCCGCGGAGTTGCAGACGGGGTGGGCGATGACGGCCGAGGCGCCGGAGTCGCTGAGGAAATGCCGGAGTTCGCGCGCGGTCGACAGGGGGTTGACGGGAACGACGATGAGGCCCGCGGCCTGGGCTGCGAAGAACTCGACGACGAATTCCGCGGTGGTCGGGCAGATCAGCACGATTCGCTCGCCCACACTGTAGGCCGCGGTGAGTTCTTGAGCGCGCGCCGTGACCAGGCCGGCCAACTGGGCTCGGGTGATCTCCAATCTGGGGTCACCCGGTTCCGCGGGCAGGGGGCCGCGGACCGCGATGCGCTGCGGGTCGGCCTGCGCATTGGCGAAGACGATGTCGGCGACGTTCCGGTGCTGGGACGCGGGGTCGGGAGTCGGGCCGGTCGTTGCGGGGGTGTGTGCTGGAGTGCTGGATGTTGCCGTGCTGGATGCCACGATGCTCCTTCGAATCATGGAAATGCGTGCGGGCGGACTCGGACATCCGCCGTCGTGTTCATGCTATCGCAGGGATGTTACCCGGATCACTACAGGTGGTGGATGGCGGGTGCTGTGCGTGCGAACCGTCGCCGGGCCAGGAACTTCACGAATATGCCGATGGGGACGACCAGGACGGCGTAGGCGAACATGAACCAGATCCCGAACGTGTACTCCTCCAGCCACGGCACGAACAGGCACAGGGACACCAGCGCGAAGTAGCAGCCCAGCAGCGACCAGAGGATTGCCGCGCTCCAGCCCGGGTGTTTGAACAGGAAGGTCACGCTCAGGTCCAGCAGCAGGCACGGGACCGCAATGAAACCGACTATGAGAAAGTAGAACCCCGCCACGTCCAGCGATCCGTAGTCCCGATCCCAGGGGCGGTTGATGAGCAGGCTGAGCACCATGCCCGAGGTGATCGCCGCCGCGGTCCACCCGATCAGCGCCGAGGCGTACGGCCGGCCCGCCATTGCATGGGAGGTGCCGTGCTCCATCGTGCGGGAGTCCCCGTGCGATGGCGAACGGATGCCGTCGCCCGCCGAAGCGGGCATCGCGTTCTGTGTCATGGCCTCATCATATGGTCCGTTATATGTTCCATCTCCGTTCGCGCAGGCGCAGGATGAGGTAGACGATCCAATAGACCAGCGCGAGGACGATGAAGCAGGCCGCGACGAAGATGGCGATGATGGCCATCGCTCCGATCGTGATCCAGCCTTCCTCGGCATTGCGAGCCCAAATCCACATGGCAACCGCGATGGCAGTGGACACACAGGCCAAGCACGACATCACCCACAACAGGGGCTTCCAACCGGCCGACGCCGGCCTCTGCGAATCGGGCTGCGCCGGTCCCGGCGACGCTGTCAGCGAATCGGTCATCACGTCCTCCACTCCCCTTGTAGGCGAATCGGGCTCACCGGACTCGCCGCCGGTCCCGTCTTACGATGATGATGCCACTGAGGCCCAGGGGAATCAGTGCCGCAAGACTGATGACGATTGCGGCGGGGGCGGACTCCTGTACGAACGCGGGTACTGAAATCGCCGCCCACAGAATCAGGAACACCCCGAGCACGGCCCAAGTGCTCGCGTGAAGCGGCGTCTTACGATCCGAGTGCATCATTGCTCCTCCTGTCGGACGTACTGGACGGACACACCTCCACGTACATCCCCATCGCCTACTGGAGTGAAGCCACCATACCCGGCGCCCCCTATTTTAACAATATTGCTTGTTCTCTTTACGATCGCGGCAACTGGCACTTCGATAGGATCACGCCAGCCTCACGACATCACATGCGCAAACCTGCAAGGCATACGCATATATGCGTATGCCTTGCAGGTTTGCGCATGTGATGCGGCAGCGACCGGCCCGGGCCGTCCCACCATGCCGACATGAGATGATTTGCCTATGACCCAAGCACCGGCCCCGATGTACACGCGCGCGGCCGGACGAGCGGCCCGCACGGTGATCGGACGCTACTCCACCAGCTTCTCCCTGGCCTCCCGCCTGCTGCCCAGCCCCGTTTCGGAACGCATCGGCCACCTCTACGCGATGGTCCGCGTGGCCGACGAGGTCGTCGACGGCGCCTGGCCGAACGCCACCGGCGCACAGAAGATCGCGGAGCTCGAGGCCTTCCGCGCCCGCATCGTCCGTGCGGTGGACTGCGGTTTCTCCTCCGATCTGATCGTCCACGCCTTCGCCCAGACCGCCAGGGCGACCGGGATCACCGCCGAACTCTGGGACCCGTTCTTCGCCTCGATGGCCGCCGACGCGGACCCCGAACCCCACACCCCCGAAACGCTGGCCGCATATATCCACGGTTCCGCCGAGGTCGTGGGACTGATGTGCCTGCGCATCTTCCTCGCCGACGCCCCGGTCCCGGCCGCGCGCCTGACCCGGCTGGAGGACGGGGCCCGGGCCCTGGGCTCTGCGTTCCAGCGCGTGAACTTCCTGCGCGACCTGGCCGAGGACGCGGACGATCTGCACCGCGCCTATCTGTGCGCATGCCCCGAAACCGGGGAAACACCCCCGGATACCGGGGCATCTTCCCGGTTTGGGGGCATGAACGCCACTGGCATGAACGCCGAGGCCAAGGACCGTGAAGTCGCCGTTATCCGCGCAGACCTGGCCAGGGCGGCAACCGTCATCGACGAATTGCCGACCCCCGTACGGCCCGCCGTCTGGGCTGCCCACGACCTGTTCGCCGAGCTCACCGAGCGGCTGGACGCCGCACCGGCCGAACTCCTGGCCACCTCCCGGATCCGGGTGCCCGATGCGAAGAAACTGGCGATCGTGGCCGGCGCCGTGTGCCGGGGCGCGACCTCCCGCTCCGGGCAGGCGGGCTCCCCGACACGCACTCTGCTGGAGCGCGCCCTGCTGCCGCACGCCCCGCGCAGCCTGCGCCGAAAGAACCGGCAGCAGGCGGACCAAGCCCGGGCGGACCAACACCGAACAGACCGGCATGACGAGGACCGGCACGCATGAGAATCGGTGTGATCGGCGGGGGGATCGCAGGCCTGGCCACCGCCACCCTGTTGGCCCGCGCAGGCGCCGATGTGGATCTGTGGGAGAAGAATCCGCAGCTCGGAGGCCGGGCCGGCATCATCGAGGACTCCGGTTTCACCTTCGACACCGGCCCCAGCTGGTACCTGATGCCCGAGGTCTTCGAGCACTTCTTCAACCTGTGCGGCACCTCGACGGACGAACAGTTGGACATGATCACACTGGACCCCGGCTACCGCATCTTCGATACGGCCGGCTCCGGTTCCATCGACGTCCCCGGCGCCATCCCGACCGGAGGTCACAGCCCTGCCGCCACAACCGCGCCCATCCACACCGGATCGACCGGAGGTCACAGGGTCCCCCGTGAGCGCGTGCTGTCCCTGGCCGAAGCCCTCGAACCCGGCTCGTCCCACACATTGGACGCCTACCTGGACGAAGCGAGCGACACTTACCGGCTCGCCCTCGACTCCTTCCTCTACACGACTTTCACGGGCGCGCGCGGCTACTCCGCGCTGGCCTCGGCCCGGGTGCTCAGCAGGCTGCCGCGGTTGCCGGGACTGCTGGCCGGCAGCCTGGGGCACCGCGTCGAGCGGACGGTCGAGCACCCGCTGCTGCGCCAGATGCTGGGCTATCCGGCGGTCTTCCTGGGCACCGAGCCCCGGCGCGCGCCCGCGCTGTACCAGCTGATGAGCCATCTGGATCTGGTCGACGGCGTGCAGTACCCCCTGGGCGGGATGCACACGATCATCACGGCGATCGCGGGTCTGGCGCGGGCCGCGGGCGTGCGCATCCACACCGGCGCCGAGGTCGTGGCAGTGCGGGCGGACCGCCCCACCTCCCGCGGCATGCGGGGCTCCGGCCGGAGCGGCAGTGTGCACGAGGTGCTGATCCGGCGCTCGACCCCACGTTCGAACCCGCACACTGCCCCACATTCGAACCCGCAGAGGGACCCAGCGGGAACAGGGCCCGCGCTGGAGTCGGTGCCACTGGACTTCCTGGTCTCGGCCGGGGACCAGCACCACTTCGAGACGCGCCTGCTGCCCGGATGGGCGCGCACCGTGCGTCCACAGGCCTGGGGACGCACGGTGCCTGGTGGGGCGGCTATCCACAGCCCGGTGACGCACGGTGGCACACGCGAGCGCGTGGCATCGGCTCTGGGAGGCCGCAAGGACCCCGGCTTCGGGGCGCTGACCCTGATGTTGGGGGTGCGTGGACGCCTGCCCGAGCTGACCCACCACAATCTGTTCTTCACCCGCGACTGGGACCGCAACTTCGACCAGATCTTCACCGAGCGCGTCCTGCCACAGCCGGCCAGCGCCTACGTGTGCACACCATCGGTCACGGACCCATCGGTGGCACCGGCGGACTGCGAGAACCTGTTCGTCCTGGTCCCGGTCCCCGCAGATGAACAGCTGCGCGCAGGCCGGAACGACGTCGAGGACTATGCCGACGGCATCGTCGATGCCGTCGGCGCACGCATAGACGCCCCGGATCTGCGCGAACGCACACTGGTCCGCCATCTGCTGGCCCCCGGTGACTATGCGCGCTCCTATTACGCCTGGTCGGGCACCGCACTGGGACCTGCGAACACGCTGTTCCAGTCCGCGATGTTCCGGGGGCGCACACTGAGCCGGCGCGTGGGGAATCTGGCCTATGCCGGAACCTACGCCGCGCCGGGGGTGGGCCTGCCGATGGCGCTGATCAGTGCGGAGAACGTCCTCAAGGCCCTGTTGGACGACCGCTCCACACATCCGCTGGAGCCCGCGGCACTGCGCAAAGAAGTCCTGCGCGGGGAAACACCGTGCCCGGGAACGCTGCAGCCGGGCGCCGGCCGCACGGGGGTACAGCACCCATGACCTTCGCCTACCTCGGCTGCCTGCTGGGCGGGCTGGCCTGCATGGGGCTGTTGGACTGGCGCTTCGGCCTGTTCTGGTTCGCCGACGCCCGCCGCGCCGCCTGGGTGCACGGGATCGGCTTCGTGTGCTTCATCGCCTGGGACCTGTTGGGGATCGGCTTCGGCGTGTTCACCCGCGGCCCCAGCCCCTATCTGTCCGGTATCGAGATCGTCCCCCACCTGACGCTGGAGGAACTGTTCTTCCTGGCCTTCCTCATCTGGTGCACCATGGTCCTCTACACGGGATCGGCGAGGATCTTGCTTACCCTGCGCAAGCGCCTCGGCGACTCAGGGGACAGACGATGACCTATACCCTGATCAACCTGGTCTTCCTGGTCCCAGCCGCCATCGTGTTCGGAGTGGCGCTGCGCCGCGGCGGACTGTCGTGGCGTGCGGGGCTGGGCGCCGCCGCGATCCTGTTCGCGCTGACTATAGTGTTCGACAACATCATGATCCTGGTGGGGTTGATGGAGTACAGCAGCGCACACTCCAGCGGAGCGCGCATCGGCCTGATGCCGGTGGAGGATCTGGCCTACTCGCTGTTCGCCGCCCTCACCCTGCCGGCGCTGTGGAGCCTGTTGGGTCCGACACCACAGCGCGGGCAACCGAGTACCCTGGCCGATACAGGCGAGTCGTCGACGGGAGGAACGCACACGCATGCAGACGAACGCTGAAACCATCCAGAAAGCCGCCGGTCACGCATCCCTGGGCGATGTCATCCGCTCCTCGCGGCCGATCTCCTGGATCAACACGGCCTTCCCCTTCGGCGCCGCCTACCTGCTGGCCGGCGGCGGCCCGGACTGGACGTTCTGGATCGGCTGCCTGTTCTTCCTCATCCCCTACAACCTCGCGATGTACGGCATCAACGACGTCTTCGACTACGAATCGGACCTGCGCAATCCACGCAAGGGCGGCGTCGAGGGGCACCTGGTGCCACCGGGCCACCATCACACGATCATCACCTCGGCCATCCTGAGCTGCCTGCCCTTCGTCGCGTACTTCGTAGTGGTCGGCTCGTGGGCGATGGTCGGCGTGCTGGCGCTGAGCCTGTTCGCGGTGGCCGCCTACAGCGTCAAGGGACTGCGGTTCAAGGAGGTGCCGATCCTGGACTCGGTCACCTCGTCCGTACACTTCTCCTCCCCCGCCTGGTTCGCCCTGGCCTGCGTGGGCGCCTGGCCCGACGCCACCGGCACCCGCGTGCTGCTGGCCTTCTTCCTGTGGGGCGTGGCCAGCCAGGCCTTCGGCGCGGTGCAGGACGTGGGCCCCGACCGCGCGGCCGGCCTGAAGTCCGTGGCCACCGTGCTGGGCGCCAGGGCCACCTGCCAGCTGGCGGTGCTGCTCTACGCGGTGGCCGGCGTCCTCGTCGCCTTCGCGCCCTGGCCCCTGTGGCTGGGCTCGCTGCTGGCCGTGCCCTATCTGGTGATGGCCGGGCGGTTCTGGAACATCTCGGACGAGGACTCCGCCCGTGCGCACGACGGCTGGAAGTTCTTCATCCGCATCAACTACGTGGTGGGCTTCTTCACCACGGTCCTCATGATCATCTGGAAGGTAGTTCTGTGACAGACGCTGTACCCGCCGGCTTCCCGGCCGCTCCCGCCGCCCA
Organism: Brevibacterium sp. 50QC2O2; assembly: GCF_024580675.1. Taxonomy (NCBI): domain Bacteria; kingdom Bacillati; phylum Actinomycetota; class Actinomycetes; order Micrococcales; family Brevibacteriaceae; genus Brevibacterium; species Brevibacterium sp. 50QC2O2. Next base: position 19,019 of record NZ_JANIJZ010000014.1, read on the forward strand.
TGACGGGTCCGCCCCGCTCATCCACTTCCTGGCGCTGGGCGGCACGATCGCCTCGGTCCCGGCGGATTCCGGGAACGCGGGCGTGACCCCGCAGGTAGGGGCCGAGGCCATTGCGGCTGCCGCGCGCCTGGACACCCTGCCGGGCACCGGGCTGGCCGGCGGTCCGGGACCCGAGCTGCTGGGCCCGGAGGGCGCGCCGGCCGGCGGGGTGCGCGTGACCTTCGAGCAGATCGCGCAGGTGGGCTCCGGCGCGATCACCCTGGACCACCTGGCACGCGTTGTGCGCGCCACCCGCCGAGCCGCTGCGGCGGGCGCCCGCGCCGTGGTGCTCACGCAGGGCACCGACACCCTGGAGGAGTCCGCCTTCGCGCTGTCGGTGATGAACGATGCGGGCATCCCGATCGTGCTGACCGGCGCGATGCGCGGGCCATCCCTACCAGGCGCCGACGGTCCCGCGAACGTCCGTGCAGCCGTGGTCACCGCGCTCGACGAGCAGATGTCATTCCTGCCGGCCGTGCTCGTGTTCAACGACGAGGTGCACGACCCGACGTTCGTGCGCAAGGCGCACGCGTCCTCGGCGTCGACCTTCACCTCGGGTCCCGCAGCCGGGCCCTTGGGCTGGGTGTCCGAGGACCGGCTCGTCCTGGCGCATATGCCCGCCCGGGTGCCCAGCCCCTTCGGCGTGCCCGAGCAGGAGCCGGGGCCGGAAGGCGCGGCGGGCGCTGGCGTGAATGGCGCGACGGCCTTGGGCGAGCCTGGCACCGAGCTGCCGGAGATCACCGGGCGCGGCACCTATCCGGACGTCGCGCTGATCGAGGTGGGCATGGGCGAATCGCTCAAGCTGCTGTCGTACCTGCCGGATGCGGGCTATGCCGGCGCGGTGATCGCGGGTGTGGGCGGCGGCCATGTGCCGTTCTGGGCCCTGGACGAGGTCGAGGCCCTGGCCAAGCGGGTGCCAGTCGTCTACGCCTCGCGCACCGGCTCGGGCCGGACCCTGGAGTCCACCTACGGCTATCCGGGCTCGGAGTTGGACCTGCAGCGGCTGGGGCTGATCCCCGCGGGCTTCGTCGATGCCAGGAAGGCCCGCCTGCTGTTGACCCTGGCGCTGGCAGCGGGCGCCGAACCCGAGCAGATCGCCCAGGTCTTCGCCTTCTTCCGCGGGTAGGTTCCCACTCGATGGGGCGTGCGTCCATCGAGAGTCCGGTTCTTGCGGATCCTGCGCTTCAAGAACTGCATGAACCGGACTCTCGATGCTGCCGCGGATCATCGAATGTCCCGGCGCTGTGAAGTTCTAAACCCCGAGGGGCCCCCACGTTTCGGGAGCCCGCCACTGCGTCCATTCCGGAGAGAACGCCCAGTGGGCCGGGTGTGCCCCGTCTTCGAGGGCAGCCAGCGCGATCTGCGAGTTCGCGCGGATCCGCTCCGTGATCCGGGGTGTCCACATGCCGAATTCGACCGCGCCGGCCAGCTCATCCTCGTCCTTGAAGCGCCGGCTCCCATCGGGGCGCACCACCACGTCGAGGATGTGGTCGGCGGTGAACAGGTCTGCTGCGACTCCGACGTCCCCGCTGTCCAACAGCCGGTGCTGCTGTTCGAGGTTGATGTACCAGGACTTGTGCGCCCCGGTGCGGTCGCGGAAGACCCAGACGGAGAAGGGGCTGTCCGCCGGCACGATGCGCAGCACCCCGCTGCCGTACCAGGAGCCGGGCACCTGCACCCGGGTGGGCGGATCCGGCACGAAGCGCACGTCGAAGGGCACCAGGTGCGGATTGATGTCCGCGTAGCCGACCAGCCGGGACTCGACCGTCACGCTGTCCCCCGCCAGCCACAGCACGATGCCGCGCTCATCGTGGGCGACCACGCGCAGCGGCTGGACGACCTCGGTCAGGTGACGCGGGTAGTCGTGGCGGCGGAAGTGCCAGCGCACCACATCGCCGTGTTCCAGGTAGGGGCCCGAGGCGACCGGCCGGGTGCCGACCGGCAGGTCCAGTCCGAAGGGGTCGGCGGCACCGCGCACCGACTCCGAGGCGCCAGAGCCCTCTGCGCCCGAAGCCCTCACGCCTGGCCCACCAGCTCTTCCCACTCCCAGCCCAACCAGGGGCTGAAGGCGAAGGGGGTCGCGCGCAGCGCCTGAGTGAGTTGCTCGGGGGCGACCCAGGCGAAGTCCATGACTTCGTCGGCGCGGGCACGCACATCGCCGTCGATCTGCGCGGTGTAGACGGGGCAGATCTCGTTCTCCACGATGCCCGAGGCGTCGATCGCACGGTAGCGGAAGTCCGGCAGGACCTCGGTGATGTCGGTGATGCGCATACCCAGTTCGTCCTGGGCGCGCCGCGCGATGGCCTCGGTGTCGGGTTCGTCCGGACCGGGGTGTCCGCAGAAGGAATTGGTCCACACGCCGGGCCAGGTCTTCTTGCTCAGCGCGCGGCGGGTCAGCAGGATCTGGCCCTGTTCATTGTGGACGAAGCAGGAGAACGCCCGGTGCAGGGGCGTGTCCTCCGTGTGCACGGTCGCCTTGGGCGTGGTGCCGATCGGATTGCCGGCGTCGTCCAGGAGTACGACCAGTTCTTCGCTCATTGCGCGCGGGTCCCTTCGAAGATGCTGTTGGCTGTGTGCCGTATGACTGTGTGCCGGGGCCCGGATGCGCAATGGCGCTCGGTATCCTCGGCGGTCATCCCATCCTAATCAACGGCACTGTCACACCGTTCATTCCGGTCACACCCCTGAATGACTTCCACTACTTACCGAAGTGGTGAAAATCCGGCATTTCGGCTCGGAAATCAACATTTCGGTAAGTAGTGGAAAGAGAGGGCCCGGGAGCCGTCGTCAGCGGAGTGGAGCCGGGGCTCGCACTCCGGGGGATCTCACCGCTTGGAGGCGCGGTAGCCGGCATGACGCGCGGCAGCTGCCGAGGAGAAGCACTCCTCCGGGTTGGTCCGGTCGTAGTAGGTACCGCCGGGCACATGGTAGATGCCGGACTGGTTCCCCTTGATCGGGTACGCCCTGGGGCAGTTCCAGCCCGAGGGGACGTAACGCGTCCCGCGCTTCTTCTTGGCCTTCGCCTTCGTCTTGATCACCTTGAGCGTCTGCTTCTTGGAGACCTTGTAGACCTTCTTCTTGCCCTTGAGCGAGTACTTCACGGTCGTCGTGACCTTGTATGTGCCGGCCTTGAGCTTGACGGACTTCTTGTTCTTCGCGACCGTCTTCTTGCCCTTCTTGACGGTCAGCTTGGCGGACTTGACCTTGACCTTCTTGCCCTTGGAGTACTTGGGCTTGACGGTGGCCTTGGCGGATCCCTTGACCTTCTTATTGGGGATCTTCTTGACGGTGACCTTCTTGGCCGCCGAGGTCGCGGCCTGGGCCGTGGCGACCGTCGCCTCGGGTGCCAGGGCCTGGATGGCGGGGGTGCCACCGGCGACGAGGCCGAGGGCCACTGCCGCAGAGACGAGGACGCGGGAGATGCGGGATGTTGCGCTCATATTCACTTTCATGAGTGGGTCCGCCCAATGCGGACTACCTGAGCAGAACTTTAGCGGAAGCTCCGAGAAACATAAGGTGAGGTGCATTACAGTGCGATGGCGAGGAGCACCCCGTATGTCGGCGGAACAGTCCGATGTCAGACCTCCCGGCTAGCATGGTCGCATGACCACTAGCCCGCTCCAGACACCCACGCTGTTCGATGATCCTCTACAGCGCGCCAGGAGCTTTCCGCGTCTGCGGTACATGGGATCGAAGTACCGGCTACTGCCCGCGCTCTGGGAAGTCTTCAATCACGTGGGTGGCACCACTGCGGTTGATGCTTTCTCCGGATCCGGAGTGGTCTCATATCTGTTGAAGTCCATGGGGTTCTCCGTGGTCAGCAATGACTTCCTCCATTTCCCCACGACGATCACCCGGGCCACGGTAGAAAACCAGCACGCCACCCTACCTACAGACCTGGTGGAGAAGATCTGTGGACCGGCAGCAGATGACCGCGACTTCATCCAGAGCACATTCGACGGATTGTACTTCAGCGCCGAAGACAGGGCATTCCTCGACTCGGCTTGGTCCCATATCGACCAGTTGGACGACTACACCCGCGACATCGCGCTTGCCGCCTTGGTTCTGTCCGCCGCCCGCAAACAGCCGCGAGGCGTCTTCACCTTCACCGATTCGTCCCGCTATGCCGATGGCCGCCGCGACCTCCAACTCCCACTGCACCAGCACTTCCGCGAACACGTCACAGATTACAACTCAGTGGTCTTCGAATCGGAGCGGACCAGCATGTCCGTCCATGGAGACGTGTTCGAACTCCCGCAGGACTCCCCCGACCTGGTCTACCTGGACCCGCCCTATGCCCCGCCCAGTGACGACGCCGACTATATGAAGCGCTATCACTTCCTCGAAGGCCTCAGCCTGTACTGGCGCGGAGTCACCATCATGGAGAATACGAAAACCAAGAAGATCGAGAAGAAATACACTCCCTTCGCATACAAACGGACGATTGAAGATGCGTTGGACCGCACTTTCGACAAGTTCAAAAACGCCGGGGCGATCATCCTGTCCTATTCGTCGAACGCGTTGCCCGGACGCGACCGCATCATTGAAATCCTTCAGGCCTACAAACCGCGGGTGGAAGTACGCGAAGTAGACCATACCTATGCGTTCGGAACGCACTCCGCTGCCACCAGACGAAACGTAACCGAATACATCTTCGTGGGCAGGGACTGATGAGCACTCCTGTCACCTTCGACGACTATCTATCCTCGCTCGGCCGATTGACACCCCATATCGACCCGACTTCGACAACTGCCCAAACAGAAGCGATCAAGGGTGCAGCCCAGAGCCTTGAATGCATACAGGAGATCAGCGTAGAGGCCCTTGCCGATTGGGTTATCCGCTACCCGGCAGACGTCCCCGTCCTCGGGCTCATGGTCGGGCTCAGCCAGGAAAAGCTCAAAAACGCCCTGCGCAACCGCTTCGACACATCCGGCTGGACGACCTTGGCCAAAGCAGAGCCCGAAGCTCTCATCACCTGGTTCGATGAAGAGTTCGACCTGGTCAGGCTGACGGCCGCACAGCTGAACCACTCCTACACCCTGGGCGACATCTTGGTGGCCAGGGCCGGTACCAGAGTCACGGCTACCCGTGCGGGCGTATCAGGGCGCAGAGTTGAGGACCGAATCGAAGCGGTAGCCATCGAGCTCGGTCTGCCCTATGCCACTCGGACACGATTCACCGGCCGCAATAACCGCAGCGCGCCGTGCGACCTCGTGATTCCAGGAACTGCGGACCCACAGATCGTCGTAGCGGCCAAGGGATTCGATTCAACCGGAAGCAAGCTGACCGATGCGGTCAGGGAGATCGAGGAAATGGCAGAAGTCCGCTTGCCCCGCCAATACGTTATGGCAGTCATCGACGGCATCGGCTGGAAGTCCCGTCAATCGGACCTGCGGAAGATCCATCAGTTGTGGACCGACCGGCAAATCGACGGAATGTACACCCTGAAATCCCTCGACACATTTCGGGATGATCTGCGATCCGCCGCGTTGAGGACGGGGCTGCTTCCAAAGGTCTAATCGGATCACTTCCAGCCGCCGCCCCCGCACCACACCCACCCCACCCCGCTCCCATCGCGGACAGCACCCCGACCCAATCGGGAGACATGTATAGCATGGCTATATGTCTCCCCGCTCACACGCTCAGCCCACCCCAGCACATCCCCCCAAGGCCCCCGGCATCCTCTTGTTCGTGCTCGTCGCGACCATGGCGATCGGCCCGATCTTCAACTACTCGCTGGGCGCGCTGAGTTCCGAAGTGGTGCGGACCTATGGCATCACCGAGGGACAATACGGCCTCATCATCACCCTGCTGTTCATCATCGCCGGCGGCAGTTCGATCGTGCTGGGCATCCTGTCGGACCGCATCCCCGTACGCCTGCAGATCACTCTGATCTTCCTGACCATGGTCGTCTCCTTCCTGGTCAGCATCACGGCCCCGACCTATGCGGCACTGCTGGTCGCCGCGGTCTTCGCAGGCCCCGCGGCGGCCCTGTCGAACCCCGCGACCAACCGGATCATCGCACACAGCGTCCCCCTGCGACAGCGCGGCGCATGGATGGGCTGGAAGCAGTCGGGCGTGCAGTTCGGCCTCCTGTTCTCCGGTTTGACAGTCCCGCTGGTTGGCGGCCTGGCCGGCTGGACCGGCGTCGCCATCATGTGCGCGTCCGTCGCCGGCGTACTGCTGGTCGTCGCTTGGTTCGTCATCACCCGCCTACAAAACTCCCCCACCGAGGCCACCACCCGGCAGGTGCTCCCCGAGGACGCGACGGACGCCACCGACTCCGGCGCGGAACCCGCCGGGGCACCCCGGCCGAGCGATACCGCCGGCCCGGCCGAGGCCTCGGCCGGGGAACCGCAGCCGGCGCGCCTGCCGCTGGCCGTCTGGCTGTTCGCCGTCTGCTCCTTCCTCAACGCGGTGGGCACGCAGGGCCTGAACGCCTACGCCTCGCTGTTCGCCGTGCAGACCGTCGGATTCCCGATCCAGTTGGCCGGCCTCCTACTGGCCGCGATCGGCGTGGCCGGCATCCTCAGCCGCAACGCCTGGGGCCGGATGGCAGGCCGCTTCGCCCGGCCCGCGGCGATGATCAAGACGATGAGCCTGGGCGGAATCGTCGGCCTGGCCTGCCTGGCCGCCGTCGCCCTGTGGCACATTCCCGTGTTCCTGTGGCTCGGCGTGCTGCTGCACGCGGCGTTCCCCCTGGCGGCGAACGTCGTCATCAACTCCGGCGTCATGGCGGTTGCGCCGAGGTCCAAGATCGGTGTGGCCTCGGGCCTGGTGGCCGCCGGGATGAACTTCGGGTTCGCCGTGGGCCCCGTGCTGGTGGGCTTCGGTTTCGACAACTGGAACAGCTACCTGCCCGGCTGGATCGTACTGGCGATCATGTACGCCGCCTGCTTCGCAGTGGCCGTGTGGTTGGGCCGCGCCCAAAGGGGACACGGCGCACCCGCGGTGGGCTGAGCACTGCCCAGCCGACCACCAGCCGTCCGGGCGCCGGCCAGCCGCCCCTTCCCACCTCGTGTTTCACGTGAAACACCACTCAACCGACACACCACTCAACCCGCGGCCGGCTCCCCCACCTGCAACGAGCCCGCACCGTGCCCGGACACCCAATCGCGCACAACGCCGTGCCGATCGATGTGGACAGTGGGTCCCGTTGTCGATGAGGAGACGACCTCCGCGCCCGACTGCACGGCCCGAATCGCCAGGTCGGCCGCGTGCAGCCGCTGTTGCAGGGGCCCGTAGGCGGCGTCGTTGATCGGCACCAGCACCAGGTCGGCCTCCCCGATCCGGGCGACACTGTCCGGATAGTGCATGTCATAGCAGACGTAGGCCGTCACCGCGCGCCCCGCCAGCCGCACCGACCCGGCGGAGTACTCCCCCGTGCCGATCTCGTCCGGGGCGATGTGGAGCTTCGCATTGACCAACACCTGGCGCCCCTCGGCGTCGACCATGATGACCCGCTTGAGGTGGTCCGCACCGCGCACCTCGACGGCGTGGAAGACGATGGCCACGTCCAGCTCGCGGGCCGCCTCGGCCACCCGGGGCCGCAGATCCCAGGACAGCGAGTTCTCCGGCCATACGACCACGGTCGGCCCCGCCGCGGCGCTCCGCGCGCCGGATTCCTCCAGGGCCGCCGAAGTGGCCCGTTGCAGTGCGCCGACGTCCTCCCGAGTCGCGGGCACATCGACGCCTCCGGCGGTCGGTTGCTGGAGCGCGAGGATCCGCGCGGGACCCGACGCCGGCCCCGCACCGGGCATCCGCCAGACTATGACGTTGGCCCCGGCGACCACGCCCATGAGCACCACGGCGAGCGCGGGACCGGCCAGCGTCCGCGCGAGGCGCGCCCGCGGAGTCGGCAGCGCTCGACCGGCGAGCCCGGCCCTGCCGGCGGACGGCCTCCCGCTGGCCGGCAAGGTCCCGCCAACAAGCGCCGCCCGCCCCACGCCCACGAGCAGCCACGCGATCAGCGCATTGGCCAACACGACCGCGGCCTCGAGCGTGGTCTCGCCGCCGAGGGGGCCCGGCCCCAGGCCCGCCAATTGCAGCACCCCGCTGTTGCGCCACACCGCATACCCCAGGTGCGGGATCCACCAGTCCTGCGTCACGGGCAGGTGCATGCGGACGAATGTCAGCGCGGGCCAGCAGACCACCAGCAGGGCCAGCACGAACGGGAATGCGAGCCGGCGCAGTTCGAACAACCGGAACAGATTGGCCGCCAGCGCCACATAACCCACGCTCGCCAGCACGGCCAGCCACACGGGCATGAAGGTGTAATACCAATACGTGGTGGGCAGCAGCCAGGCTGCGAAGAAACACAGTCCGGCCGGGTAGCAGCGTCGCGGGGGAATCCGCCGGGCCAGGGCCAAGGACGGCGCGATGGCACAGAAGGCCGGCAGCTGGAGCCACCACACGTCGAGGAAGGTCGCCAGGGCGACCATCGCCCCACCGGCCGCGAAGACGAACCACGCGCCCTTACCGAGGAGCACACCGGACGGTCGGCCACCGAAGCCCGCCGCATCGCCCGCCGCGCCGCGCCTCACTGTGTGATCGGCCATGTCCGAACCCCGTCCCCGGGCCGACTGTGGCCCGTCACCCAATCATCGTAGTAGCGGCTCAGCAGTCACACCGCCCAGAACGGTCTAAGGTGGACCTCGGCCCGCGCACGGTCGGACCGGTGCGCAGCGGACAGTTGCACCAGGGCCGATCCGAAGGGAACACCATGCCCACACCACCGAACAACGGCCACTTCGCACATTCGGGCACGCACGAACAGGCGTGGCCGGCACTGTGGTCGATGATCATCGGCTTCTTCATGATCCTGGTCGACGGCACCATCGTGTCGGTCGCGATGCCGCGCATCGCCGGGGACTTCGACCGCAGCGTCACCGATGTCATCTGGGTCGTCAGCGCCTATCTGCTGGCCTATGCCGTGCCACTGCTGGTGACCGGGCGGATGGGAGACCGCTTCGGCCCCAAGCGCGTCTACCAGATCGGCCTGGTCGTCTTCACCCTGGCCAGCCTGTGGTGCGGCCTGTCCGGCGGGCTGGCCATGCTCATCGTGGCGCGCGTGGTCCAGGGCCTGGGCGCAGCCCTCATGTCCCCGCAGCCCATGGCCGCCATCACCCGCCTGTTCCCCGTCGAACGGCGCGGACCGGCGATGAGCGTCTGGGGCGCCACCGCCGGCGTGGCCACCCTGGTGGGCCCGATTCTGGGCGGGGTGCTGGTCGATGCGGTCGGCTGGCAGTGGATCTTCTTCATCAACGTACCCATCGGGATCGTGGCCTTCATCCTGGCCGAACGCAATGTCCCGCGCATGGCCGTGCACTCCCACCGCTTCGACATCCTGGGCGTCTTCCTGTCCGCCGTGGGTATGTTCCTCATCGTCTTCGGCATCGAGGAGGGCGCGAAGTACCGCTGGGGCGTCATCACCGGGATCCTCTCCATCCCCCTGCTGATCGGCCTGGGCGTGGTGTGCATGGTCGTCTTCGTGATCTGGCAGGGGGTGCAGCGCCGCACCGAACCACTGGTGCCGCTGCGCCTGTTCCGCGACCGCAACTTCACCCTGGCCAATGTCACGGTGGCCACGATCGGCGCGTCCATCAGCACCTTCGCGCTGCCGCTGGTGACCTGGGCGCAGACCGTCCCCGGGTATTCGCCCGCACAGTCGGCCCTCATCATGGCACCGCTGGCGGTGATCGGCGGGGCCCTGTCGCCCATTGTGGGCAAGAACCTCAACCGGTGGAGCCTGCGCTGGACGGCCTGCATCGGGTTGGCCTGCTTCGGCATCGGCCTGGCGCTCGAGGCCGCGGTCATCTCGACGAATCCGCATTGGTTGTGGGTCGCCCTGGCCTCGATCCCGATGGGCATCGGCAACGCCGCGATGTGGGCGCCGCTGTCGATGCTGGCCACCCGGAACCTGGGCCCGCGCGAGGCCGGGGCGGGTTCGGGCATCTTCAACACCACGCGGCAGATCGGCTCCGTGGTGGGAGCCGCGGCGGTCGCGGCGATGATGACGGCGCGCCTGAACACCCGGCTGGCCGAGGCAGCAGCCGGGATGGGCGGTACCGGCGGCTCGGGTGGTGGCGCGGGTTCCGCCGGGACCGGCCAGGCCGGCGCTGGTGCCGGCGATGCGGGTGCCGGTGCGGTCGAGCAGGGGGCGGGTGCGGCCTCGCTCCCGGACTTCCTGCACGGCGCGTTCTCCCAGGCCATGGGCGACACGCTCTTCCTGCTGGTGGCGATCGTGGCCGCGGGCGTCGTCGCCACCCTGTTCATCAGCTCGGGGCGGGCGCTAAGTAGGAAGTGACGGGGCGGGTGCAGCGCCTGGGGTGACTGCGCACACGTAGGCTGGAGCCCTATTCATTCATCCGCCTTGTACACAAAGGAGGCACCCATGCGCATGCCCATCGGCGAGTTCCTGCTCACGCGCCTGGTCCAGGCCGGCGTCACCGAACTCATCGGCGTCCCCGGCGACTTCAACCTCAATCTGCTCGAGCAGGTCCCGCAGGTTCCCGGCATCCGCTTCGTCGGAACCACCAATGAGCTCAATGCCGCCTATGCAGCAGATGGCTACTCGCGGGCCCGCGGCCTGTCCGCCCTGCTGACCACCTATGGAGTGGGCGAGCTCAGCGCCCTGAACGGGATCGCGGGGGCTGCGGCCGAACACGTGCCGGTCGTCTCCATCGCCGGCGCTCCCCCGCTGTACGCCACCGAGGGCCGCTGGGAACTGCACCATTCGATGGCCGACGGCGACTTCAGCAATATGCTCTCCTCGATCGGCCAGTTCACCGCCGCAGCCGTGCGCATCACCCCGATCAACGCGGCCGAGGAGATCGACCGGATCCTGCACACCGCGATCCGCGAGAAGCGCCCTGTGCACATCCAGGTGCCCAGCGATATCTCGCATCTGACGATCGAGGTCCCCGACGCCCCCTTCGACCCCGGACTGCCGAGTTCCGATCCGGAACGTCTGGCCGCCGCGGCCGATGCCGTGCTCGAGCTATGGGCCAGGGCCCAGCGCCCGGCCATGCTGATCGACCAGGATGCGGACCGCCACGGTTTCGCCACGGCTCTGCAGGCCCTGTCCCGCCTGACCGGCACGCACTATGCGCAGTTGGGCACCGGCAAGGGGATTCTCAGCGAACACGATCCGCTGTTCCTGGGCACCTATGGCGGGGCCAACTCCCCCACCGGGGTCCGCCTGGCGATCGAGGACGCGGACTTCCTGCTGACCACCACACCGCGCTTCATCGAGACGAACTCCGGCTCCTTCACCCATCATCTGCCCCAGCAGGCGATCGTCGACATCGGCGACCAGCACGTCAGCGTGCACGGCGCCGAATACGTGGGGATCACGGTGAGCGAGCTGCTGGCGGTGCTGGTCGAACGCCTCGAGGACGGTTCGGGGGCCGCTGCGCCGGGCGGAAGCGCCACGGCGGGTGACACCGCCGCCGGAGCCGGCGTGGCCTCGGCCCCGGAGGCACCCGCCGCAGACGTGGCCGGCCCGGACATGCCCGGCCCGGACGCCCCGCTGGACCACGCGCGCCTGTGGCCCCGGATGGCGGCCTTCGTGAACCCCGGCGACACGGTGATCGCAGAGGCCGGGACCTCGCACATCGGCCTGTCCGTGCAGACGCTGCCGGAGGGCGTGCGCTACATCAACTCGGGCATCTGGGGTGCGATCGGCTTCACCCTGCCGTGCCTGTTCGGTTCCCAGCTGGCCGAACCGGAGCGTCGGCATCTGCTGTTCATCGGGGACGGCTCGTTCCAGCTGACCGCGCAGGAACTGTCGACGATCCTGGCCCATGAGCAGGCGCCGATCATCTTCCTGCTGAACAACCGCGGCTATACGATCGAGCGCTGGATCATGGGCATGGACGCCGCCTACAACGATGTGGCCGACTGGGACTACGCCGCTCTGCCGCAGGTGTTCAAGCGCGACTCCGCGATGCGCAGCCACCGCGTGCACACCTTCGGGCAGTTGGAGGAGGCGCTGGCCGCCGCCGGCGCGGCGCAGGAGCGCGGCGTCGGTTCGTTCGTGGAACTGCACCTGGACGCCGAGGACGCGCCGGCCGGGCTCAAGGCCTTCGGTCCCGCGACGGCCCGGTTCGACTACGGCCCGCGCGGTCCGGTCAACGGCTGAGCCGCACGGCTGAGCTCGCGTACCCCGGCATCTTGGGGTCATTTGTTTCAGATGGGACCGTTTGAACAGTGGGATCTGAGACAGGCGACCCCAAGATGCCGCACGCCCGGCCGCCCGCAGCCACCTGCATAAGTGACACCTGTCACATGCGTGAAACATCGACTCACTACGGTAGCCGCATGACATCGACTGCACAGACCCCGGCCGCAGCCGGCCCCGAAGCCCTGGTGGACATCCGCAATGTTGAGAAGTACTACGGAGACTTCCACGCACTCAAGGACATCAACCTGCAGATCGCCCCCGGTGAGGTGGTGGTGGTGATCGGGCCCTCGGGCTCCGGCAAGTCCACCCTGTGCCGGACGATCAACCGGCTCGAGACGATCGAGTCGGGCACGATTTCCGTCGATGGTGCACCCCTGCCGGCCGAGGGCGCGGCGTTGGCGAATCTGCGCTCGGAGGTCGGCATGGTCTTCCAGTCGTTCAATCTGTTCGCGCATATGACGATTCTGGAGAACGTCACCCTGGGTCCGATCCGGGTGCGCCGGCTGTCGAAGGCGCAGGCCGAGGCCGAGGCGATGGAGTTGTTGGCCAGGGTGGGAGTGGATCATCAGGCGCAGAAGTATCCCGCGCAGCTCTCCGGTGGGCAGCAGCAGCGTGTGGCGATTGCGCGGTCTTTGGCGATGAAGCCGAAGGTGATGCTCTTCGATGAGCCGACCTCGGCTTTGGATCCGGAGATGATCAACGAGGTCCTCGATGTGATGGTGGGCCTGGCCAAGGAGGGGATGACGATGGTGGTGGTGACCCATGAGATGGGGTTCGCGCGCAAGGCCGCGGATCGGGTGGTGTTCATGGCCGATGGGCAGATCGTGGAGGTGGGCACGCCCGAGGAGTTCTTCACCAATCCCCAGTCGGAGCGTGCGCAGACGTTCTTGGCCCAGATCCTCGGCCACTGATGCGAACGGCTCGAACCGCCGCCGGCACCACGGCCTCTGAAACCCCCACGGGATCCGCGCCCACCCACCCCATGCGGGACCTCGCCCGCGCCGCGGCTCTGACGGACCCGGCACCCGATGCCCCGATCGTCTGGGTCTCCGAACCCATCGCGGCCTCGGCAGTGGCCGAACTCTCCGACTTCCTGGTCGTCCCCGGCTACGGCCCCACCGCGGTGCCGTACGCGCGGATCGCCCCGATCGTGGCCGCCGTCATGCTGCGCAGCAGGGCCTTCCCCGCCGCCGAGGTCGCGGCCGGCACGAGCCTGCGGATCATCGCCAGGCACGGAGTCGGCTTCGACGCCGTGGACATCGGCGCGGCGGCCGCCCGCGGCATCCCCGTGACCAACACACCGGGCGGCAATGCGGTGGCCGTGGCCGAGCTGACCCTGGCCCTGATCCTGGCCGTCTACCGCCGCCTACCGATCGCCGCACACGCCACCGACCGGACCCCGGACGGCTTCGAGGCCCTGCGTGGGCACAACGTCCAGGGCAAGACCCTGACCCTGGTGGGCGCGGGCTCGATCGCCAAGGCGGTGGCCGTCCGCGCGCTGGCCTGCGGAATGCGGGTGCGCCTGGCGATCATCGACTCCGAGGACGTGGACCGGGTCGAGCGGATCCGCCGGACGGCGGCGGAACTCACCGAGGTGGCCGCCGCACTCGGCTCGGCAACGGCGCCACCAAGCCGGGCCGGGGCCTCCCCCGGCTCGGCCACGGCACCGACAGTCGAAACGGTCGAGGCCATCGACCTGGATACCGCCCTGGCCGACACGGACGTGCTCAGCCTGCACGTTCCACTGAGCGACCGGACCCGCCACCTGATCGACGCTGCGGCCCTGGCCCGGCTGCCGGACAGGGCGATCGTCGTCAACACCGCCCGCGGGGGCATCGTCGACGACACGGCCCTGGCCTCGGCCATCGCCGCAGGGGAACTGGCGGGCGCCGGGCTGGACTGCACAGAGGTCGAGCCGGTTCCCACCGACCACCCACTGCGCAAGCTGCCGGGTGTGATCGTGACCCCGCACATCGGCGCACTGACCGCGGAGACCGCAGACATCGTGGGCTGCCAGGCAGCTCGGCAGATCGCCGCTGTGCTACACGGCGGCCGGCCGCAGCACGTGGTGAATGCGCATCTGCTGCCCGCGGCGGACTGATCCGGCGCCAGGCTGACGCCATCGGAACCCACCCGCTTCGAAACACCTCCGAAACACGCTCTTCGCTCGGCCGATACACCCCACTCCTAGGCTCGATACCAGTGATGCACATCACACTAGAAGAATGTGAGTACCAGATGAAGAAGCTCGTCACCGGAATCCTGTCCATCACCGCAGTGGGCGCCCTGGCCCTGACCGGCTGCGGCAAATCGGGCAGCCCCACCGATTCCGCCGACGGCGGCACCGAGGCGCCGGAATACACCGTCGCCTCCGATGTGAAGCTCGACGGCAGCCCCACCATGAAGCGGATCGAACAGAACGGCAAGATCAAGATCGGCATGGCCATGGACTCGCCGGGCCTGAGCTACAAGGGCACCACGGACAAGGAGCCCAAGGGCTACAACGTGGAAGTCGCCAAGATCGCAGCCGCCTCCCTGGGCCTGGGCCCGGACAAGATCGAATACGTCGACACCTCCACGCCCAACCGCGAACCGTTCCTGCAGAACGGGCAGGTCGACATGGTGGTCTCCAGCTACACGATCAACGATGAGCGCAAGAAGGTCATCGACTTCGCCGGGCCCTATTACAACGCGGGCCAGGACCTGCTGATCAAGGACGACGACGATTCGATCAACGCCAAGGAGGACCTGGCCGGCAAGACCGTGTGCTCCACCGCCGGATCCACCCCCGCGCAGAACATCAAGGCGAACTTCAAGGAGACCAAGCTGGTCACCTACGACAACGGCAGCAAGTGCCTGTCGGATCTGCAGAGCGGGAACGTCGACGCCTACACCACCGACGACATCGTGCTGCGCGGTTACGCCGCCGCCAACGAGGGCCTGAAGGTGGTGGGCGATCCGTTCACCGAGGAGCCCTACGGCGTCGGCCTGCCCAAGGGCGACAAGGAGATGCGCGAGGCGGTCAACGACGGCCTGGAGAAGGGCGGGGAATCCGGCAACGGCGATATGAAGAAGGCCTGGAGCTACGTCTTCAAGACCGAGGACGGCTACCAGGACCCGAAGGTCGACCGCTACTGAGCCCGGGGCCCGGGCCGGCTCGGAACCGGCCCGGGCCCTCCGTCCTGCCGAGGGAGAACCCCGCCCATGTCCCTGAGTCAACTCATCGTCAACTTCGGCCACGGCATCCTGGGCACGCTGCAGATCTTCGTCCTGACATTGATCCTCAGCCTGATCCTGGGCGCCTTCCTGGCCGTCCTGCGGGTCAGCCCCGTGCCGATCTTCCGGTTCGTCGGCGGCCTGTACGTCAACATCATCCGCAACACCCCAGGCGTGCTCATCCTGTTCTTCTGCGCGTTCGGCCTGCCCTACCTGGCGGTGCGGTTCAGCTCCGATCCGGGTGTCAATTCGTACTTCTACGCGGTCCTGGCCCTGTCCCTGTACACCGCGGGCTTCATCTGCGAGGTGTTCCGCTCCGGGATTTCGACAGTGCCCTTGGGCCAGTCCGAGGCGGCACGGGCCATCGGCCTGCGGTTCGGCCAGTCGTTGCGTTTCATCATCCTGCCGCAGGCCATCCGGACGGTCATCCCGCCGTTGGCCAGCGTCATCATCACGATGCTCAAGTCCACCTCGATCACCTCGGCGTTCAACAACCAGGAGATCATCTTCGCGATGCAGAACGCGATCGAGAAGCGCGGAGACATCGTCGTGCCGATCCTCATCGGCACCGCGGCCGTCTACATCGTGTTGAACTTCCTGCTGGGCCGCGCATTCAAACTCATCGAGAAGAAGGCGGTGATCCTGCGATGACGAACGCGGCCCTGGCCCACTTCGACGTCCCCGGTCCCAAGCAGAAGCGCACCATCAACATCGTGTCCGTCATCGGCACCGTGGTGTTCATCGGCCTGATCGCCTATGTGATCTACCGTTTCCAGGTGACCGGCCAGCTGGACCCGAAGAAGTGGGACCCCTTCACCTATTCCGATATCCAACTGGCCCTGCTGCAGGGCCTGTGGTCGACCATCCGGGTTGCTCTGATGTCCGCGGTGCTCACCCTTGCGATCGGCTTCATCTTCGGCCTGGCCCAGTTGTCCCGGGTCAAAGCCGTGGCCGGCACCGCCACCGTGCTCATGGAGCTGTTCCGCGGAGTCCCCGTGCTGCTGCTCATCTTCATCATGTTCTACATCGGTGCGGGCAATCTGAGCCCCTACTGGTCGGTGGTGCTGGGCGTGGCGGCCTACAACGGCATGGTCGTCGCCGAGATCATCCGCGCCGGCATCCTGTCGGTGCCGGCCGGCCAGCAGGAGGCGGGCAAGTCGATCGGCCTACGCAGCCCGCAGATCATGATGCTCATCCTGCTGCCACAGGCCCTGCGCGCCATGACGCCGACCCTGGTCAGCCAGATGGTGGTCATGCTCAAGGACTCCGCACTGGGCTACCTGGTGACGTACACCGATCTGCTCTACGTGGTCAACAACATCGGCCGCGACTTCAACAATCTGCTGCCCACCTTCATCGTGGGCGCCGCCCTCTACGTGGGGCTCAACCTGTGCATCTCCGGTGTGGCGAAACTGCTGGAGATGCGACAATCGCTCAAACTGTCCTTCTCACTCAAGGGCGTCGGCCCCGCCGCCCGCCAGTAAGTACCGTGGCACTATCCGCACCGAAGCGAAAGAGGAATGTCCGTGTCCACTGACTCCCCCGCCCTCTACACCCCCGCCGCCGACTTAGCCGCCATGATGGCGGCCAGCCTGCGCGGGGAGGCCACCTCCTACCCCGCCGACTGCGTCGACATCTCGAAGGGCGAACCGGATTTCGACACCCCGGCGCCCATCATCGACGCCATGACCGATGCGCTGCGCTCGGGCTATACGCACTACACCTCGCTGGTGGGCGACCCCGAGCTGCGCGCGAAGATCGCCGCGAAGTACGCCCACTGCCCCACGCCGCCGGATGCCGCCGATGTGCTGGTGACCCACGGCGGGGCGGCGGCCATCATGTCGACCATGTCGGCCGTACTCAATCCGGGCGACACCGTGGTCATCCCCGAGCCCACCTTCTCCGTCTACGCGGACACCGCAAGGTTCCGGCAGGCCAAGGTCGAGTTCGTGCCGCTGACCACCGATCTGCACCTGGACCTCGACGCACTGCGCACGGTCCTGCCGGGGGCCCGGCTGCTGGTCCTGTGCAATCCGGGCAATCCGACGGGTGCCGTGTGCTCCCGGGCGGACCTGGAGGCGGTGGCGGACATGCTGGCCGGCACCGACACCCTGCTCCTGGCCGACGAGGCCTATGAGAACTTCGTGTTCGAAGGCGAGTTCACCTCTGCGCTTGACGTGCCGGGGCTGGCCGAGCGCACCATGCTGGTCCAGACCTTCTCCAAGTCCTATGCGATGACCGGGTGGCGGCTGGGCTACGCCATCACCCCACCGGGGGTCACGCAGGTGGTCCAGCGGATGCACCGGCTGATGAACGGCAGCGTGTCCACCGCGGGCCAGCGCGCCGCGATCGCCGCGCTGGATCTGGGCGAGGCGGGCTATGCGGACATGGTGGCGACCTTCCGGCACCGCCGCGACTACGTCTCGGAGCGCCTGGACGACATGCCGGGCGTCACACACGTCAAACCGCAGGGTGCCTTCTACACGCTGTTCGCCTATCCGCAGGACCTGCCCAGCACCACGATGCTGGCCCGGCTGGGAGAACGCGGAGTGGCGCTGCGGGCCGGTGCGGAATACGGGCCATCCGGCGAAGGCCACCTGCGCCTGTCCTTCGCCGCCGACATGGCGACCCTGGTCCGCGCGATGGACATCATCGAACTGGGGATCAAGGAGATCGAGGGGTAGGCGGGTGCCCGAACACGTCGTTCCCACGGAAACACGGTGCCCTAGGGGCGTGTTTGCGTGGGAACGACGTGTTTAACTCTGCTGACAAGGAGCCACACCCAGTAGACAAGGGCTGCCAGTGTCGAAATCACCCCGAGGAAGAATGCAATGGGCGCCGAGGTGAACCAGTAATCAACCGATACCGTCGTTGGACCAGCAACCGGACCATAACCACACGACACGTGCGGCGGGAACTCCTCGATCGATACACCAGAGCCAAATGTGATCATGTCAGTTTCATGCCCCACACAACCCACCGCTGCTGACCTGGCCCGGATCGACCAGAAATCCAAGTAGATCAACACATAGTAGGACAGTGCGATCAGCAAGGGACCGGCGATGGACAGCGTGATCATCAGTCTTCGCAGGGCGACTGAATTGCTCATCCGGATCTCCTCACAATATGGTTCAGCAGGTTATCAAACATGCGTCCTTGTGGGTGAGCATCTTGGGATCATGCGTTTCAGATTGGGCCGGACGAACGGCCCAATCTGAAATAGACGGCCCAAAGATACAGCACGCGCGGCCGTACACCCCTACAGGTGCAGGAATTTGGCCAGTTCGTGGCGGAGCTCGGCGCCGCGCGCCAGGGGGATGGTCAGCAGGGTGAACAGGCTCAGGCAGGCGCTGAGCACCGAGGGCCAGGGATTGCTCACCCAGCCCAGGGCCAGGAACACCAGCGGCACCAGGCCCAACAGCACCGTCAAACCGCTGTAGACGATGTGCTCGCCCACCTCGATCCGCAGTGAGAACACCGTGATGAGGACCGCCACGATCATCGCGGCGCACACGATCGGCACGGCATAGGTCAAGCCCCAGTCGTGCCAGCCGGTCAGATAGTCCCAGTACACGGCCACCAGGGACAGCACCACCACCAGGGACAGAGCCGTGCGCGCCACATTGCGCCGCTGGCTGGCCGCGGTGAGCACCACCAACCACATGGCAGACACGCCCAACCACAGGGACCGGAACACGCCTACACCGGAGAAGCTGCGCTCGAATAGCAGCTGCACCGCCAAGGACCCCAGCACCACCGCCAGCGACGATGCGGCCAGGGCGCGGAACAGGCGCCGGCGCGAAAAGGTCAGGGGGACCTCGGGGAAGGGGCCGGGCAGAGGATCGCCGGTCAGCGCGGTGGTGCACAGGGGGCAGCGCGTCCAGTCGCCCAGCACGTGTGCGCTGCAGGCGGGGCAGTACCGGCCGGCCGCGCCGGGGTCGGGCTGATCCTGCCCGCTGGGCCGCTCTTCCGGTTCGCCGGCTCCCCTCACGGCGTCCGCCCCGGTCACGAGGCCGCCCTTTCCAGCTCGGCCTCGGTCACCCGGGCGGCTGCCACGGTCACGGACACCCCGCGCTCGGTCAGCAGGCGGACGAACTCGGCGATGTGGCCGGTCTGGGAGAACGGCGAGGTGAAGGTCAGCGTGAAGGTCCCCGCGTGGGATGCCACGCAGAACTGCGGGCGGGCGGCGGAGACCTGGAACTGCAGTGGGCCCACGTGCCGGGCTGCGGCAGGAGGCAGTTCGACGCGGCCCAGGTTCGACACCGCGATCGACAGGCTGTGGTTGTTCAACCAGTTGAGCAGGCGCAGGATCGGGTCCTTGAGCAGGCGTGGGACGGCGCGCAGCAGCGGATTGCGTTCGAAGGCGATGAGCCGGCGCAGCCCGCGTTCGAGTTCGGCGGGTTCGATCAGCGGGACGAACTGCGATTGCAGATCGCGACAGACCGCGGACAGGGAGTCGGGGTCGGTCCGCCGAGCCGCTGCATCGTCATTCGGGCGGGTGGGGTCCCCGGCGCGCAGCGGACCGTAGGCGTGGGCGATGCGCACCGTTGCGAAGAAGTTCCGCGGCGAGGTCGAGGGGAAGAACTGCCGTAGGTTCACCGGCACGGATGCCGCCAACGTCTGGGGCCTTTTGAACGCTTGGGGATCCGCCGCGCGCAGGGCCTGGAAGAACATGGCGGTGAAGTAGATGGTGGGCGAGACCGCTTCGGCCTTCGCCAGGTTCAGGGCGGCACGGGCCGGCATGGTCAGTTCCACCGCCCGCGTGCGGTTGTCCGGGTTCCGGGTGCCGCGGACCCGGTAGGCCCGGCCCGGCCGGGAGCGCTTCGTGTTCGCAGTTGCCGATGCGGTTGAAGTCTCCGGGCCGGGGCGGGAACCTCGCGGGTCCGAGGCATCGGGTTCCGAGCTACCCGGGTCTGAGGTATCCGGACCCGGAGTGCGCCAGGAATTGCGGCGGAAGTGCTGGGCGAAGCTGTCGACGGCTAGGTCGAGTTCGGACTCGACACGGGCGGATCCGGGGTGTGGGCCCGCACTCCCCGCGGCCTCGGCCGGGGCCGCAATCCCGGTATCCGCTGTCCCGACGGTGGCGTCGTCGGCTCCATCCATCCCGCCGGCCGGTGCGGCGGGGAACTCCTGTGGATAGCGCAGGCGCGAATACGCTTCCAACAGATCGCTTAAGAACCACAGAGCACCGGTGCCGTCGGACAGCGCGTGGAAGACCTCTACGCTGATGCGGTCCTCGTGGTAGACCACGCGAAACAGCAGATTGCGCCGCTCCGGATGATAGAGCGCGGCGCAGGTCGGCAGGTCCTCCTGTTCGACCCGCGGACGCAGATCGCTGTCCTGCAGGTAGTACCAGAAGACCCCGCCGCGCAGCACCGCGTGGTAGAGCCGGTAGCGGTCGAAGGTCTCATCGAGGGCGCGCTGCAGAAGTTCGGGATCGACCGGCGCGTCCACGGTGCCGCCCAGTCGAAAGACCTTCGGATCGGACTCGGTGCGCGCGGCCAGAAAGATATTGGAGGCGTTGTCCAGGCGCACCCAGGTGCGACGGTCCGGAACGCTGCGGCGGCCTCGGCGGCTCATGGCGTGCCCTCCCGCGGCTCCGCATCGAGCGCGGTGTCACCGGCGCCCGCCGGGCTGTCCCCGGCCTCGCCGCCGTCGAGGAATTCGTTGATCACACGGTAGGACTCCCGCAGGGCGCTTGCGAAGGTCGGCAGGGTGATGAAACCGTGCAGGGCGCCGGGCACCCGGTGGATGCGCACCCGGTTGCCGGCGGCGCGCAGGGCCCGGCCATAGGCCTCTCCCTCATCGCACAGCAGGTCGAGTTCCGCGCTGATGAGCAGAGTGTCGGGCTGTCCGGCCAGTTCTGCGGCCGGGGCCTCCAGGGGTGCTACCCGCGGGGTCCGGCGGGTGGCCGGGTCCGGCGCGTAGAGCTCGAGGTATTCGTCGATCTCCGTATTGGTCAGCCGGTAGTCCTCCCCGTGTTCCCTGACCGAGGCGAACGGCGAGCTGGCGGGGTCGTGGTTCCAGTGCGTGACGGGGTACAGCAGGATCTGGCGGCGCGCCGTCGGCACACCGCGTTCGGCCAGCACCTGGGAGACCACTGCGACCAGATTGCCACCGGCCGAATCCCCCATCAGCACAATGCGCGAGGCATCGGCGACCCCTGCGCGATCCGGTTCGGCCAGCAGCAGGCCCGCGACCCGCACACAGTCCTCGAGCCCCGCGGGGAACGGGTGTTCGGGTGCCAGGCGGTAGTCCACGGAGGCGACCACGCAGCCGGTCGCCTCGGCCAGGTGGGCACAGGCCGGCGTGTAGGACTCGATGTCCCCTGTCACCCAGCCCCCGCCGTGGAAGAACAGCAGCACGTCCTCGCGGGTGCGCGTGCGCGGTTCGAATACGCGCACGGGGATGGTGTGGGAACCGGTTTCCGCCTGGATCTGCGTGTCGAGGAAGTGATAGCGCGGTACGGGCCGGGCCGCCAGGCCGCGTTGGACCTTCCGGACCTTCTCGTAGTCACGGCCCATATCGATCCGGGGCGCGGCGAAGAGTCGCAACACGGCCCGCAGCAGCGGATTCATGTACCAAGCATAGGGGCCGGGGCTGACACGGGCTCACAGTCTGCGAGCACTGGATGGGCGCGGGGCCCACTCGCTCCCCCGCAAACACCATCCCAGCGCGAGAACGACCGGTAAGCGCGAGAACGCCGTGCTACAGCAAGTCATTCGCGCGCTCAGGTGGTGTCCGTTGAGGTGTTCATGCGGTCGTCGGATAGAGCACGCCGCTCACCGCATCCGCGACGATTCCCACCAACGCCGAGGTCTCCCCCGGCCCGGTCGATTCCCCCGCGGCCGCTGTGCCCCACCGGGCGACACCGGACACCAGGTCCAAGAGGACCGCGAGCGCTGCGAGTCGGCGGGGTTCCGGCGCGTCGAAGGGCTCCAGCACCGCCGAGACCCGCGCGACGAACGCGACGGTGGCCTCGCCCTGTGCGGCATCCGGTGGGATCTGCGCCAGCCAGGCGTGCCTCCGGTGCAGCTCGACGAGCTCGGTGATGAGGCTTTCCAGACGCCCCCGCCGCAGGGCTCGGGCGGCTTCGGTCCCGGTACTGGATCCGGCGGCTGTGCCGGGTACCTCCACTGCCGGCCGGCCCTTCGCTGAGGCGGCGTCATTGCAAACCGCGTCATCGCACAGCACCGCGTCATCGCACGTCGCACCGTGGCACAGCGCAGCGCCGTCCACCACAGCATCGCGTATCGCCGAGAGCAGATCGGAGCGGTTCGCGACGTGCCGGTACAGGGCCGCCGGGGTCGCGGACAGATGCGCGGCCACACTGCGCATGGTCACGGCGCCCAGTCCCTGCTCGTCCGCCAGAGCCACCCCGGCTCCCGCAATGGCCCGCCGTGTCAGCCGCGGCGGACGGCCGGTCCGGGGGCGGCTCGGACGGCTCAGACGGCTCGGACGCGCCGTCACAGTCCGGCCACCCAGGCGCGCAGCCCGGCGGTACTGGGGAGCACCGGGCCGGGCAGGCCACAGACCTCCCCGCCGGACCTGTCCCCGGACTCGCCACCGGACCCACCGGAAACCCGACTCCCGCCGTCGTGCTGCCAACCGTCCCCGGCCTCGGCGGCCAGGGTCCGGCTCAACCGTCCGGCCGCCTCCCGTGGGCCCGGGTCGCCCACCACATGGTCCACCGCGGCCGCAATCGCCTCGGGCGAAGCGCCCTGCCGCCCCACCAGGTCGACGCCCGCGCCCAGGGTCCGCACGCGCGCGGCCCAGAAGAACTGATCGGTGTGCTGCGGCAGTGCCACGGCGGGCACCCCCGCGCGCAGACAGGCCGCGGTGATCCCCGCCCCCGCCTGGTGGATGCACGCCGATACCAGAGGCAGCAACCGGGCGTGCGGCACATCGCCCACCGCGCGGACCCGCCCCGCGGAGTCGGCGAGGATCGACTCCCAGCCCGATCCCTGCACGATGATGCGGCGCCGGCTCGTGCGGACGAATTCGCGCAGGCCCGGATGCGCGCCGGTGGCCACACTCCCCATGCTCACCAGCACGGGGGCCGAGCCGGCATCGGGGACCGCCCCTGCTTCGGCGGCAGCCCCGGCAGTGGTTCCGGCGGCAGCCCCGGGGGCGCCAGGGCCTTCTGGGCCGGCAGCGGCCCCGCCGGTTATCAGGAAATCACGCAGGTCCGCATCGGGACTCCAGTCGACGTCCAAGGGCCACCACGGCCCGTCCAGGCTCAGATTGTCCGGCCAGTCGGCGGGCCGGGGCATGATCGCCGGGCTGATCCCGTGGTGCACGGGCAGGCCGGCGCGCAGTCTGCGCCGCCTGGCGGCCGCCGGCGACTCGCGTGGCAGGCCCAGTTCGGCCCGTAACCAGGCCAAGGCCCGGGTCACCGGACTGGGCATCCGCGCGAACAGTCCGCCCAGGGCCAGGTTTCCCAGGCCGCCGGGGTTGAGCAGGGCTGCAACTCGGGAATCGACCAGGCGGGAGAGTGTCATGGGCGGGTAGGCGCGGCTGGGCTGATCGGGTTGGAGCAGGGCCTCGGCCGAGGGAATCCCCAGGGATTCGGCCAGGTCGTGGCCGTAGGGCGAGATCGGATTGGTGAGCACCGCGCCGAACGGATCCCCGGAGTCCGAGGCCAGCCGCGCGGCGTGCAGAGCGGCTTGCGCACCGGCGCGCATATAGGTGTGCAGATGCGCCAGATAGGCCGAGGCCCCCGGCCGACCGGCGGGCCCGCCCTGCTCACCGGCAGGCTCCGGGGGCTCCAGCGGGACGTCGAACGGCGCCAGACCCGCCCCCGCCCGCTCGACGATCCCGGCATAGTCGCGGTGAGCCACGAGCGTGACCCGGTGTCCCTCGCAGCGCAGGTCGTGGGCGATCCGAGCCGCGGGCTCCACGTCCCCACGCGAACCGGGGGCCAGAATCAGAACGTGCATGGGCGGACACCTCTCGGGTGGGGTTGAATAGGACTTAGTAAACAACGTTAACTAAGTCTACCCCGAGGCTCCCTCGCATGAGCACCCCCGCAAACACCATCCCAGCGCGAGAACGACCGGTTAGCGCGGAAACGTCGCGCTACAGTAGGGTGTTTGCGCGCCAGGATGGTGTCTCCACGATCGCCCGGACCACCGCGCACCCTGCAAGCCCAACCCCGCCCACGAGGTCCGGCTTCCGGGACGATGCGCCCCGCAGCGATGCGGCCTCGTTAGGCTAGGAGCATGAAGTACATCTCCACGCGCGATGCCCAGGCCCGTCCCGTCGGCTTCACCGACATCCTGCTGGGCGGCCTGGCGCCCGATGGCGGCCTCTACCTGCCGCAGGAGTACCCGCAGATCGACGCCGCCACTCTTGAGGCCTGGCGCACAGTTCTGGCCGAAGAGGGCTACGCCGCCCTGGCCGCCCGGGTCATCGGCCTATTCATTGACGACATCCCGCAGGCCGACCTGGCCGCGATGACCGCGCGCGCCTACTCCACCCCGAAGTTCGCGACCGAGGCGATCGTCCCGGTGACCGATCTGGAGGACGGCATCAAGCTCGCCCACCTGTCCGACGGCCCCACTGCGGCCTTCAAGGACATGGCGATGCAGCTGCTGGGCGAGCTCTTCGAATACGTCCTGGCCCACCGCGGCGAGTCGATCAACATCCTGGGCGCCACCAGCGGCGACACCGGATCCTCGGCCGAATACGCGATGCGCGGGCGCGACGGGATCCGCGTCTTCATGCTGACCCCCGCCGGGCGCATGAGCCCGTTCCAGCAGGCGCAGATGTTCGGCCTGGACGACCCCAATATCTTCAACATCGCGCTCGACGGCGTGTTCGACGACTGCCAGGACGTGGTCAAGGCCGTCTCCGGCGACGCCGACTTCAAGGCCGAATACCGCATCGGCGCGGTCAACTCCATCAACTGGGCCCGCCTCATGGCCCAGATCGTCTACTACGTCTCCAGCTGGCTGCGGGCGACCGAGCCGGCTGCCGCCTCGGCCACAGAACAGGCACAGTCCGCCGGCGCCGAGGCCCCCGCCGGGCAGCCGCAGCGGGTTTCGTTCTGCGTTCCAACCGGCAACTTCGGTGATGTCTGCGCCGGGCACATCGCCCGGCAGATGGGCCTGCCGATCGATCGGCTGATCGTCGCGACGAACGAGAACGACGTGCTCGACGAGTTCTTCCGCACGGGCGCCTACCGGGTCCGCGGCTCCGCCGAAACGCAGGCCACGTCCAGCCCGTCGATGGACATCTCCAAGGCCTCGAACTTCGAGCGCTTCGTCTTCGACCTACTGGGCCGCGATGCCGCGCGCTGCGCCGATCTGTTCGGCGCGCAGGTGCCCGCAGGCGGCTTCGATCTGGCCGACGACCCCGCCTTCGCGCAGGTGGGCACGGACTACGGTTTCGCCTCGGGCGCGTCGACGCACGCGGACCGGCTGGCCACGATCAAGTCCTGCTGGTTCTCCGCAGGGGTGCTCATCGACCCGCACACCGCCGACGGCGTCAAGGTCGCCCGTGACTTCCGCGCGCAGCACCCGGATGCCGCACCCATCGTGTGCCTGGAGACGGCGCTGCCGGTGAAGTTCGCCGACACGATCCGCGAGGCCATCGGCACGCAGCCGCCGGCGGACACGGTCCCGGAGCGGTTCCACGATGTGCTCAACGCGCCGCGCCATGTCACGGACCTGCCCGATGACGTGGACACGGTGAAGAACTTCATCCGCCAGGCCATCGACTGAATCTGCTCGCTTCGGTCACAGACACCATCCTGGCGCGGGAACTACCCACTATAGCGAGTCGTTTCCGCACCAGGATGGTGTCTATGCGGTCCAGAAGACGCGGAAACGTCAGCTGAACTGCATGCCTCCGTCGACCAGCATCGTCTGCCCCGTGACGTAGTCGGAGTCCGGCCCGGACAGATAGGACACCATCCGCGCCACATCGTCTCCCACGGAGACCCGGCCCAGGTAGATCGCCTGGGCGTTCTCGGCCAGAGCCTCGCCGCGCTGCTGACCGTGCTTGGCCGCCAGCTTCTCGTCGATCAGATCCCACATCGCCGTGCCCACGATGCCGGGCCCGTAGGCATTGACGGTGATGCCGTGCGTGGCCCATTCCATGGCGGCCGCCTGGGTCAGCCCGCGCACTGCCCACTTGGTCGCCGAATACGGCGCCAGCATCTCGAAGGGGCGGAATGCCACGATCGAGGCCGCGCCGATGATCTTGCCGCCGAACCCCTGGGCGACCATCTGCTTGGCTGCTTGCCGGTAGGAGTTGAAGACGCCGGTGATGTTGACGGCCAGGATCTTCTGGAAGTCCTCGGCGGAATAGTCCAGGAGCGATTCGACCTGGGCGATTCCCGCGTTCGCCACGAAGACGTCGAGCCGTCCTCGTCCGTCACGTCGACGGTGGCACCCGTTGCCGTGCCGCCGGCTTCCGCGATCGCCGCCACCGTCGAGTCGATGCCGTCTTGCATCGCTGGCAGATCGCCGACGATCACGTGGAATCCGTCCCGGCCCAGGCGTTTGGCGATCGCCTCGCCGATTCCGCGGGCCGACCCGGTCACGATCGCCACCTGTTGTCCGGCGGGCGCCTTCGCCCTGGCCGCTTCGACGTAGGATTCCTGGTCGGTCTTCTCAATGCCGTGTTCGGACCTGGTTTCTCCTCCTTGAGAATCGTCCTGCAGTCCGGTCCGAGGCGATGGTAGCCGCCTCACCGACCACGCTAGGCACCCGGCGCACGGCGGGGAAGGGGCGGTTATCGGTGCGCGATAATCGCGCTTTCCGGGGCCGAGGCGGCACTCAGTGCCGGTGCACGGTACCCTGCGCCGGGCCCAGTGCCGCGAGCTCGGCGGCCAGGGCATCCGTGGCGTCGCCCCAACGGGAGACGGACACCTCGTGTAATCCCTGCCAGGCGGCGGCCCGGACGACGGCAGCAGCAGCGCGGGAGGCGAGCTCGGAACCGGATGGGCCGGCCGCACCGCGCGGCCCTCCCCCACGTGCTGTGCCCACCGCCTCCAGCGCCCACGGCTCCCACCAGGCCGACTGCACCAGCAGGCGTCCGCCCGCGCGATCGGCCTTGAGGTCGATCCGTCCGGCGATCCGCTCGCCGATCAGCAGCGGCAGTGAGTAGTAACCGAAACGGCGCTTGGCCGCCGGAGTGTAGATCTCTATCCGGTAGTCGAAGTCGAACATCCGGTGCGCGCGTTCACGGAACCACACCACCGGGTCGAAGGGGGTCAGCAGAGTGGCCGCCTCAATGCGCCTGGGAACCTTGGAATCACGGTGGCGCCAGGCCGGAATCGGCTTGCCCCCGCGCTCCCAGCCACGCACGCGCACCGGCACCAGGACACCGGCCTCGACCAGTTCGTCCACCGCGGTGCGCACCGTGGCGCGCTTCATCCGGTAGTAATCGGCCAGGTCCGACAGGGTCGCCACGCCCTGGGCCCGGGCCGCGCGCTCCACCAGGGTGCGGATCGCCTGCTCGGCTGGGACCCCGGCATCCAACAGTCGCCCCGGCAATACGTGTTCGGCCAGGCCGTAGCGCCGTTCGAAACCGGTGCGCCCGGCGATCACCACATCGCCGAAGCGCCACATCATCTCCAGCGCCCGCTTGACCTCGTCCCAATCCCACCAGGGACCGCGTGGGCCGGACTCCGCATCGCGTTCGATCTCACCTGCGCGCAGCGGTCCGCGCGCCGCCAGTTCGGAGCGCACCCAGTCCACGGTCCGCCGGTTCGCGGCGAACCAGGATTCGGCGTGGCCGTAGCGCTGCCTCATCCGCTCCCGGCGGAAGCCCCACAGGGGCCAGTCGGCAGCGGGGGTGAAGGTCGCTTCGTGCGCCAGGTACTCGATGAACCCCGGAGTCTTGCGCCCGGCGACCGGAGCCAGCACCTGGCGGTCCAGCAGGTCCGTGTCGTAGACGCCCAGCCGCGAGAAGATCGGCATGTAGTGGGAGCGGGAGAACACATTGACCGAGTCGATCTGCAGCACGCCCATCCGGGCGATCTCGGCCTTGATTCGCCGGGCCCCGGGCAACGCTGCGGGCCGGGACGGTTCCTCGGTCCCGGGCAAGGTTTCCGGCAGCGCACGGCCGAAGCCCTGTGCGCCCAGGGCCAGGCGCCGGGCCTCCCCCGGAGTCAACGTGTCCTTCACAGCGCACCTCTATTCGTCGAACCGTTACTTATATCGATTCTAGACCTGAATAATCGAATATTTGTGACGGCTCGGCGAAGGGGTTACTCGGTGAGTTTGTTCAGCAGGTCATCACCGGCATCGACTCCGGTAGCACCACCGGCGCCACTGTCAGCACCCGCACCACCCGCAGCGGCCCCGGCGATCCCACCCCTGGCCCCGTCTGCGACCTGGCGCTGCGAGGCGATCACCGCATCCTGGATCTGCGTCTCACCGCGTTCCAGCGCGTCCAGATTTCGCGCGCGCAGGGCACGGCCGGCCTTGTCGGCCGTGACGATCGCGGAGCACTGGGCCTTGACCGAATCGATCACCGACCAGATGGTCTCCTCCGTGATCACCGGCGCCTGCGCCGCATTGGCCACGGCCTCGACGGACTTGGCGGTCTCCTCGAAGGACCGCTGGATCAGCTTGTTCGTCCCCGCCTGCACGGATTCGCCCAGCTGCGCGCCCTCCTTGGCGAAGGCCGCCTGCTGCCACAGGGCCAGCGACTGCCGAGCCGCCGGCAGACCCATGGTCCGGAACGCCGCCAGGCGCCGCCGCAGGGAGAAGGTCGTGACGACCAGATTGCGGGTCGCCGGTGCGTGGGCGAAGCCCAGGAAGAACTGCGAGCGCCAGTCCGCCCAGGTCTTCTCCGTCTCCGACAGCACGAAGGACAGATTGGAGTGGATCTCGCGCAGCTTGCTCACCGTGACGGCCTCGCCCTTGTAGGTGGCGGATTCCCCGCCGGAAGACTCCGCGGCGCGCAGGGCTGTGTCGACCTCGTCGAATTGGCCCTGCAGTTCCTCGATGACCTGCTCCAGGGCTGCCAGCACGGCGACCACATCGTCCATATTGGACAGCGTCTGCTTGTGCAGCAGCTGACCGCGGCTGATGTTGTCCGCCAGTGCCGTCTCCATCTCCTGGAGTTTCAGTTCGGCCAGGTCGATCTTGTCGGCGATGGGCTTGGATTCGCGCACCATGGTCGACAGCGTGTACTTCTGGCGCTTGAACCAGCTGCGCACCGATTCGACGGCGTTCTCCAGTTTGACGGAGCGCCACTTCTTCTCGAAGCCGTCCATTTCGCGCAGCATGTCGTTGACGACCTGGTCGGCCTCCGGCACCTTGATATGGCGCTGCGCCTCCAGCAGCTGCACGGAGGCGTCGTTCATCTTCTTCATGATCGGCCCGCCGAAGTTCACGATCTGGTTGACGTCGGCGATGAACTTCCCCGCCAGCACCGGTGCGCCCTTGGCCAGGTCGTCCCGCTGTTTGTCGGTCAGCAGGCTGCGGAACTGGAACTGCGCCTGCTGCGGCGTCGCATCGGTGACGGCGGTGGTCTCGGCCGCCGGCACCTCGGCCAGGGCGGTTTCCAGGGGGCTGCCGGCCACTTCGTTCGCCTGGGTGTCGCCCGGGTCCAGGAGGGCGGCGAAGTCGACCGCGACGGTTTCTGCGGCTTGCTGCTCTGACATGGTGTGCTCCTGTGCGTAAGGCCCGGGCTCAGTACCCGGGAGCGGAGGGTGGTGGTCGGTGGTCGCCGGGGGTGCTGTCCGGGGTGTCCCGGTCGCTGTAGACGTCGGAGAGTTTCGCCTCGGTCACAGACCGGCTCAGGGAGTCCAGGGCGACCTGGAATTCCAGGTCGCGGGATTCGTTGACCTGCCGGATGTTGTCAACGGCCTGCTGGTCGACGGATTCGATGGCGCGGCGCACCTCGTCCAGCCGCCCGCCCGGGTTCGACCAGTACTGCGGATTGGCGCGGATGTCGCCGTAGTAGTCCGGGCCCAGGGCCTTGAGCAGCTTGCCCAGGGTGTCCTTGTAGCGGCCCTGCAGCAGCCTCACCTGTTGGTCGGTGCCGCGCTTGCGCACGCGCACGAACAGTTCGGACACGTGGTGGGTCAGGGCGGGCAGTCTGCCGCCGAGGTCAGGATAGGCCTGCGCGATCTCCTCGAGTTCGTCGATCGCCTGGGAGACGAATTCGCCGTCCTCCCCATTCAGGGCGTCGTCCAGATCCGCCTCCAGCCGGCGGTCGGCCTCCTTGCGGGTCAGCACGCGTTTCTTCTTCTTGTTCCGGCGCACGGCGATGACCGTGCCGATGGCCGCGGCGATGACCACGACGCCAACGGCACCGGAGACGAGCAGGCCGCCCGCGCCGGCACCACCGTCGTCCGGTCCGTCCGCTGCGGGCACAAGCTGCCCACTGATCGCGGCAACGGCGGCCCCGCCATCGGCCTGGCCCTGCGAGTACAGGTCCTTCGAGATCTGCGCGGCGTCCCCCGTGCTCGAGACGGCGAAGCGGTCGGACCCCGGCTGGTCCTCGATGACGATGACCGTGTCCTTGCCCGACTGGGCCCGCACGGCTTCGGCCACCGAATTCGATGACACGGCCTGGGCCTGGTCGGGGCGCGGGATCACGACGACCTGAACGCCCTGGGGCAGCGTGGACTGCAGGTCGTCGGCATTGCCGATCTGCGCCCCGTCGTAGAGGCAGACCTGCTGCTTGGCGCAGCTCGAGACGATTGCATCCGTTCCCATATGCCCCAGCCTAGAAGTTGTTCATGACCGACTGGAAGGTCTCCTGGATCTTCGTCGGGTCAGTCGCGTCGAAGACCTGCCCGCCGGATGCCGAGGCGATCTTCTCCAGTGGTTCCGTGTCCGCTTCGCCGGAGTAGGCGATCGCGAAGACGCGCACGGGCTTGTCGTTGCCGCCCTCGCCCTGGTCGGCGTTGATCTTCTGCACGAGGGATTCCAGGCTCATCTCCGAGCCCGCGTCCTCACCGTCGGACAGGACGACGATGGCGTTGATCCGGCCGGATTCGGCCTTCTTCTTCATATAGTCGTAGGACTGGGAGACCGCGTCGTAGAGCGGAGTGCCACCGCGGCGGCTGTTGGCCAGGTCAGCGATGTCGTCCTGCAGGCCCTCCTTGTCACCGCCCAGCTTGCCGAAGGGCCGCACCACGCCGATCCCGGGGTAGTTCTTCTTATCGATCATGCTGTTGATACCGGTGGTGAAGGCCCAGACGCCGATCTCATCACCGGGCCGGACCTGTCCCAGGGTGGTCTGCGATCCTTCGATCGCCCCGTCCAGGCGGGTCTTGCCGGAGCCGATGCTCTTGTTCATCGAGCCCGAGGTGTCGATGATCTGCAGGACCGCGGACGGTTTGCGGATCTTGGCCCACTGGTCCAGGGCCGCCGAGACGACGCCGGGCGCAGGCTGGGGCAGGGTGGTCTTGGGCTGGGCCGGGTCGATGCCCACGTCCTTGTTCAGGTGCTTGGACACGTCGACGCTGCCGTCGATGGGCCGGAAGCCGTATTCCGGCAGCAGTTCCTGGGCCGGCTTGGTCTTCAGGAAGTTCACGAAGGCCTCGGCCCCGGACTTCTGCTCCGGGCCGACCCAGTCCGCGTTGAGCGCCACGGCCGGGTTGTCGGAGAACATCGAACCGTCGCTGGGGTAGACCCCCACGAGCTTCTCCTTGGGCGGGGTCAGCTGTTCGCCCGGCTGCACGGTGTGGGAGTCCGGGTTGCCGATGTTGTAGTTGTAGAGGCTGGTCTCCTCCAACGCGATCGCGCTGACATAGGAGGAGCCGCCGCCCGATGCGCGGTCCGCCAGGTTCTGCAGCACCTTGCCGGTGGTGTCGCCGTAGTGGATCGCCCCGGATTCGAAGACCTGTGAGAAGTCCTTGGCCTTGGTGATGTCGCCGGCCGACAGGTCCTTCTTCTTGCCCGTGGCGGCGTAGGACTGCATGAGCAGGGTGGACAGGCCGGTGGTCGAGCTGTTCGGGTTGGTCTTGGCGACCTTGAACGAGCCCCACAGGTCCTTGCCGACCGCGCCCCAGCCCTTCTTGTCCTTGATCAGGTCGTGGATCTGCTTCATACTGATCTGCTTGCCCGGGTAGCCCAGGGCCTTGGCCATGGATTCCGGCATACCGAAGACCACAGGGGACTTCGCGAAGCTCTGCGCATCGCCGGAGTACACCTTGTTGCCCGCCACCGAGGCGACCCGCTGGGTCCACACGGTCGAGGCGGGCGACCAGATGGCCGGGGCGCTGTCGGCTCCCAGCGGCCAGTCCTTGGTCGATTTGCTCAGATAGTCCGCGGCTTTGCCGGAGGCGACGTTGACCGGTTTGATCGTCACGCAGTCCTTCAGGCCCTTGGCCTCATCGGAGTCCTGGAACCGCTCCCCCAGCTTCTCCATCAGGTTGACCTTCTCCGAAGAGGTCGCGACGACCACCGGGGAGCAGTCGCCCTTGGACTGGGAGCCACCGGGGCCATCGCCGGGCGAGCACGCGGCCAGTGCCGTGGTGCTGAGGCCCAGGACGGCGGCCATGCTCACAATGGTTCGGGTCAGTTTTCTCCTGGACATGAGTCGGCCCTCCACGGCGCGGTCCCTCAGGTCGCCTTGTGACGCCGACCCTCCATTAACGCTTCTCAGTGTATCTCAGCTCACGGACACGGCCCGCTCAGCCCCTGTGCAGTCCCTGCTCAGGGGGCCGAGGGGGTCGGAAGGCCGGAACCCCCATCGGTCGGGGTCTGCGCCGCCGGCGGCTCGACCGCACCGCGCTTGACCTCCATCTGCCCGGTTCCCGCGAACCGCAGGGTCAGCGTGTCCGATCCCAGCTTGTCCTTGGGGAAGAGCGCGTACATGTACTGCGGCGCGGCATGGGCCGTGTAAGGGGTGTAGATGCTCGTCGACTGCATGCACAGGCAGTCGGTCCCGCCCGCCTTGATCGGCTCGGCCAGGAGTTTTCCGCCTTTGTCCCACAACGCCACATTGGCAGCGCTCGGAAGGGAGCTGTCCGTCGCATAGGGATTCGGCCCGAACGGCAGTGCCCGTTCGTTGCCGGTGCCCCCGCCGAAGGCGTTGGCATCGTCCCGGCCCGATGCGGTCTTGAAGCTGTAGACCAGCTTCAGATAGTCTCCGACGTCCTCGAGTTGCCAGACGTCGACGGTCAGCTTCGGGCTCACCCCGCCCTTGGGCGTCGGCAGTTCAGCCGCCGGTTCTTGGCCCGGTTCACCTCGATCGGCTTGCCCTTCGTGTCCTTGTTCGGCACCCGCGGCCTGGTTTGTCCGTAGCCTTTGGTTCGCAGAGTGATCCCCGCGTCCTCGACCAGGGGCCGCAGCACCTTCTCCACCGCCAGAGCGCGACGCTCGGACAACCCCTGGTTGTAGTCCTTCGCCCCCTGATCGTCGGTGTGGCCCTCGATGGTGACGGTCTGCCCCTTGGCGGCCGTCGCCAGTTTCTTGGCGATGGAGCCCAACACCTTCGTGGCCTTGGCGTCAAGCTTGTCCGAATCCAGGGCGAACAGCACGTCGGCGCCCACGGACAGATTCGTGGTGCCCTTCTTCTCCTGCACCGTACTGTCCGTAACCGAGGACACCGACTCGTCCAGATCCACGATGCGCCTGAGCTTCGCGCCGGCACCGTATCGCTCCGGCAGCGCGTCGCCGCCACTGTTGATGAAGGAGAAGCGACCCAGCTCATCGGCTTCGAACCTCTGCCCGGAACTCACCGGCACCTGAGAGAAGAACGCGTCTCCGCCGCCCAGCAGCACGTCGACGCTCGCACCGGCCGGGGCCGGGAAGTCGACGTAGAACAGATTGGTCCGGATGGGAGCTCCGGTCGCGTCCTTGTCAGCGGCGTTGACCCCGTACGAACAGATGCACGCTGCCTTGCGCGCATCGTCGTCAACCTCTCCGATGTCCTGGACGTCGCCCGGATCCGCAGAGCTCCGGCTCTCGGCTCCGTTGGCCTGCAGGGGTTCGTAGAGTTTCTGCGCACCGCCGTCGACCAGTCTGACCCATGGCCGCTGGCTGGCGCCCTTGGACCCGGCCACACCGAGGGGGGAGGAGATCGGCGCACCGTCGACCGGCGGCAGGACCGCTGCGACCAGGCGCGCGTTCTGCCCGTCGGAGTCCAGGGACAGGATCTGCACCTTGGCGCTGGTCTCCCCACCGGCAGCGGGCTGGCGCACCACCTGCTCGGCCACCGGATCGGGCAGGGTGTTGGCCCGCCAGTACCCCTCGGCGTCGACGATGGCGGGGGTCTCCTGCTGTGTGGGCCGACTGGAGGCGGCTGCGCCACCGTCATCGGGTGCGCCGGCAGCGGGAGACTCCCCACCACCTCGCGTACACGAGCTGAAAACGAGCACGGCGGCCAGGGTGGCGCACAGAACCTTCATATTCTTCATCGGTGTCAACCTGCAGCATCGTCACGACTGGTGGATGGGGCGATCGTGTGACACATTACACACTGCTAGGCGATGAGGACCGCCGCCGGGTCGAGGCGGGCCGCGCGCAGCGCCGGATAGGCGCTCGCAGCGGCACCGACCTCAATCCTCGTCCGCGTATTCGGACTCGTTGGGGGTGACCCAGATGTCGCCGGTGTTCGTCGTCGCCCGCAGGCGCACCCCGGGGGTCTTCGCATCGGCGTGCGCGGTGCGCGGCAGCGTGTCCTTGACCCGCCCGGTGGCGGACTTCGCCTCGATATTCCAGGGCTTGAGCGACTGCGCCTTGAATCCGGTGGGCACGTAGAGGTGGACATTGCCGGAGTAGGTCTGCACGTCGACCCCGGACGTCGGCTGGACGACGGGGATGCGCTGGCCCAGATCGACCTTGACGTTGCCATCCGTGCTGTTGACCCGCGCGTTCTTCGACACTGCGCCGTTGACCTCGATATTGCCGGACTTGGTCGACGCGTCAACGGTGGTGAAACGGCCGTCGAGCTCGATATTGCCCGTCGTGGCATGGGCGGTCATGACCTGTACAGCCACATCCGATACGCTCACGTACCCGGACTCGCTGTGCAGGTTCATGCCCTTGAAGCCGAACTTGCGGGCCAGGTCATCGGCCCTGGTGACCGAGTCAATGAATTCGTCCTCCGCCGAACGCGGCTCGTCATCGGCGCCTTCATCCTCGTCGTTGAAATCGTCCGAATCGTAGACCGAGCTATCGGCGTACGCATTGACCGATCCATAGGCCGCGTCCACGTTCAGGGTCATCTCCCTGGCCCGATCCGCCGGAATGTAGACCCGGGCCTCGGCCAGCACCGAACCGAAGATCCGGCGCGAGGCATCCGACCTCAAATCGACCAGCGCCCTATCCCCGTCCACGCTCGTGTTCACCTCGGGCTTGCGGTTCGAACCTCCCAGGTAGCGCAGTTCGACCCTGGGCTTCTGCCCCGTCGGCACGATTCCCACGTCGATGTTGAAGTTCGCCCCGCGCACGGTCAGTTCCCGCGCATCAGCAGGGATGTCCTCGGTGGCCGATACATAGGAGCTCGCCGCCATCACCACGCCGATGCCGCCGGCGCCCACCACCATGGCCAGCACGGTCAGCACCGCGAACACGATGAGGATGGCGCGCACGGCCGTCCGCGTGCCGGATTGGATTGCGATCTTGACCATGGCTCAGGCCCCCAGGAACTTCAGTACGGCCATCACGCGGCGGTTCTCATCGGAATCCGGCGCCAGGCCCAGTTTGGTGAATACGTTCGAAATGTTCTTCTCCACAGCGCCCGCGCTGAGGAACAGTTCGGCGGCGATCGCGGAGTTCGACTTGCCCTGCGCCATCAGCCCCAGCACCTCGCGTTCGCGGGGGCTGAGCATGGCCAGGCCGTCCTGCTTCCTGGACCGCACCATGATCTGGGCGACCACCTCGGGGTCCAGAACGGTGCCGCCGCCGGCCACCTCGTCAACTGCCGTGAGGAAATCGTCCACGTCCGCGACCCGGTCCTTGAGCAGATAGCCGAAGGCGCCCTTGTTCTCCGCGATCAGTTCCGCGGCATAGCGCTCCTCGACGTACTGGCTGAGCACCAGCACCGCGACCTTCGGGTTCTGACTGCGCACCAGCACCGCCGCGCGGATACCCTCATCGGTGAACGTCGGCGGCATCCGCACATCGACGATCGCCAGCTCGGCGTCCGGGTGGGCCGACACCGCGGCCAGGAACTCGGTGGCGTCGCCGGCGGTGGCGGCGACCTCGTGCCCGGCATCGGTGAGCAGGCGGACCAGGCCCTCGCGTAACAGGACGGAATCTTCGGCGATGATTATGCGCATGGGACCTCCACGACGATAGTGGTGGGACCGCCCACCGGTGATGTGAGTGAGAACGTGCCGCGGGCCGCCGCGACCCGGTCGGCCAGGCCCGCCAGGCCCGTGCCGGAACCGTCGCGCGCCACCCGCGCCCCGCCCCTGCCATTATCGGAGATGACGACCTGCAGGGTGCCGGGGGCCGAGGCCGCAGGCCGCGAGGACGGCGCCCCGGCGCCGCCCGCAGGCGTGGCCGCACCCGGCAACAGCGAGACCCGCACCATAGCGCCGGCCGCATGGGCGTGCTTGTTGATGTTCGTCAGGGATTCGGCGATCACGAAGTAGGCCACCGATTCCGCTTCGGCGCCGGCCCGGAAGCCCGCCGGCAGGTCCACCCGCAGGTCCACCGGGACCACCGAGCGGGCGGCCAGAGCCGAAACCGAGGCGTCCAGGCCCCGGTCCTCGAGCACCGCCGGGTGGATGCCGCGGGCCAGCTGGCGCAGTTCGGTGATCGCGGCCTTGGAATCCGAGTGCGCCTCGGCCACCAGGGTCCGCGCGCCTTCCAGATCCTTCGGGCCGCTGCCGGCCGAGGGGTCCTGCGGATCGTTCGGCACCGCCGCCAGCTTGTTCTTCGCCATCCCCAGCTTCATCGACAGGGCCACCAGCATCGGCTGGACCCCGTCGTGCAGATCGCGTTCGATCCTGGCGCGCTCGCCTGCCGCGGACTCCACCGCGCCGGCACGGGCTGCGTCCAGGTCGGTCACCTCGGCGGACAGGCGCTGGGTCTGCGCGGACAGGCGTTCGGTCTCCGCCCGCAGCACCTCGGCCTTGGTCGGCGGGAGCAGCCAGCGGTCGATCGCCCGGTCGCCGTAACCCGCGAACCACAGGCCGGCGAAGGGCAACAGGATGCACAGTCCGGCGATGATCCCGAACAGGATGCGCAGGCCCGGAGTCGTCAGTTCGGGGATCTCGAAGCCGAAGACCAGGCCCTGCTGGGACACGCCCACGGAGTACTGGGCCGCCACCAGCACGATGCCGGCCAGGAACATGAGGAAGCACACCGTGCACACCACCAGGCCGTAGAGCACCTTGAGGTAGTGGTACAGCGCGGTACGCCAGAAGGACCACGACTTCAGGTGGTTCCACTGGGTCAGGACGTGGCCCTTGAAGCCGGGTGCGGGGTTGGGGACGACATAGGGCGGTTGGAAGCCCTCGGCGTAGACCAGTTCCGACCACCAGTAGGAGGCGATGTTGATCCCGCGCTGCAGATAGAACCAGGCGACCAACAACAGGATGCCCGAACCCAGCGCCGGCAACGCGGCGATCCCCCCGGTCAGCAGGCCAACCGGCACCCAGACCCAGATGAGGCCCAGGACCCCGAATAGTATGACGTTGGCGGTGCCCAGGACTCCCGGTCCGCGCCGTCTGGTTCTCTCATTCATAGCCTCAACGCTACGTGGCCGGCGGCGCATGCCACTATGCCGCTTTCCGCCGAGGTCCCCGTCGGGTTTTCCCTACCGGGGAGGCGGGGCTGCGATTTACACCGGGCGCTCATCGTGGCCGGTTACTGTGGGCCTATGCCGACCGGACCCTTGCAGCAGCATCAGCCACACGCCGATCCCCCGCGCACCAGGACCCGCACGATCGTCCTGTTCTGTCTTGCCCTGGGCACCGGTGTGATCATGTCGGCGGTCTTCCACTTCCTGCAGTACATCGGGGTGGCGGTGACCAATCCCAGTGCTTCCACCGGTGGCAGCGCCGTCGACGTCTGCATCGACAGCGCACTGGGCATCCTGGCGCTGGCCCTGCTGCCCTCGGCCATCGCCCACGACCCCTCGGAGCGCCTCGAGGGGTATATCGGACCGCCCTCGGCCCTGGTGGCCAGCCTGGTGATCCTGTGCGTGTGGATGGTATCCGTCCTCGCGGCCCCGGCCGGAGCCGTTGTGCTCATCTCCGTGTCCGCGCGTCTGAGCCTGACCTGGACCGCGCCGGCCTTCGCAGCATCCGTGCTGTCGCTGGTCGTCAGCCAGCTCACCACCTTCGGCACCACCCCGACCTCGAGCTTCCGGATGGTCGCCGGCGGAGTCGTGCTGACCGCCCTGCTCATCGGAATGGGAAGCGTCCGCGGGCTCATGCAGCGGCGGGCCGCCCCGGAGGCCGGGGCTAACCCGGAGAGTGGGGACGGGGGCCGAATGGAGGCCGGGCCGGCAGGTGGTGGACAGACGGCTGGGTCCGGGACTGCTAGCCCGGCAGGGAAATCCCCAACTGGCCGCTCGGCGCAAACGCCTGAACGGCGTAACTGATAATCGACCAGCCAGCCATTATCAGTTATGGCGATAAGTGATAATGGCACAGTCCCTCCGGCTGGAAACCCTGAGGGACCACGTAGACTCCGCAGCGTGGATCTTCAGGGGCGCACAGCCGTCATCACCGGGGGCAGCAGCGGGATCGGACTCGAAATCGCCCATGGGCTGGCCGCCGCCGGGGCCCGGATCGTCCTGCCGGTGCGCAATGCCGCCAAGGGGGACCTGGCCTCGGCCGCTATCCGTGATCGGCTGAAGGGCGGACCCGTGGACGTCAAGACCGAGGCCCTGGACCTGGCCAGGTTGGACACCGTGCATGCGCTGGCGCGCCGGTTGGCCTCAGGTCCCGTGGACGTGTTGGTGCTCAACGCCGGCATCGTCACCCTGGGCGAGCACGGCCGCAGGCTCACCCCCGACGGTTTCGAGCTGAATTTCCAGACGAACTTCCTGGGGCACGCGGCTCTGCTGCTGGATCTACTGCCCACCCTGCGCCGCTGCGGCACCCGGGTCATCGTGCAGTGCAGCATCGCCGCTGCCCGAGGCCACCTCGACCGAGCCGATCCGCACGGCAGGCAGCCCTTCCACGCCTACGCCGCCTCGAAACTGGCATTGGGCCTGTTCGGGATGGAACTGCAGCGGCGGGTGGGGACGCCCGGTAGCGCTGTGCGGGACGGGGCGTCCTGCGGCGCCGGTCGGGCCGGGAGTGCCGGTCGGGCCGGGGGCGCCGAGGACGCCGGTACGGGCCGGCCCGGAGTCTCCGTGCGTCTGTGCCATCCGGGTATCACCCCCGGTTCCGCGATCGCCCCGGCGATCCGCGCGATGGTGCCCGATGGGCTGGTCGACTGGGCCTCGGCCCATCTGGGCAACACCCCGGCCGAGGCCGCGCAGACTGCCTTGGCCGCGCTCGTCTGGGGTGCAGGACCGGAGGCCGGCGCAGTGTCCAGCACAGTCTCCGGGCCCGGCTCGAGAACCTCGAGAGCTGAGGCGCCGGACTCGTGCTTGGCCTCGCGGGCGGCCCTGGCCCGCGGTGCAGCACCGGGCGAACCGCCCATGTTCGCACCCCGCGGGCCCCTCCAGCTGGCCGGACCACCGCGGATCCGCCGGCCCTTCGCCACCCTGCGCCAGGCCTCGGACGCGGCCCGCTTGTGGGGATGGGCCCAGACCCTGCTCGAAAACATCGATCACTGAGGCGCCGGCGCCCGCGTCCGGGATGCGGCCTCAGCAGCGCAGGCAGCGCATGCGCAAACCTGCAGTACATGCGCGTATATGCGTATGTCCCTCTTTGCCAAGCTGGTTGTGAGTCAGTCACGATCAAGCAAAGGAGAGTGATCTCGCATGGTCAGCGTTGTGGGATTCACCGTCGAAGAGGTCCGTGAGTTCGTTCGCGAGTACGAGCGTCAGCCCTATGGTTCGAAAGGCCAGTGGGTCAAGGACAAACCGTTTAGCCGTGACAAACTCCGACGATGGCGGATCGCTTTGTACGCTGGGGATCTGGACCGGGGACTCGCACCCAGGGATCATAGTGTGATGGTTGCACATAGTTACGGACGTACCGCCTACGAGCGGGCACGGGCGAAGAAGGAAGCCGAGCAGTCCGCTGAAATCCAACGCCTCCACGCTCGTATCGAGCAGCTCGAGGGAGCGAACGACGCGTTGGGAAAAGCTATCGGGCTCTTGCATCAGTGGAACGCGCAAGAGCCCGAACCCGCCCGGACGGACGAGCCGAAGGATTCATCCGGACGGAGAACGAACTCGTCACCGGACTGACAACGATTCTGGGCTCCCAACGGAAAGCACTGGACGTTGATACTTGTAGGGATGGTTTCCATCCAGGGTGTGACCCAGGCACTGACTGGCCACCACAGTGTGTGCCTTTGCCGTGATCTGTCCACCCACCAGGGAATCATCGAGTGTCCCGACCGGACGAGCATGACCTCATAGGAGCGCGGTCACTACCCCGTCAACGTCCTGTCTGCCCACCCGGCCGGGATTGCGCTTCCATCACCACCAAGGGACGAAAGGGCACCACCCATCATGCCAACACCACACCGACACGTCTACGCCGGCATCGACACACACGCCGACACACACCACGTCGCCACCCGACCGGTGGCGACGGACTACCAGCGCAAGGCATTGCGCACGCTGGCCCGCCGCTATCAGAACCTCACCGGTGAGATCGACGAACTCCTGACCGACATCACCACCGTCGTCGCCGACACCGCACCGGCACTGGCAGCGGCCAAGGGAATCGGACCGATCAGCGCGGCGAAACTGCTGGTCACCGCGGGTGAGAATCCTGAGCGTATCCGCAGTAAGGAAGCCTTCGCCGCCTTATGCGGGGTGAGTCCACTGCAGGCGTCTTCCGGGAAGACGAACCGGCACAGGCTCAACCGTGGAGGAAACCGGCAGGCCAATCAGGCACTCCACCAGATCGTGCTCGTGCGCATGTCCAGTGACCCGCGGACACGGGCCTACGTGGCACGCCGGACCGCGGAGGGCAAGAGCAAACGCGAGATCATGCGGTGCCTCAAACGCTACATCGCCAACGAGGCCTACCGGCACATTGTCCGGCCCGAGCCGGTACCCGCCGTCGACGACCTGAGGCCACTGCGCCAGTCGAAGAAGATCAGCTTGGAAACCGCAGCCGGGCACTTCAACACGTGGCCCACCACGATTTCCTACCTTGAACGCGGTAAACGCCGAGA
Source organism: Brevibacterium sp. 50QC2O2 (assembly GCF_024580675.1). Lineage (NCBI taxonomy): Bacteria > Bacillati > Actinomycetota > Actinomycetes > Micrococcales > Brevibacteriaceae > Brevibacterium > Brevibacterium sp. 50QC2O2. Next base: position 60,644 of record NZ_JANIJZ010000014.1, read on the forward strand.
CGATGACTTCGTCATCGCCTACCGTGAATACCTGCTCGCCGCGTAGGCCACCTCGCCATGGTCGATCACCACCACCATGATCACGACCGGGCTTGACAACCTATAGGAGCATCATGACCGGGGTGTCCCGGTCGACGTGGCACTACCGGCACAGGCCCCGGCCCGCAGTGGCTGACCCTGTTCATCAAACGGATCGGGCGTACGCTTCGCGGATCGGTGAGGCAGACAGGCGGCGGGTGCAGGAGCGTATCCGTACATCGTGGGAAGCAGGTCATTCGGTCGATCACGCGTTTGCTGCGATGTGGGATGACGGGGTGATGCTCGCTTCACGGCGATCGTGGTGGCGGATCGCTGCGCAGATCGAGGATCAGTCGGTGCGGCCTGTTCTCCCGCGGGCGAAGCAGAAACGCTGCCGGCGGGAAGCTCCGCAGGTCATGGCCACCCGTCCGGGGCAGGCATGGTCGTGGGACATTACGGACCTGTACTCACCGTGGGTGGGTAAACGTTTCAAGGCCTACAAGGTCATTGACGTGTTCTCGCGGAAGGTCGTGGGACACAGGGTCGAGGAGTGTGAGTCCGACCAGGTGGCTGTGGAGATGTTCACCGAGGCGATCGGAATGTATGGGGCACCGGAGGTCGTGCATGCTGATAACGGGTCGGCGATGACGTCGAACCGATTACGGGAGTTGCTTGCCGGGTACAGGGTGGAGTCGTCGTTCAACCGACCGTATGTGTCGAATGACAATCCGTTCTCCGAAGCGGCGTTCAAGACGATGAAGTATCGGCCCGGGTACCCGCGGATCTTCGAGACCGTGGGGGACGCTCGTGCGTATGTGGATGGATACGTGCAGTGGTACAACACTGTGCATCGGCATTCCGGTATCGCGTTGTTCACCCCGGAGAGTGTGTTCGATGGGTCATGGCAGCGGTGCTGGCATGACCGGGATCAGGCGTTGCAGGAGTACTACCGGAGACACCGGGGACGCTTCAAGTCACGTCCGGTGACTCCGAAGCCGCCCCACGTCGTGGGTATCAACCTGCCGGAGCACGAAGCAGTCAGAAACTAGCCCGAGTGACTCCACACAGCTTGACACAGAGCGGTACTGCAGGTTTGCGCATGGGATGTGAATCTGCGCTTGCGCTGCGGCCAGGTCAGACCCGGCCCGGGCCGAACTGAGCCCGGGTTAGACCCCGGCCGACTGGACCCCCGCGTTCATATCGGGGACCACACCCGGGTTCATCTCGGGCGCCTTCGCCTTGCCCCCATCCTTCGCACCGGGCTTCGCACCGCCTTGAGCCGGACCCTTGGCACCGCCCTTCTTCGCAGCGGAACCACCGGCCTGGGCTCCCGCGGTGGTCTTCTTGCCCTGTTGGATGTCCGCCGCGGTCCGCCGGATCTCGTCGAAGGTGGCGTAGAAGGCATCGCCGGGGCAGTCGGTGTCGCCCACATCGCGGTGGCCCACGATGGTCTTGATCTTCTTGCCCTCGACCGATGTGGTGCCCTGTGCCGGGACCTTGCCCAGGGACAGCTTCCAGGCCACGGCACCCGCCACGGCGTCCCTGGTCTTCTTCGGTGGGGCAGTCTTGGCATAGTCGCCGATCACCGAGATGCCGAAGGTTCCGTTGTTGACCTCCGAGGCGTGGGCGCCGATCACGGGCTTGTCGATTCCGCCGGCCCGGCCCTCCCACAGCCGACCGTACTTATCGGCGAGCATGTTGTAGCCGATGTCGGACCAGCCGCGCCCCTCTTTGTGGAAGGTCTGGATACCGCGCAGGATCGCGGGGACGTCCTCGGGCGAGTAGTCCTTATTGCCGTCTGTGTGGTGGATGACGGCGGCCGTGACCTTGTCCGCCGTCCGGGGCTTGTCCTTCGGCCCGCTGGCTCCCCAGTTCTTGCGCGAGGCGAACTTCGGTCGCTGCACCGGCCCCGCTTTGGACTTCGCAGCGGGCTTGGGCTTCGCACCCGCCTTGGGCTTGGCCGCCACCGCCGAGGCCCGAGCCGCCATGGGCGCGACTTGGTACGCCCGCTGCTCGCCGGCGCCCGGCTCGGCGCTGCCCTGTGACTCACCGGCACCCTGTTGTTCGGCTCCGGGACTGATCAGGGTGGGCGCATTGTCGGCCACCGCCTTGGCGTCCGAGTCCAACCGGTGCGGATCAACCAGGAAGGCGCGCGCGTTCTTCGGCACGCCGCCATCGCCCAGGATCCGCAGTTGGGCCTGCTGGGCCCCGGTGACGTAGTACGGGTCGGTGCCGGTGCTCCCACCGCCGGAGGACTCGCCTCCCTCTGCGCCGCCACCTTCTGGGGTCGCGTGCAGATGAGTCCAGTCGGACCAACCGTCCGCGGTCTTGGTGCGCACCTCGAATTCGACCCTGACGTCGGAATCGTCGAAGAGCACCCCGATCACGCTCGGCGAATCCGCCGGCAGGTCGACGACATCGGACAGCGCCGCGATCGTCACCCCGTCCCCGGTCCGGGTGCCGGCCGGCTTCCGATGCAGGTCCGGGGCCGAGGCCTCGGCCTGGGAACCGCCCGTCCCGCCGGCCGATGGCACTGCTCGGGTGCCGGCGCCCGGCGCACCCAGCGCCAGGGCGAGACCGCGGGCATGGCTCGTGACCGCCTGGGTGAACCGCTCGCCGATCCCCGCCAGGGCGGCCGGGGACAACAGCGCCCCGGGCAGTGCGGCGGTGGACTGCGGGCCGGCCGCCTGCTCGCGCGCCTGGGCCGTGGACGTGGACCCGTCGGTGGCGCCGGGAGTCAAAATGCCGGAAGCACTGACGGCGCTCAGCGGATAGTCCGAGGTGGTGGGCGCCGGAGGTGCCGCCGCGGTCGATGCCTGGGCCGGCACACCGACTCCGATGGCCACACTCAGCACGGTGCCGCAGGTCAGGGCACGCAGAAGGCGATGCATAGAGGTCCTCTCCAGGGGAAGATCGGTGGAACCGGGGTCAGGCTATCCGCTGGGGGAACGCCCGTGCAATGCGCCCGGCCCCTTCGGCGCGGCGGACCCATCGGATTCGGTGGGCGCCATGCATGAGATCGCTCGCTCTACCCGAGCACACGCTTCAGATCAGCTCCACCCTTAGGTATGCTTTAGCTTCGGCATATTCCTGTGCCACAGCCTGCTCAGAGGAATCCATGATCGACGTTCGCGCTGATATCGTCCGCCCTTCGGCCGCCCTGGCCTCGCACTACCGCGCCCTGGGCTACTGGGAGGATGAGTCCCTGCCGGTATTCATGCGCGCCAGGGCACTGCGCTTCGCAGACAATATCGCCGTCACCGGCCCCACCGTGGCCGTTCCCGGGGCCGCGGCGGCCCCCACCGCCCTGACCTACCGCGAGCTCGACGCCGACGCCACCGCATTCGCCGCGCGCCTGGCGGCCTCCGGGGTGAGCGCTGGCCAGGCAGTGATCGTGCAGGTGCCCAACAGCGTGGAGTTCCTGTCGGCGCTGTTCGGCGTGTTCTATCTGGGCGCGGTGCCGATCTTCGCACTGCCCGCCCACCGCGAAACCGAACTGGCCCACTTCACCCGGCTGGCCGGGGCCACCGCGCACGTCGTGGTCGGCTCCCAGCAGCAGCGTGAGACCTCGGCGAAGCTGGCCGAGGCCCTGACCGCCGAGGGCATCGTCGCTCCCCTGACCATCGACGTCTCCCGCCCGCCGTCGGCGACCGAGCTCGCGGCCGGCGCCGCGACTGCAACCGGCTCCACGGCCGAAACCGCGACGGACGACACGTCCTTCCACGACGGCCGGGCCGACGACCTGGCCTTCCTGCAGGTCTCCGGCGGGACCACCGGCGTGCCCAAGCTGATCCCGCGTACCCACACCGACTACCTCTACACGGTGCGCGAATCCGCCGCGATCTGCCGGGTCACCGAGGACACGCGGATGCTGGTCTGCCTGCCGGCGGCACACAATTTCGCAATGAGCTCGCCGGGCATCCTCGGCGTCCTCCACGCCGGCGGCACGATCGTCATGGCTGGCGACCCCAGCCCCCGCACGGCGTTCAAACTCATCGCCGAACACCGCATCACCATGGCCTCCCTGGTACCCCCGCTGTTGCAGGCCTGGCTGGCCTCGCCGGCGCGCACCCGCTTCGACCTGTCCAGCCTCGAGACGATCCAGGTGGGCGGCGCTCCCCTGCCGGCCACCACCGCGCAGCGCGTGGCCCCGGAACTGGGCGCGACCCTGCAGCAGGTCTTCGGAATGGCCGAGGGCCTGGTCAACTACACGCGCCTGAACGATCCGATCGACACGATCGTGCACACCCAGGGCCGGCCGATCAGCCCAGACGACGAGGTCCTCATCGTCGACGAGGCGGACAATCCGGTGCCCGACGGCACCGAGGGACTGCTGCTGACCCGCGGGCCGTACACGATCCGCGGATACTTCCGCGCGCCGCGGGTCAACGCCGATTCCTTCACCGCCGACGGCTTCTACCGCACCGGCGACCTGGTGATCCGCAGACCCGACGGCTACCTGTCCGTGACCGGCCGCATCAAGGACCAGATCAACCGGGCCGGGGAGAAGATCGCCCCCGAAGAAGTCGAGGAGGCCCTGCTGAGCCACCCCGCAGTCGCCGATGCCCTGGTGTTGGGCCTGCCCGACGAGTACCTGGGCGAGAAGATCCTGGCCGTGGTCCTGCCGCGCGAGGACATCGCCGAGGCCGACTGGCCGACGGCATCCGAGCTGCTCGACCACGTGCGGGCATCGGGCCTGGCCCGCTTCAAGGTCCCCGACCGCCTGGAGGTGGCCGCGACCCTGCCGACGACCGGCGTGGGCAAGAACAACCGCCGCGCCCTGCGCACCCGTGTCCTGGCCGAACTCCAGGAGGCTGAGGCCGGCAGCACACCATCCGAACACACCGCCGGCGCGCCGGCCCAAGCCGCAAAGGACATGGCATGACCACAACACCGCTCGACCTCGACTCCGCGTGGACCAGCTGGCTGCAGGATGCCTTCTCCCGCATTCTGAAGGACCCGCAGGCCGCCCAGAACCTGCTGGCCGCCCCCGAAGCCGATATCTTCGAGGCCGGATTCGACTCCCTGCGCACCTTCACGCTGTCCGATGAGCTGTTCGCCGCCGGCGTGGACGTGGACTTCGCGCAGATCGTCGAACAGCCCACCACCGCCTTCCTGGCCCAGTGCATCCGGGATTCCGGCGCCTCGGCCCCGGCCTGAGCGCCGCATCTTCTAAGCGCCACACTTCCTGAGCACTTCGCCCCCACCTCCTACACCAGCCCGACCGAACCCGAGGACATGAACGCAATCCCGCTCTCCCCCGCCCAGCGCGGGCTCTTCTTCGCCCAGGAACTCGACCCGGGAACCCCCGCGTACACGACCGCCGAGCTCGTGGAATTCGACGGCCCACTGGACGCCGAGGTACTCGCCGCAGCCCTGGAGCGCGCCTACGCGGAGTTCGAACAGCTGCGTGTGAGCGTGCACACCTCGGCCGCGGAAGCAGGAGTGGAAGCAAGCGCGGAAGCCGACGCCGCGTGCGAGGCCGAGGAGGCGGGCGGCGAGCAGGGCCCCGTCCAGGTGCTCCACCCGGCCGGGCCCGCCCTGGAGATCGTCGAGGACGAGGACCCCCGGGCCTGGCTCGAAACCGCCCTGGACACCCCCTTCGACCTGGGGACCGGACCCGTGGTCCGCACCGCGCTGCTGCGCGAGGACGGACGCTCGCTGTGGTTCCACGCGACGCACCATGTGGCCATCGACGGCTTCGGTTTCATGGTCTTCGCCCGCCGGGTCGCGGCCCTCTACACGGAGATCGCGCAGGGCGCCGGAACCGATTCGACCGGTCCCGATTCACAGGCGCACCCGGCCACTCCCAGCCGGGCCAAACGCCCGACCCCCGCTCTGGCCGAACTGGTCGCCGAGGCCCGTGCGCTGGAAGCCGCGGAGGCCTCGGCCGATGCGGAATTCTGGAATCCGCGGCTGGACCGGATGACAGAATCCAGTTCGATCGCCGGCCGGATCGCGACGCCGGCACGGCACGCGCAACGCCACACAATCGACGTATCGGCGGACACCCAACAGGCACTGCTGCGCGCCGGGCGCGCCCTGGGCACCCCGTGGACCACCATCGCCGAGGCCGCCTTCTCCACCTATCTGTGGCGCTTCCTGGCACCCTCCTCCGAGGCCGAGGTCCCCGCCGTGCGCATCGGCATCCCCCACCTCAACCGGTTCCGTCCCGGGCACGGGCGCCTGGCGCGCGCCGGGGCCGTGTGCACCGCGATGAACGTCCTACCGCTGAGCCTGTCGGGGACCGCCGAGACCCTGACCGTGGGCGGCGCGGTGGAGGCGCTGGCGGCCGAGCACGCGGCGGTGGCCGGTCACACCGAGGCCCGGCAGGCGGACCTGACGCGCAGCCTGGCCCGCAGTGGCGCAGGCCAGTTGTTCGGTCCGCAGGTCAATCTGCTGCCCTTCGAATCGGCCCTACACTTCGGCGCTGCCGCCGGCACCATCCGGAATCTGACGGCCGGCCCGGTCGAGGATATGACCTGGTGCCTGCGCGGGGCCCCGGGACGCGGCACCGTGCGCCTGGAGATCGACGTCAACCCCGATCTGTACCCGGCGGGCTCGGCCGCGGCCCATGCCGGCCGCCTGGCGGCCTGGCTGCGCACCTTCGCCGAGGCTGCGGGCAGTGGCGCCGAAATCGCCTCGGCCGCCGCCGGGAAAGCGGCCGACGCCGCCACTGGCAGTCCCACGACCCGAATCGTGGACCTCGAACTGCTGGATGCCGCGGACCGCGCCCGGATGGCCGAATGGACCGGGGCACACCGCGAGTATCCGCGCCGCACCCTGCCGCAGGCCTTCGTCGAACAGGCCGGGCGCACCCCCGAGGCCCCGGCTCTTATCTGGGACGATGCCACAGGCCGCACCCACAACTGGACCTACGCCGAGCTGCTCGACCGGGCGGGCGCTCTGGCCCGCACACTGCGAGAGCTGCACGAGCAGAGCACCTCGCACGAACACAGCGACGCGCGGGACGACCTCGGTCCCTGGACGGTGGGCGTTGCCCTGCCGCGCGGCCCCGAACTCTTCGCGGCCCTCTACGCCACCCAGTTGGCCGGTGCGGCCTATGTCCCCCTGGACCCCGACCAGCCGGCCGCGCGGCTGGCCGATATGGTCGCCGATGCCCGTGTCACCCTGGCCTTCGCCTCCGCCGAGACCCGGGACCTGCTGCCGGCCGGCGTGACGGTGCTGGACCCCGTTTCACGTGAAACACGGCTCTCCGCCGGAGCCCCCGAAACTCCCGGAACCCCCGCAGCATGGTGGGCCGGAGCCGAGGACCCGGCCTATGTCCTGTTCACCTCGGGCTCGACGGGCCGATCCAAGGGCGTCGTCGTCGGCCAGGCCGCAATCGACAACCGCCTGGAGTGGATGCAGGAGCTCTACCCCCTGCATCCAGGGGACCGCGTCGCACACAAGACGCCGATCAGCTTCGACGTGTCCCTGTGGGAACTGTTCTGGCCCCTGCGGGTGGGGGCAGCGATCGTCATCACCGCGCCCGGCGCCCACCGTGACCCGCGCGCCCTGGCCACCACCTTCCGCCGCCACCGCGTCGATACCGTGCACTTCGTGCCCTCGATGCTCCACGCCTTCCTCAGCGATTCCGTCGCACTGGCCGAACTCGGCGACACACCCGCCCTGCGGCGGATCTTCTGCTCGGGCGAGGCGCTGCCCGGCACCCTGGTCCGGGCCTCGGCCCGGGGACTGGGGATCGCGCCGATCAACCTCTACGGCCCCACCGAGGCCGCAGTCGATGTCACCTACTGGGACTGCGATCCGGCGGTCGACCTCGCAGATGTGCCGATCGGCCGGCCCGTGCCGAACGTCCGCTGCCATGTGCTCGACCCCGCCGGGCACCCCTGCCCCGCCGGCATGACCGGCGAACTGGTGCTGGCCGGCGTGCAGGTGGCCGATGGCTACATCGGCCGGCCCGAGGCGACGGCCAAGGCCTTCCTCGCCGAACCGGCCGAACTGCGCGGGGCCGCCTCGGCGCCCGGGGACACGGGGCCGTCGGCAGAGCCAGGCAGCATGGGCCCCACTCCCCCGGCGCACGCCCGCATGTACCGCACGGGCGACCGGGCGCTGTGGCGCGAGGACGGTGTGCTGCTCTACCGCGGGCGCTTGGACGATCAGGTCAAGGTGCGCGGACAGCGGGTCGAACCCGGCGAGATCCGCGCCGTGCTGGCGCGCGTGCCCGGGGTGGACAACCTGGAGATCCTGGCGGTCACAGGCTCCGGGGAGACCCGCCTGATCTGCTATTACTCCCTGGCCGAGGCGGCCGCCGGCTCGGCTAACGGCACGGGCACGACCTCGGTGGGCACTTCCCCCGCCCACTCAACCGCCGTCCCCGGCACCCCCTCCCCCGACCCGGCCACCGTCCGCGCTGCCCTACAGGCCGCGGCCCTGGCCGAACTGCCCGCGGCCATGCGCCCGAGCGCCTACGGCCTGGTCGAACACTGGCCCCTGACCGTCAGCGGCAAGACCGACCGCAGGGCGCTGAGCGCGCTGCCGGCCGAGGTCGTGGGAGCCTCGGGCCAGGGCACCGCCGGCCCGGGGGCACGGGCCGCGGGCAATCTGCTCGAACAGGAGATCGCGCGGGTCATGGGCGAGATCCTGCAGACCGTGACACCTAGGCCGGACGAGGACTTCTTCGCCCTGGGCGGCTCGTCCCTGACCGCGCTGCGACTGCTCACCGCGGTCGAGGCGATCGCCGGGCACCGCGCGAACCTCGCCGATGTCTTCGCAGCCCCCACCGCGCGGACGCTCGCCGCCAGGCTGACACCGGACGCCGCCGGCTCTAGGCAGAGTGGCCCAGGGGCGGGCACCGACTTCGGCGATCCACTCGGCGCCGTGTTCCGGCTGCGCGCAGGGGATGCGGACCAGGTGCCGCTGGTGGCGCTGCCCCCGGCCGGCGGCCTGGGCTGGTGCTGGGCCGGACTATTGCGCCACCTGCCGGCCGACAGGCCCATCTACGTCATCCAGGTCGAGGGCATGAACACCGGCAGCCCGGTCGAACACCCCGATCTGCACTCCTGGGCCCAGCGCATCGCCAAACTGCTCGAGCCGGTCACCGGAACCACGGGCGTCGATCTGCTGGGCTGGTCGATCGGCGGAATGCTGGCCCAAGAGCTCGCGGTGACCCTGGACGCGGCCGGCCGGACTGTGCGCAGTGTGACCCTGCTCGACGCCTATCCGGCCGAGCAGTGGGCCAAGCAGCCGCTGCCCGATGAGCGGGAGACCCTGATCGGCCTGCTGCGCATGGCGGGCCTGGAGCCTGCGGAGGGGGAAGCGCTGGACCACGATTCCGTCCTGGCCCACCTGGCCGCCGACGGTTCGACCTTCGCCGGCCTGCAGCCCCAGGTGATCTCCGCCTGTATGCACAATGTGCGGGCCTCGGCCCGGATGATCCACGCCTCCGCGCACCGGACGTGGCAGGGCGACCTACGCTTCTTCGCCTCGGCGGATTCGCTGGCCCAGGGCTTCGACCCGGCCGGTTGGGCAGCCCATGCAACGGGCGCGATCGAGGTCACGACCCTGCCGGTGCACCACGGCCTGATGGTCCGCGAACCCGCGATCGCCCAGGTAGCGCAGTGGCTGCGACACATGGCCGAGCGGCCCGCCGAGCTCACCGGAGGGCTGCCGTTTCCAGTCGGTCGATAACGGTGAACGGGGCACTGCTCCGGGTCGCCACCGCAGCCGAGGTCCTGGCCGAGCTGAGCGCGCCCGAGGCCCTGGACGCCCTGAGCGAGGCCGAACGCGACCGGATGGAGCGCCTCCGGCTGCCGGCTGACCGCAGGGATTTCCTGGCCGCCCACGTGCTGGTGCGCCTCATCGCCGCGCAGTGGCTTGGCGCCGATCCGGAGTCGCCCGCCGCACCGGAACCGGGAGCGGTGGAGATCGTGCAGAGCTGCGCCGTCTGCGGCGGACCGCATGGGGTGCCGCGCATCAAGGGACGCCCCGACCTGCAGGCGAGCATGTCGCATTCCCGCGGCTTCGTCGCGGCGGCGGTGGCCCGGGTGCCGGTCGGCATCGATGTCGAGGCCCTGGCCGGGATCGAGGTCCCCGCCGGGGCCCTGCACCCGGCCGAGCAGGAGGCCCTGCAGGCGGCATCGCCCGCGGCCACAGACTCGTACACCGGACCGGCCGCCGCCCGGCTCTGGGTCCGCAAGGAGGCTCTGGTCAAGACCGGCGCCCTGGCCCTGGAACAGGCGGGCGGGGTCGATGTGCGGGACGACCGATGCCGCGGCGCGCGGATCGACGACCTCGCAGCGCCCCCGGGGGCCGTGGCGGCCCTGGCCCTGCTGACCGACTGAATGGACCTTAGCCGGCGGGGTCCTCGGCGTGGCGCCTGGCCAGGTCCAGCACGACCGCGGCGATCTCGGCGGGATGCGATTCGGGCAGCCAGTGCGATGCGCCCTCCAGCGGCACAAAGGTGTAGGGACCCTCGACGTAGTCCCCGCTCAGTCGTGCTGTGGCCGGGGCGAAGGCCACGTCCTCGCTGCCCCAGACGTAGGCGGTGGGCACCGTGATGGGGGTGCTGGGCAGCTGTTCGCCCGTGCCCAGTGCCCGGTAGTACTTCAGGGTGGAATCGAAGGCGCCCGGTGCGGCGAACCTTTCCACGTACGAGGCCGCGAGCGCCGGGGCGACCGCTCCCCCGTACATGTCGATCAGGCGCTTTCCCCCATCGCGCAGCAGGGTCCGCGCGACGCCGTCGGGATGGTGCCGGATCGATCGCAGGTAGGCCATCCGCTCATACTGGTCCGGGTCGTTCTTGATCTGCAGCCCGTGGGCGATCGGGTGCGAGGTCGACACGACGGTGCAGGTGTAGAGGCGTTCGGGGTGGGTCGCGGCGAAGGGCCAGGCGACGATGCCGCCCCAGTCGTGGCCGACCAAGTGGAAGCGGTCCAGGCCGGCGGCCGCAGTCAGCTGGGCCAGATCTGCCACCAGGTTGGCGACGCAGTAGTCCTCCACCTGTTCCGGCCTGGCCCCGGGCGAGTAGCCGCGCTGATCGTAGGCGAGGATGGACATTCCGGCGGCCAACAGCGCGCTGGCTGTGCCCTCCCAGCAGGATGCGTATTCCGGCCAGCCGTGCACCAGGACGGCCGTGCCCAGGCTCTCATCGGGCCGGGCCGGGGTGGCCCGGAAGGCGGAGAAGTCCCCGGTGCCGATCGACAGGGTCGTGGCCGAGGCCTCGGCCACGTGTGGCAGCGCCGCCAGGCGGGCGGCCACGGACGCATTGTCGTAGGGGGCGCCGAGCGGGGGTTCGACGGTGGATGAAGTCGATGGAACGGACATGCTCGGCCTCCTTGCCGATCGGATTCCGCGTACTCGACCAACCTACAACGGCGGGGCCGCGTGCCCACTCGGTTGCACACCCCGCAGGTGACGATCCTCAGTCCTGCAGGTCCCGCAGTTCGATGGCCAACCACAGTTCGAACCGCTGGTCCGCCACGTCGAGGGATCTGCCGCTGACCTGTTCCACCGGTGCCAGCCTGGTCCGCAGGGTGTGCCGGTGGATGCCCAGACTGTGCGCCGCCTGTTCCATATTGCCGTTGGCCCTCAAGTACCCGCGCAGCGCCGCCAGCAGGCTGCTGCTCTGCGCATGGGAGTCGATGTCCTCGAGGATTTCAGCGCAGAACGCGGCCCGGTCGTCCGTAGTCCCCATCGCCAGCAGGGTCCGGAATCCGTCGACCGCGGACAGCTCCGCGACCGGCAGACCGCGCGACTCCGCGATCCCCAGCGCGCGTCTGGCCTGCTGTGCGCACCGGCTGATCGACCCGAGCCCGGTCGAGGTCCCGAGCCCGGCCCGGACGCCGCTCTCGGCTGACCGGACGCCACCCTCCACGGACCACTCGGCCCGCTCAGATCGCCCGGTCCGCGGCGGCAGTCTGCGCAGGCCGGATTCGAGCGCGCGCACCAGCCCTTCGCCCGGATCGCAGACCAGGGCCGTGGTCCCCGTGGAATCGGCATGATAGACAAGCTCCGAGCAGGCCCGCTCCAACGATGAGTCGAGGATAAGGCAGTCGGTCTCATCGAGGCGGTGCGAGAACCTCACGACACGCGCGCCGGCGCATTCGATCCCCGCCCTGGCCAGCTGGAAGACCGCGTCGACCTCGGAATGCGGTTTCGACACCAGCGCGCCCACGACGGCCTCCCGGCGCCGGCGGTTCTGCTGTCCTGCCGAATACCGCAGTTCCAGGAGCACGCTCAGTTGGGAGACGACCATGCTGAGCAGCGCCTGGTCGTCGAAGCCGGCCTCCCCCGTCCTGGCGGCGATCATGATCCCGCGCAGGTTTCCCTGGGTCCCCAGCGGAGAGACCTGGGCGAATTCGTCCTCTCCCGCCCCCTCGCTCAACGACCAGCGCATCCCCTGGGGCAGGTGGACCACGATGTCGTCCACGAACCGCGCGAGCAGGGCATCGGCCCCCGGCCCGTGCTGCGCGATGATATGCAGCGCAGGGTCGGCAACGACCGCCGAGAAGCCGCTGACATCGTAGAGCACCCCGAGCACCTCGGCGACCCCGTTGTGGCGGGTTGCCGCATGGCCCAGGCGACGCTGCGCGGCGAGTGCGCGGCGCAGCGGCAGGGTCTCCTCCTCATTGAGCGAATGGGAGACCATCCGCACGATCGACTGCAGCGGGGTCAGCTCCGGGACGGCGGCCAGCGAAAGCCCCGTGGCCCGGGCGGCCTCGATCAGGACTTCGGGGAATTACGAATGCGGCAGCGAGGGGCCCGTGCTCAGCCCCAGCGCCGAGACCTGTGCCGTCACCAGCCGGCGGCAGAACTCGAGCGTCGCTGCGCGCTCGCGGAACAGGCCGAGGCCGGTGGTCAGCAGGAACTCTCCCCCGGTCAGCCACGGGGCCGGGTCGCTCAGTTCGCTGACATGCGCCCAGACGATCTCCGGATCGCCCACGGCCACGAGGATCTCCAGACCGAGCGTGGGTTCGCCTGCCAGGCGCGACAGTCGCAACATGCCATCACCCGCTTCTCCCGCTGCACGCCGACGGCACCCAGTCTACTGGCGCTCGGGGAGGGCCGTTCCGCTGGCGGGCCGAGACCTCACGCCGCCATGATGCGGACCATCGCCGTTTCGTGCGGGCCAGTGTGGACCCGCAGATAACCGGCAAACCTGCGATCGACCCGATCCGATCCGCTGTCGATGTAGAGCGGTCCACCGCGCAGTTCGCCCAGCTTGGCGGGCGTGGCGATCACGATGAAGTCCGCCGGGGCCAGGCGTTCGAGCAGTTCGGGCCGCAGCTGTTGGTTCCCCCTGCCCAGCAGGAAGCCCTGACCGCCGATCGGGGAGAGCACGAGCTGGACCGCCTGCTCGGCCACGAGCCGCTCGAGCGTTCTCGCATCGCAATCGCGCCACAGCCTCCGCCGGCCCGCGCCGGGCACCGATACGTCCACGCCCAGCAGGCTGAGATCGCCCAGGCCGTAGTCCGCATCGAGTTCGGCTGCGGCACCGCGCACGGTGGAGCCCGGTCCGAAGATCCAGGCCTTCGCCGGATCGAGTTCGAGCTGCAGTTCGCGGGCCAGCCCCCAGTGGGAGCCTGCGGTGGGCCCGGCTGTGCCGATCTTTCCGCCCTGCAGTTGCAACGGCCGGTCGGGCACCGGCAGCACTCCGTACAGGCGCGCCGAAACGGTCCCGGCCCGGCGCGCCGCCTCGTCGATGTCGGCGACGTCGCCGGGCCTGGTGCCGTCTCCGGCCGGATCCCAGCCCTCGACGAGGGCGGCGGCCGTGGCCGGGGACCGGGCGAATACGGCGGAGTGCATCTTGACCCCCGAGGGGATGCCCAGCACGGCGGTTCGCCCCGCCGCACCTGCGGCTGCACATGTGGTCAGTCCCGCGGCGGTGCCACCCGCGGCCTCGACCGCGTCGAGCACATCGCGGGCCGTGCCGTCTCCGCCGACGAAGACGATGAGGTCCACGGCCCGCTCCAGTGCGCGTTCGACCACCGCGCGGGTATCGGCGGACGTGGTGTGTCCGTCCGGGTCCTGCCGGGCAACGACCTCGGCGTCCGCCGAGCTGACGGGCGAGGTGGCCAGCGCGGCGCCGCCGAGCTCCCCGGCGCCGGTGACGACGACCCGGGCCGCGGCCAGGCCCGCGAGGAAACGGCGCGCGCGCTCGGCCGCCTGCGAGCGGAATCCGCGGGCGGCGGCCAGATACTGGATGGCCGCGCCGTCACTGCCGGCCAGCCCGGCCGCACCGCCGATGCCGGCGACCGGGTTGATGACCAGGGCCAGCCGCAACGGCCGGCTCACCGGTGGTGTGCTTTGGGCGCGCGTTCGGGCACCGGCAGGTCGGCGGCGGGAGTCCACCGCTCCGACACAGGAAACGACCTGCCCTCGTACTTGCGCTGGTACGCCCGCCACGATGTCACCCAGGTGTCGGGATCCGTGGTCGCGTTCTGGTCGACCGTGTGGATGCTGGAACGGTGGGGCGCCGTTCTCACCTCGTCCGGATCCACCCGGGCCAGGGCCGCGATATCGCGCAGCGCGTCGACGTATTCGTCGATCTCCGCCTTGGCGTACGACTCCGTGGGCTCCAGAGTCAGCGGTTCGGGCACGATGTAGGGGTGATGGCTGGTCCAGTAGTGGAACCCGTGGTCGGCCATGGCGGCGCCCAGCTCGCCCGAGCTCACGCCGGTGTCGTCGGCCAGCGGCTGCCAACTGTAGCGGACCTGCTCCAGACGGTGCTTGCCCTTGGCATACGGCACCTCCAGGCCGGGGATCTCGAGTATCCGCGCGAGCAGATAGTTGTTGTTGAGCACGGCGATATCCGAGACCTCGCGCAGGCCGGTACCACCCAGGGCCCGGATCCAGGCATAGGCGCGGATCAGGTTCGGGATCACCCCGTGGCCCGGCCGGATGTCGGCGATCGCGCGCGGGTCCCGCTGCGCGAACCGGTACCCCGTCCCCTCCGCAACCACGCGGCGGCCTGGCAGATAGGGCGCCAGGGCACTGCGCGCGCCGATCGCGCCGGCCGCGGGCCCACCGCAGGCGTGCGGCGTGGAGAAGGTCTTGTGGAGGTTGAAGTGGCACAGGTCGAAGCCGGCCTCCCTGGCCCGCGCGATGCCCAGCAGGCCGTTCGCATTGGCCTGGTCGTACACGCACAGTCCGCCCACCTCGTGAACCGCGTCGACGTAGTCGGTGATGCGCGGATTGAAGATGCCCGTGTCCTCGGGATTCGTGATGAACAGCGCGGCCGTCCGCTCCGAAACCGCTGCGCGCAGCGCCTCGAGGTCGGGGAAGCCATTGCCGTCCGGGTACAGCGTGATGACCTTGTAGCCCATGGTGCGGGCGGTCGCGGCGTTCGAGGGATGGCTGTAGATGGTCGTGATCACCTCGTCGCGGACGTCGGCCTCACCACGCTCGCGGTGGTAGGCGCGCACGATCGACACATTGCCGAAGATCGCGGCCGACCCCGACCCGGCCTGCAGGCTGATGGCGTCCATTCCGGAGACCTCGGCCAGGTAGTCCTGCAGTTCCTTGAGGATCCGCAGGGTCCCCTGCACCGTCTCCACTGCCTGCCGGGGGTGGGCGCCCGCGCTTTGCGGCGCAGCTGCGAAGCGCTCGTTGATCTTGGGGCTGTACTTCATCGTGCAGGTGCCCTGCCCGATGTCGACGTTGAGGTTGGCGCCCAGGGTCTCCTGCGACAGCCGCAGAAAGTGACGGAGGACCTGTGCCTGCCCGATTTCGGGCAGCTCCACCCGCGTATCCCTGCCGATCCGGGCCTCCGGGGCGTCCTCCGGCAGTTCCTGCAGCGGCGCCGGCACAAGCATGCCGCGCGCTCCGGGCGTCGAGAGCTGGTGGATCAGCGGTTCGTCCCAGCGCGGGGCGTGGTACTGCCGCGGCTGCGTCTTGACGGGGTTGAACGGGGTCTGCGCGGGCACTGCCGCCGCAGCCCGGTCGGGGGAAGCGGTGGTGCTGCGGTTCGCAACGGTCATGGTGTGCCTTTCGTCTGCGCCGCGGGGCTTCAGCGGAGGATGTCGGTCAGCGCCGCGAGGTCGTCGGCCGTCGTCTGCTCGGTCACGCAGAACACCGCCTGATTCTCTGCCGCTGCGGGGCCGAAGACCTCGGGGGCGGGGGCGCCGCCGTGGATGCCCGCGGCCAGCAGCGCGGCGTTGACCTCGACCGCATCGTGGCCGGCGTATTCGATGAGGAATTCGCGCCAGTGCGGATGCCCGGCGTCCACGACGCGGACGCCGGGGACCTGCTCGATCCGGGTGATCGCGAACCGGGTGTTGGCCGCGATCGTCCGGCCCAGTTCCGCCATGCCCGCAGGGCCCAGCTGCGCCAGATAGACCGCGGCGGTGATGCCCCACAGCGCGGCCGCCGTGCCGACCCATTCCACTCCCTGATCGCGCATGGCCAGGCTGGTCCGCTCATAGGCGACGTCGACGAAGCCGAGCTCGCCGTCCACGCGCGTGGACGCCAGGCCGAAGAGCCGCGACGGGAATTCGTAGACGAAGCGCTCATCGTCGTGGGTGGCGATGAAGCCGCCGTTCGCCCCGCCGAAGTGCATCCCCAGGCCCAGCGATTGGATGTCACCGCACACGATGTCGGCACCCCAGCTCGCCGGCGCGGGCAGATAGCCCAGGCTGATCGGGTCCGTCGCGCAGACGAGCAGTGCGCCCGCGGCGTGCGCGCTGCGCGCGATGTCCGGCGCGTCCGTTTCGATGCAGCCACGGTAATTGGGCGTTTCGACGAGCACTGCGGCCACGGTGTCGTCGAGCTGTGCGGTGATGAAGCCGGTGTCGAGCGTGCCGCTTTCCGGGTCGCACGGTACGGTCACCGGCTGGGCGACGCCGGCGAGGAACGCGTCGATCCGCTCCCGCTTGGCCGCTTCAAGGGTTGCGGGGACGAGGACGCGGGAGCGGCCCGTGATGCGCACGGCCATCCGCAGGGCCGTCGCAAGCGCCTGGTAGCCGTCGTACGTGGGGACGTTGACGACGTCCATCTCCAGCAGGTCCGCCATGAGCGAGGTGTACTCGAAGATCGCCTGCCACTTGCCGTGGTCCTCGTACGCCTCCCCCGCATAGGCGGTGAGGAACTCGGCTCGGGAATTCACCTCGGAGCAGACGGCGGGAACGTAGTGGTGGTAGGTCCCCGATCCCAGGAAGGAGATCGCATCGGCGGCCGGCCGGTTGGCGCCCAGCACCCGGGTCATGTGCCGGTCCAGATCGCTTTCGGCGACCAGCGCCGGCGGCAGGTCCAGATCACGGTCCCGCCGCAGCTTCTCCGGGATGACGGAGAGCAGGTCCTCGACCGAGTCGACGCCGATGGCGTCGAGCATCTCCCGTTTGACGCCCGCTGCTGAGTTGGGGATGTATGGATGGACCGGAGTCGACGGCACGGACAAGAGTGGTCCTTTCACGGCGGGGGCTCATGACGGGCGCTATGGGGGTGCATCCCGTTGCCAGCTCACTCTATTGGCGGACCGATTCACTTTCCCTATACACAACGGCGAATCCGATTTCGGGTTTCACCGTTTCGTACAATATTTCGCACAATCCCGTGCCCACAATTCGTGCCCACAACGTCGAATGGCCGGGATGCATCCGGCGAACAGCGGAAATCACTGTTCGCCGGACGCATCCCGGCCATTGAGAGCAAAGCACCGGGCTCCAAGCCGGGGGCTCAGAGCATGCGGCTCAGGCCTGGCGCATCGCCTTGAAGGCCCCGCCCCATGCCTGCAGGTCCTCCAGCAGCGGCCCCATGGTCTGCGAGGAGACCTCCTCGGGGGCGAACTTGCCGTCCTTGACATCGGTGAAGATGGAGAACGCGCCGGCACCACGGATCGCGGCTGTGCGGTAGTTGGCGAACACCAGGCGCAGGGCCTCGGTGGCGCGCACTCCCTTGTCGGCGCCGTAGCTGACGAAGGCCACGACCTTGTTGTTGAACTCGGTGGACACGAAGTCCAGGGCGTTCTTCAGCGAGCCGGAGAACGAGTGATTGTATTCGGGGGTGACGACGATGTAGGCGTCGTACTTGTCCAGCTCTGCGCCCCAGGCCTTGGTGTGCTCGTTCTGGTACTGGTGGGCACCGCCGGGGATGGCCTCGTCGAGCAGGGGCAGATCGAAGGTCGAGAAGTCCACGACCGTGGCGTTGAGGTCCTCGTTCTCATTTGTACGGGCCGCGACCCAGTCGACGACCTGACCGTTGAGGGCTCCCGGACGGCTGGTGCCTGCGATGATGGCGACATTGAGCATGTGTTGTGTTCTCCCAAGGGTGATCGTGCGCGGGTGGTGCTGACAGGGCGAGAGCCCTGTTGAATAATCATATGGTTGATCATTCAACC
The DNA here is from genome assembly GCF_024580675.1 of Brevibacterium sp. 50QC2O2. NCBI lineage: Bacteria > Bacillati > Actinomycetota > Actinomycetes > Micrococcales > Brevibacteriaceae > Brevibacterium > Brevibacterium sp. 50QC2O2. The sequence goes on from NZ_JANIJZ010000014.1 coordinate 78,960, forward strand.
AATCGGGTACAACCCGCAACCCGTAGGATTGATTCCCGCCGCACCCCTGAGTATGAGGCACTTCACACGATGCCGAGGCGGGAGGGCCCCGGGCGCCCCCTCTCCTGGGGCGCCCCTTGGCACTCCGCCAGCCCGGGCCGGCCGGCCAGGCTCGGCCCGCTTCAGCGATTCGCCAGCAGGATCGCCTCGGCCTCCTGGGCCAGCGTGTCCACTCCCCTGCCGGCGCCCTCGACGTCGACGTCCAGATCGCCCATCTGCCCGCGCAGCAGGCGGGTGTAGACGCCCTCGCGGATGCAGGCGAACTTCCACAGCGCGAAGGCCTCGAAGTAGGCGACGTTGTGTGCTTGGAACCCGGCGATGGATTCGTAGTGCGCGATCATCTCCTCGCGCGTCGGGAAACCATCGGAGACCTGCGGCACCCAGGCGCTGCGCAGCGTCTCCTTGCTATTCAACATCGCCATCACATAGCCCAGATCGGCCTCGACCTCGCCGGTCAGCGACAGCTCCCAGTCCACCACCGCGCGGATCTCGCCGGCATCGGACCAGATCAGGTTGTTCGGCTTGTAGTCGCCGTGGACCAGGCCCGTAACGGCCTCCGGTGGGGCCTGTTCGACCAGCATGTCGTGGACCCGTTGGATCTCCGGGATCTCCCTGGTCGTCATCTCGTTGAACTGCCCCAGCCAGCGGCGCAACTGCCGTTCGGTCAGAGTGCCAGGGCGGCGCAGATCACCCAGCCCCACCTCGTCGATGTCGACCTTGTGGATCCGGGCCAGCACGTCCATCATCCGCAGCCCGGCGGCATGCCGGTCCTCCCGCGGAATGCGCTCGAGGTCCGCCGGCTCGTTGAGCGAATGCCCCGCGCAGTAGTCCATGAAGACGAAGGGGACTTCCAGCACCTCCGGGTCGTCGACCAGGTCGAGGACGTTGACCGTGGGCACATCCGTGGGGCCCAGGGCGTGCATGATGCGGCCCTCGCGCATCACATTGTGGGCGGATCCGCCCTTGTGGCCCAGCGGGGGCCGGCGCAGCACCCAGCAGGGTTCGCCGTCGACCAGCAGCTGGAATGTCAGATTCGACCGGCCCACCGACAGTGCCCGGTATTGCACCTCGGTGACGCCGAAACGATCGGCGATCCAGCGGCCCAGGCGATCGGCGTCGATCCCGGCCGGAATGTGCGCAGCGGTCATCTTCGACCCCTTCCAAGAAAAGTGAACGTTTGTTCGACGCTATTAAAGTTACGAGGGGCCATCGTACCTGTCAACCAGCCGGGGCACAGCACGCCCCTGCCGCCGAATATGCGGGCACCGCCTGTCCCTCCCCTGAACGGCGCACCCATTCGCGGCGGAAATGTGCAAGACTGAAAAGACCGAACGTACGTTAAGGGAAGATGGGAAGAGGAGGACCGGTGCTCGACGAGGATGCACAGAAGGTCGCACAGGACGAAAACACCATGGGCCTGCGCCGCCCGGCCGGCCCGGGAATCCTCGAAGACGTGGTGATCGCCGATTTCTCCCGCGTCCTCGCCGGCCCCCTGGCCACTATGATCCTGGCCGATCTGGGCGCCACCGTCATCAAGGTCGAGGGCCCGGCCGGCGACGATTCGCGGGCCTGGCGGCCCCCGGCATATCGCGACGAGGCCAGCTACTTCCAAGCAGTCAACCGCAATAAGAACTCGATCGTGCTGGACCTGGCCGATCCGGCGGACCTCCACACCGCCAAACGGATCGCGGCCCGCGCGGACGTCTTCATCCACAACTTCAAGCCCGGTTCGATCGACCGCTTCGGCCTGGACTACGAATCAGTGCGCACCCTGGTGGGAGACTCCCTGGTCTACGCCCACATCACCGGCTTCGGCACCGAGCCCGGTCCCGACGGAGGCGCGGGCCTGCCCGGCTACGACGTGCTGGTCCAGGGCATGAGCGGCTTCATGAGCATGTGCGGGGAGGCCGACGGCGACCCCACCCGTTCCGGGGTGTCCATTTTCGACATCACCACCGGCATGATGACCGCCAACGGCATCCTGGCGGCACTGCGCCACCGCGATCGGACCGGCCAGGGGCAGAAGATCGACATCAACCTGCTGTCCTCCGCGGTCTTCTCCATGATCAATCAGTACCAGGCCGTTGCCACCACCGACTTCCTGCCCACCAGGCAGGGTCGTGAGCACGCGACGATCTACCCGTACCACGCACTGCCCACCGCCGACGGCGAACTCATCGTGGTCGCCGCCAACAACGGCCAGTTCTCGCGGCTGTGCGATGTGCTCGGCATTCCGGACACCGCACACGATCCGCGCTTCGACACCGCCGAGAAGCGCAACCTCAACCGCCGTGAGCTCGAACCCGTGCTGGTCGCGGCGCTGGCCGAGGACACTACGGCCGGCTGGTTCGCCCGGCTGCGCCAGGTCGGCATCCCATGCTCGCCGGTCCAGGACGTGGCAGGCGGCCTGGCCTCGGTCCGCGGATTGGGCCTCGACCCCGTCCAGCTGCCCGAGGCCGCGCCCACTGGTGTGCCCACCATCGCCGGTCCCCTGCGATTCTCGGCGACACCGACCTTCTACTTCAAAGAGCCTCCGGCATTGGGTGCCGACGGTGCTGCTGTCCTAGACTGGTTGGGCTCGGATCCGGGCCCCGATAAGGAGACACAGTGAAGACCGGTAATGGACGCGAGGCCATCCTGCTCGCAGCACGCGACACCTTCGCTCGCAAGGGCTACGACGGGGCGAGCATCCGCGACATCGCGCAAGAGGCCGATCTGAGCCTGTCCGCGCTGTACTACTACTTCAAGTCCAAGCAGGACGTGCTGCACGAAGTCGTGTCCCACGCCTACCGCAGCTACATCTCCACGATGGGCACGGTACTGGACGCCTGCGGCGATGACGCGGGCCTGCAGCTGGCATCGGCCGTGCGCTATCTGGTCAACTACCGGGTCACCCACACCGAGGTCAGCCGCGTGGTCATCCGCGACGCGGACTCCCTGGACGCGGACCACTTCGAATCCGTCCACCAGCTCCAGCGCGATGCCCGCCAGCTGATGATCGACATCGTCGACCGCGGCAATGCCGCCGGGGTGTTCGCCACGGAGAACTCCGTGCTGGCCGCCCGGTCCATTCTGGCCATGTGCAATGCGATCCCGCTGTGGTACCAGTCCGGCGGCGCCCTTGACGCGCACGACCTGGAAGTCTCGTACGTGGGCTACGCCCTGCGCCTGGTCGGCTTCACCCAGGCCGAGGAGCGCGGCGAGTACTACTTCTCCCTCGAACTGCCCGACGCCGAGGACGCCGACTAGTCCCAGCGGCACACGGCGGCCGGAAGGCTGCCAGAGGGCGGCCGGGGGGCGCCCGGGCCCAACCGATCCACGACAACGACGAACACGACGAAGGAGTCACCATGTCACAGCCAGACCAGCAGACCGATGCGCCGGTCCTCACCGAGAACCGCGCGGGCGTCTTCATCATCACGCTCAACCGGCCGCAGGCCAAGAACGCCGCCAATGCCGCAATGGCCAAGGCGATGGCGGCCGCACTCGACGAGTTCAATGAGAACGACGATCTGCGGGTCGCTGTGCTCACCGGCGCCGGCGGCACCTTCTGCTCCGGCATGGACCTCAAGGGATTCGTCGGCGGGGAGACCCCCAGCATCCCCGGGCGCGGCTTCCTGGGGCTGACCCAGGCCCCGCCGGCCAAGCCGATCATCGCCGCCGTCGAGGGCTACGCCGTGGCCGGCGGCTTCGAGACGGCACTGGCCTGCGATCTGATCGTCGCGGCCGATAACGCCAAGTTCGGTCTGCCGGAGGTCAAGCGCGGCCTGGCCGCGGCCGCCGGCGGCCTGGTCGCCCTGCCCCTGCGCACGCACCGCGCGGTGGCCCTCGAGATGATCCTGACCGGCGACTTCTACGATGCACAGTTCATGCAGGCCAACGGGATCGTGGGCCGCGTGGTGCCCGCCGGAACCGCGCTGGACGGTGCCCTGGAGCTGGCCGCCCGCATCAACGCCAACGGCCCGCTGGCCGTGCGCAGGTCCAAGGAGGTCGCGGTGGCCGCCCCCGAATGGCCGGCCGCGGAACGCTATGCCCGCCAGCAGGAACTGATCGACGACGTCTTCGACTCCGCCGATGCCAAGGAGGGCGCAACCGCCTTCGCCGAGAAGCGCGCCCCGCGCTGGACCGGTAAATAGGCGGTAAGCAGACCCCTCCCCGGCTGGCTGGGGACAGGTTCACCTAAGGGGGATGGCCCCCGCAGGATGCGTAGACTCGTAAGTTATGCCCCGCATTACCTGTCCCCAGCTCGCTCAGAAGGTCACAACCGCGGAAACCGCCGCCCAGTACATCCACCCGGGTGACAATGTCGGCATGTCCGGCTTCACCGGCTCCGGCTATCCCAAGGCCGTGCCCAGCGCCCTGGCCAAGCGGATCCGCGCCGCCCACGAGACCGGCCAGGACTTTTCGATCGGCCTGTTCACCGGCGCCTCGACCGCTCCGGAACTCGACGGCGTGCTGGCCGAGGTCGACGGCGTGCACCTGCGCGCGCCCTTCATGGGCGATCCGACCATGCGCAAGGCGATCAACGACGGCCGGGTCGAATACAACGACGTGCACCTGAGCCATCTGGCCCAGCAGGTGTGGTTCGGCCACTACGGCAAGCTGGACGTGGCCGTGGTCGAGGTCTCCGCCATCCTGCCCAACGGGCTGTTGGTCCCCGGTTCCTCCGTCGGCAACAACAAGACCTGGCTGGATCTGGCCGACAGGGTCATCCTCGAGGTCAACGAATGGCAGCCCGAACACTGGGAGGGCTTCCACGACGTCTACTACGGCACCCGCGTGCCCCCGCACCGCAATCCGATCCAGCTGCTCGAACCGAACCAGCGCATCGGGGATCCATACCTGCGGGTAGACCCCGACAAGGTCGTGGCGGTCGTCAAAACGAACGCCCCCGACCGCGACAACGCGTTCAGCCCCGTGGACGCGAACTCGGAGGCGATCGCCGGGCACCTCATCGACTTCCTGCGCCACGAGGTCCGCGCCGGGCGGATGCCCAAGTCCCTGTTGCCCATCCAGTCGGGCGTCGGCAATGTCGCCAATGCGGTGCTGGCGGGCCTGGCCGACTCCGAGTTCGAACACCTGACCTCCTTCACCGAGGTGATCCAGGACGGACTGCTGGACCTGGTGGAATCGGGCAAGATCGATTCCGTGTCCGCCACCGGCTTCAGCCTCTCGCGCGAACGCGCCGAACGCTTCCACGCCGATATCGCCAATTACAAGGGCCGCGTGCTGCTGCGCCCGCAGGAGATCTCCAACCACCCGGAGACCATCCGGCGCCTGGGCGTGATCGCGATCAACGGCATGCTGGAGTCCGACATCTACGGGCATGTGAACTCCACCAATGTCTCCGGGTCGAAGATGATGAACGGGATCGGCGGGTCCGGCGACTTCGCCCGCAACGGATTCCTGAACTTCTTCGTATCGTCGTCGACCGCCAAGCGCGGCGCGGTGTCCTCCATCGTGCCCTTCGCCAGCCACGTCGACCATACCGAACACGATGTCCACGTGCTCGTGACCGAACGCGGTATCGCCGATCTGCGCGGGACCTCGCCGGTGCAGCGCGCCAGGCGGATCATCCGCGAATGCGCCCACCCCGACTACCAGGACCGGCTGCTGGACTACCTGGACCGCGCGATCGCCGCTAACCCGCACGCCCAGCACGAACCGCACATCCTGGCCGAGGCCCTGTCCTGGCACGTCAACCTGGCCGAGACCGGCCATATGTGAGGGGTTGAAGCCCCAGTGCCAGCCCCGAGTGCGCCGGCGCGTGCCCTCGGCTCGGGTACCCGGCACCCCGGCTTGCTAGTGTCATGAGATGACCACACTCATATGGTTTCGCGATGATCTGCGCTTAACCGACCATCCGGCTCTGCACGCAGCGGCGAGTGAGAGCGAGGATACCGTTGCCCTGTATGTGCTCGACGAGGAGTCCGAGCACGTCCGGCCACTCGGCGGCGCCGCCAGGTGGTGGCTGAACCATTCCCTGAGAGCGCTGAGCCATGACCTCGGTAACCTGGGTGTCCCGCTCATCCTGCGCCGGGGGCCCGCTGCGGTCGTCGTCCCGGAGGTGGCCCGGGAATGTGGGGCGAAGCGGATCCGGTGGAACCGCCGGTATGGACCCGCGCGGCAGACAGATGCCCTGATCAAGGCGGAACTGTGCGAAGCCGGGCGCGACGCCAGGTCATTCCCCGGAGACCTGCTGTTCGAGCCGTGGACGGTCAAAACACGGCAGGGCACGTCCTACCGGGTCTACTCCGCCTTCTGGAAGGCCGCGACCGCCGGCCGGGCACCGGTGCGCCCCCTGCCCGCCCCGCACTCACTCACGGCCGCACCCGCACAGCCCGGCAGCGAACAGCTGGACGATTGGGGACTGCTGCCGCACGCCCCGGACTGGGCCGCAGGGCTCGCGAAACGCTGGTCACCGGGCGAGGCCGCAGCGCAGGAACACCTGCGCAGCTTCCTGTCGAATCGGCTAACGGACTACGCGGACCGCGATTTTCCCGCCCGCAGCGCAGGCTCGGAACTCTCGCCACACTTGCGCTGGGGCGAGCTGAGTCCCCGCACGGTATGGCATAAGGCCCTCGAGGCCGCCGGCGATCCGGGTGCGTTCCTGTCCGAGCTCGGCTGGCGCGAGTTCGCCAAGCACACCGAATATCATGCGGGGTCGCTGGCCGGCGCCAACCTCGACGACAGGTTCGATCGGTTCCCGTGGCGGATGGGCCCGGAAGTGGATACGGGCGAACTCAGGGCATGGCAGCGCGGACGGACCGGGTTCGGCATCGTCGACGCCGGCATGCGGGAACTGTGGCAGACCGGTTTCATGCACAACCGAGTGCGGATGATCGCCGCGTCCCTGCTGACGAAGAATCTGCTGTTCGACTGGCACATCGGCGAAGCATGGTTCTGGGATACCCTCGTGGACGCCGACGGTGCCAGCAACCCGTTCAACTGGCAATGGGTGGCCGGTTGTGGGGCCGATGCGGCACCCTATTTCCGCATTTTCAATCCCGAACTCCAACAGCGCAGGTTCGACCCCGAGGGGCACTACACCAACCGGTGGGCTCCGGACAGTGCGGCACTCACACCGCTAGTCGACCTGCGGGAATCCCGGGCCAGAGCACTCGAGGCGTACCGCTCACTGCCCCACTGACGCACGGAAGCGGCGCGCTCAGCGGTTCAGCACAGAGTCCATAGCCGCTTGAGCGGTGGGGTGGGTGAACTTGAATCCCGTCTCCAGGAGGACTGCGGGGAGCACGTGGGCATCGGGCAGTAGGAGTCCGTCGGCGGCCTCGGAACCGAGTACGGCACGCAGTGCCCAAGCGGGCGCTGGCAGGGCGAAGGGCCTATGCAGCCGGTGCGCCAGAGCGCGACAGAGCTGATTCGCCGTGGGGCTGCTGGGACCTGCCAGGTTGACCGGTCCGAGCAGTCGCCTGTCCAGAATGTGCAGGATCGCCGCGACCTCGTCCGGCAGGGAAATCCACGGCCAATGCTGTTCCCCGGAGCCCAGCGGGCCCAGCAATCCGAACCGCGCAAGCGGGACGAGGGGCTTGAGCAGGGCCTGCGGATGCAGCACGGGAGCGGTTCGCAGGAGGGAGACGCCTGTCCGCAGCACATTCGCCTCGGCTTCCCAGCGCTGGCACAGCCCGGCGAGGAAGGTCCGGCCCGGCCCGGCGGACTCCGGGAGATACTCGGCGGGGCGATCGCCGTAGTAGCCGACGGCCGAGGCCGAGACCAGGTGTGGGGCGCCCTCACCCAGGGCGGCGAGCGCCCGGACCAGGGCGCGGACCGGCTGCACCCGCGATTGGACGAGTTCACGGCGATAACTCCGAGTCCAGGGGACACGGCCGATGCTCGCGCCGGACAGGTTGACCACGGCCTCGGCATCGGCCAGGACGGCTGGATCGAGTTCGGCGGTCCCCGGATGCCAGTGGTACTCCCCGGGGCCGCGCGCGGGGCGTCTGACCAGGCGGAGAACGTCGACACCGCGCCCCTCCAGTGCCCGGCACAGCTCGGTGCCGATGAGACCCGATGAACCCGATACGACTACTTTGCGCATCGCCCTACCCCCCCATCACTGACATTTTTTCTTATCTTTAATGCTATAGTAACATTTAGTTAAATACTTTTCGAGAGGACCACCAGGTGATTTCACTAGTCTCCAACGCGTCTCCGGCCAGCTCCGACGGTGCCGCGTACGCATCGACGCCCCAGCGATACGACGGCCTGCTGCTTGCGGGATTCGGAGGGCCGGAAGGACAGGACGATGTCATTCCGTTCCTGCGCAACGTCACACGGGGCAGGGGCATCCCGGACGAGCGGCTGGAGGTCGTGGCCCGCCACTACCGCCACTTCGGAGGAATCAGCCCCATCAACGAACAGAATCGTCGGCTGCGCGCAGCCTTGGAGGCCGAGCTGGCACAACGCGGAATCGATTTGCCGGTGTACTGGGGCAACCGCAACTGGGAGCCCTATCTATCGGATGCGCTTAGGCAGGCCGCCGAAGCCGGCCACACACGCCTCCTTGCCTTCGCGACAAGCGCGTACAGCTCGTTTTCGAGCTGCCGGCAGTATCGGGAGGATTTCGCCATGGCGCTCGAGGAAACGGGCCTGGACGATACGATCAGCATCGATAAGATCCGCCAGTTCTTCGACCACCCGGCATTCGTCGAAGCCTTCGCACAGGACCTGTGCCGGACTCTGCGCGATTTCCTGGCAGACGGTCTGGACGCTACCTCTATCCGCGTCCTGTTCACAACGCACTCGATTCCAACGGCGGATGCCCTGTGTTCGGGTCCGCGGGACCGCGAATTCGGGCCGGAGGGCGCCTATGGGGCCCAGCATCGAGCCGTCGCAGCAGCCGTGATGGCCAATGTCGTGGACAAAGATCCGCGGCTGTCCGAAATCGCCTGGGAGCTCGTCTTCCAATCCCGCTCCGGCCCGGCCTCGCAGCCCTGGCTCGAGCCGGATATCTGCGACCGTATCGCCGAACTGCCCGCAGAATCGGTTTCGGCCATCGCGATCTGTCCGATCGGATTCGTCAGCGACCATATGGAGGTCATGTGGGACCTGGACACCGAGGCGAGGGAAGCCGCCGCGGCCTGCGGAGTACGGGCGGTCCGCACGGCCACCCCGGGAGCGGCCCCGGGGTTCGTCGCGGGAATCGTCGACCTGATCGAGGAGAGGATGTCCGCCCTGGAGCCGGACCGACGACCGGCGGTGACCGCGCTCGGACCCTGGTTCGACGTGTGCAGGCCGGGTTGCTGCGAGAACAAAAGAGCAGGATTCAAGCCCGCCGTGGCCGGCCTCGCCCCCTGAAACCCCATCGGTCGGCACACGAGGTCGGCATACGAGAAACAGTCGGAACAGAGACTTGTCCGAATAGAGAATAGAGGAGAACTAAATGACAGAGATCACCGCACACGACATAGTGACGGCAGTGCGCAAGGCCCCGTGGGTCATGCTGACGACGACGCGGCCCGACGGCGCCCTGGTGTCGCATCCCATGGTTGCCCAGGAAGTGACCGATGCATGTGACATATGGTTTTTCATCTCACTATCGGCAGACCAAACCGAGGCGCTGCGGCAGGCGCCCGCGGTCAACATCGCCGTAGCGCAGGCGGGTACCTGGGTGTCGGTTTCCGGCGTTCTTTCATTCGTCGACGATTCGGCGAAGATCGCCGAGCTGTGGAATGACCGCGCAGCCGAATGGTTCGAGGGCGGATTGGCGGACCCTGACCTGGGGCTGATCCACGTGAAGAGCGAGTCCGCGCAGTACTGGGGAACCGAGGGCGGCAGGATTCGCAGCCTGGTCGAACTGGTCAAATCCCGGATGGGCGGTCATCGGCCGGAGGGCTCCTCGGAGACCTTCTCCCTCTGACTCCCAAGCGCTTGCGGACGTACATCCGGAGCAAGAGGAACGTGCGTACCATGAAGAGCATGACAGGCACCGCGAGCAGGGATCACGAGGATCCCGTTGCCAAAGCCCTTTACCGCCCGCGGCCGATCGACCCGGCTACACACGACGCCGGGCCGATCGGGCGCGCCGCTGCCGAAAGTTCGCAGGTCGACAGGCTGATGCGGGCACTGGCCGAACTGCGAACCGCTGAACGGGTAGTCCTCGAAGCCTCCGAGAAGTACATGAAGCTCAGTGCCCAGGACATGCGCGCCGTGCACTATCTGATCGCCGCCAAGCGAATCGGACAGATCGTGACCCCGGGGATGATCGCAACGCACCTCGAGATCTCAGCGGCTTCGACGACGAAACTGTTGAATCGCCTTGAACGGGGAGGCCACGTGGTCCGCCGCGTGCATCCGGTGGACCGGCGCGCATTCGCAATCGAGGTCACCCCCGCAACGGAGAACCTTGCCAAGCAGACCATCGGACGGCAACATGCCAGGCGCCTGAATGCCGTGCTCGGGCTCACGCCCGATGAACGTGAAACCGTCATCGGCTTCCTGCACGACATGGCCGCAGAGCTGTCGCTGTCGAACGCCGATTGGGCGTGAACCGCCGGCCCGACCGGACGAAACCGACCATCCAGCGGACACCCCTGGAGGTCTCCTGACACACGTCCTAGGGTAGAGGGCATGGATATTCCCAGTGTTCCCGTAGGCGAGATCCCAGACGGCGCCAACATCCTCGATGTGCGCGAAGACGATGAATGGACCGCCGGCCATATCGACGGCGCCCAGCACATCCCGCTGGGCGACCTGCCCGCGCGCTACGGCGAGGTCCCGATGGATGAGGACGTCTACGTCATCTGCCGCTCCGGCGGCCGGTCCCGGCAGGCCACCGCATGGCTCAACCAGAACGGCTTCGACGCGGTGAATGTCAACGGTGGAATGGGCGCGTGGAACCTGGACAACGGTAAACCGATCGTCTCCGACGGCGACGCCGAACCCTGGGTGATGTGATGAGCGAATCCACCACCGCCGGCCGGACGGACGGGGCGGGCGAAGCGCCCGTGCGCGCGGGTCTGCTGCCCCTGGAGTCCGATCTGGTCGACGTTGAGGCGCTGCTCGACGCCTACCACGACATCGTGCCGGACCCCAGGGAATCGACCCAGCGGATCTCGTTCGGGACCTCGGGCCACCGCGGCTCCAGCTTCTCCGCCAGTTTCAACGAGGCCCACATCGCCGTGATGACCGCGGCGATCGTCGACTACCGCAAACAGCAGGGCTACACCGGCCCGTTGTTCCTGGCCCGCGACACCCACGCGCTGAGCGAACCGGCGTTCCTCACCGCGCTCGAGGTGCTGGCCGCGGCCGGCGTGCCGATCATGATCGACGACCGGGACGGCTACACGCCCACCCCCGTGCTCAGCCACGCGATCATCCGCCACAATGCGACCCGCGGCACCAGCCAGGGCCTGGCCGACGGCATCGTCATCACGCCCAGCCACAATCCGCCGGCCGACGGCGGCTTCAAGTACAACCCGCCCCACGGCGGGCCGGCGGACACCTCGGTCACGAAGTGGATCGAGGACCGGGCGAACGCGCTGCTCGAAGACGGCTGGGAGAAGATCCCGCGGCAGCTGTTCCAGCGCGCCTTCCACCTGGAGAACACGACGAACTTCGACTACACGGCGAACTACGTCGACGACCTGCACCGGGCCATCGACGTGGACGCGATCGCCGCGTCCGGGGTGCGCATCGGCGCCGACCCGATGGGCGGGGCGAGCGTGGACTACTGGGTCGCGATCGCCGAGCGCCTGGGCCTGGACATCGACGTGGTCAATCCAGAGATCGACCCGACCTTCTCGTTCATGCCGCTGGACTGGGACGGCAAGATCCGGATGGACTGCTCGAGCCCGTTCTCGATGGCCAATCTGGTGTCCAACCGCGACTCCTACGATCTGGCCACGGGCAATGACGCGGACTCCGACCGCCACGGCATCGTCACCCCCGACGCGGGGCTGATGAATCCCAATCACTACCTGGCAGTGGCGATCGACTACCTGCTGACCCACCGGCCCGGCTGGGACGCGGGTGCGGCGGCCGGCGCCGCGGTCGGCAAGACAGTCGTGTCCTCGTCGATCATCGACCGGCTGGTCGCCGCGCGCGGGCGCAAACTGTACGAGGTCCCCGTCGGCTTCAAATGGTTCGTCGACGGCCTGTCGACCGGCGGACTGCTGTTCGGCGGCGAGGAATCCGCCGGCGCCAGCTTCCTGACCAGGGACGGCGGCGTGTGGACGACGGACAAGGACGGCATCCTGCTGGACCTGCTGGCCGCCGAGATCATCGCGACCACCGGCAAGACGCCCTCGCAGCGCTTCACGGAGCTGGAGGCCGAACTCGGTTCGAGCGTCTACGCCCGCAAGGACGCCCCCGCATCCAAGGCGCAGAAGGCCAAGCTCAAGGCGATCACCCCCGAACAGGTCACCGCGGACACCCTGGCCGGGGAGAAGATCCGGGCCGTCGTGTCGCAGGCCCCGGGCAATGGCGCGGATCTGGGCGGCGTCAAGGTCGTCACCGACAATGCGTGGTTCGCCGCGCGCCCGTCGGGGACCGAGGATGTCTACAAGATCTACGCCGAGTCCTTCACCGGCGCGGACCACCTGGCACAGGTGCAGGAACAGGCACAGCACCTAGTCGACGGCGTCATCGGGTAACGAGTCCCCGTGTGACGCCCGGCTCTACCGCGGCGACCTTACGATCGGATAGGCTGTCTGTGCATATTGTGAATCAGCCCCGGCGCTCTGGCGCCGGGGCTGGTTTGGTGCAGGCGAGTTATCCACCGGCGACCGGCCGGCATTGAGAATCGGGGAGGTCAGCGCAGATGGCGAAAGACGAGTCGGGGCGGAAGGGGTCCCTGCTGGGCCCGTACAAGGAGATCTTCGCACTGCCCGGCGCCCTGCGCTTCTCCCTGTCCGGACTGTTGGCGCGCTTCCCGATCGCCGTGTTGGGCCTAGGCATCGTGCTCTACATCCAGGGCACCACGGGCTCCTACGGGATGGCCGGCTCCGTCACCGCGGTGTTCATGATCGTCCAGGCCATCGCCAACCCCATCGTCGCCAAACAGATCGACCGGCGCGGCCAGGCGAAGGTCATGGTGCCCCTGGTAGTGGTCCACCTGGTGGCGCTGGTCGCGCTGATGCTGGTGGTCCCGTCGAACCTGTGGGTCGGCCTGACCTTCCTGTGCGCCGGTGCGGCAGGTGCCACCATGGGCAGCGTCGGCGCCCTGGTGCGCGCCCGCTGGGCCTACGCCGCACAGACACCCGGACAGTTGAACACCGCCTTCTCCTGGGAGGCCGTGGCCGACGAGATCCTGTTCGTCTCCGGCCCCGTCATCGTCACGGCCCTGGCCACCGCGGTGTTCCCGCCGGCCGGACTGCTCATTGCGATGATCGCGCTGACGATCGGCTCGATCCTGTTCTACGCGCAGAAGTCCACGGAACCCGAACCCTCCCCCAAAGCGCCCACCGACGCCAAGGGCAAGGTGCTGTCGAACTCCGGCATCTTCATCGTCGTGCTCATCGAGCTGTTCCTGGGCGCGAACTTCGGTGCCACCGATGTGGCCACCGTGGCCTTCGCCGAGGAACGCGGGCTCAAGGAGATCTCCGGCATCGCGCTGGGCATCTACGCCGGCGGTTCGCTGATCTCCGGTGCGATCTACGGGACCATGGTCTGGAAGTCCCAGCCGCGGACCCGCTATGTGCCCCTGCTGGCGCTGTTGTGCGTCGGCACCTGGCTGCTGCAGTTCACCGACAACCTGCCCGTGCTGTGCATCCTGCTGTTCGTCATGGGCTTCACGGTTTCCCCCTCGCTCATCATCGGCCAGCAGATCATCCAGGAGCTGGCCCCGCCGCGCCGCCTGACCGAGGCCCTGGCCTGGGCCAGCACCTCGATGGGCTTCGGGGTCGCCGCCGGAACCTCGGTCGCCGGCATCCTGATCGACGCTTCCGGGGCACACGCCGCCTACCTGGTGCCGGCCGTGGGCACCACCGTCAGCGTGGTCCTGGCACTGCTGTTCAACCGGCGCTTCGACCCGACGATCCGGTCCCATGCCGCCCGCCAGGCCCGCGCCCAGCGGACCATCGTGGAGTAAGCGGCGGGGAATGCGACGCTCGGAGAACCGAGCGGGATGCTGTGAGCCGCGCGGGTGTGATCCGCTGCGCGCAGCGTGCAATATATCTGGAAAACTATCTGCAAGGTTAGGCGGCCTTTGCTGGCAGACTGTTTCGCGGGCGGCTTAATCTGAGGGTGCCGTGGCGGTCAGACTGAAACAACGTGTGGCCGTCATGGTTTTTATCTTCCCGGCTGCGCGTGCGGACCCGCGGCTCCCCGCTGTTTTTTCCACCCCCGTTGATCTAGATCACAGCCACAGCCCGTAGAATTCAACCATGCGCATCCTCCTGGCCCCGGACAAGTTCAAGGGCACTCTCACCGCGGCACAGGTGGCCCATATTCTGGCGCGCACACTCCTGGCCTCGGGCCCACAGTCATCCGATGATTCAAGCGATCCCATCGTCGTCGAATCCGTTCCGATCGCCGACGGCGGCGACGGCACGGTCGCGGCGGCCATCGCCCACGGCTTCACCTCAGTACAGGACACGGTCACCGGGCCCCTCGGCACCCCCGTCAGTGCGACCTGGGCGCTCTCGGACGGAGTACCCACCGGCCGCACGGCGATCATCGAACTCGCCACGGCCTCGGGCCTGGCCCTGCTGCCCGCGGGGCCGAACCCGCACACCGCAACGGCGGCCACCACCCGCGGCACCGGCGAGCTCATCGCCCGGGCCCTGGACGCAGGCGCGGACACGATCGTCTTGGGAGTGGGGGGCTCGGCCACCACCGATGGCGGACGCGGCATGCTCGAAGCCCTCGGCTGGACCGGGGAGCCCGCGGGCCCGGTCGCGGACGGCCCAGGGGCCGTCCCCCGCCTGCCGGGGCTCGACCCCCGGCTGGCCGGGGTCGACGTGATCGTGGCCTCGGACGTCGTCAATCCACTGCTGGGGCCCAACGGCGCCGCTGCGATCTTCGGCCCGCAGAAGGGCGCCGACCCTGCCACCGTCACAGACCTCGAGGCCCAGCTGGCCGATCTGGGCCGGCTGCTCGACCCACAGGACCGATTCGCGCGGGTGCCGGGCGCAGGTGCCGCAGGGGGCACCGGATTCGGCGCGCTGGCCGGGCTGGGCGCACGGCTACAACCCGGCGCCGACTACGTGATGGAGCTCGTGGGCTTCGCCGCCGCCCTGGCCAGGGCGGATCTGGTCATCACCGGCGAGGGCTCCTTCGACTCCCAGAGTCTGGACGGCAAGGGACCGGGCGCAGTGCTCGACGAGGCCGCGGCCGCCGGAGTCCCGGCCCTCGTGGTGGCCGGCCGTTCGGACCTGGACGCCGGAGCCCATCCGGCTCTGCGCGGTATCTACCGGATGACGGACATCGCGGCTCCGGACGTCTGTCTGGCCGAACCCGAGCGAGTGCTCGACGAACTGGCCCGCCGACTGGCCGGGGACCTCGGCGCGGGGATTCCAGGCGGAGCAGCCCACTGCGCGAATCCCGGTGGCGACCCGGGCGCAGACAGCGCCAGCTGAACCCGATTCATCCGAACACTTCATATGCACAGCTGCGGGCCGCACGGCCCAACACCGGCCGGCCGCCACTCGTAGAGGGAAGAAATGCCGTCATTCAGACATGACATGTACATCCAGCTGACCCGCCTGTACCTTCAGGAGGACACGTTCGACAGTGTCGAGCAGGCGGCTCAGTCGGCTCTGGCAGATCGTCAGCGCGACCAGCCGGGCCCACCGCCCCACCTGTCCGCGCGGATCACCCGCGAGGTCGGCCGGCTGGGCTTCCCCGTCTACACCGTGCACCCAGCCAACGGACCCGAGGCGCAGACCCCGCCGATCGTCTATCTGCACGGCGGCGCGTACGTCCGCCAGATCCGTCCCCAGCACTGGACCTTCGCCGCCCGTCTGGCCCAGGCAACCGGAGCGCAGATCATCGTGCCGCTCTATCCCCTGGCCCCGGAACACACCTGGCACGACTCACACGAACAGCTACTGCAGTTGATCCTCGACATGCCGGGGCCCCGTCCCATCCTGATGGGCGACTCGGCCGGCGGCGGGCTGGCCCTGGCCCTGGCAGCCGAGCTGCGCCATGAGCACGGCGTGACCGATCTGCCGGGCATCGTGCTGTTCTCCCCCTGGGTCGACCTGACGATGCCGGCCGGCGATGAGGATTACGCCGCAGCCGACGACCCCTGGCTCAACGCCACGAATCTGCGCTTCACGGGGCGCCTGTGGGCCGGGTCCGAGGACCCCGCCGATCCACGGATCAGCCCGGCCTACGCCGACCTCTCGGATCTTCCGCCCACACTCATCTTCTCCGGTTCCCGGGACGTGCTCCACGGCCAGGTGCTCGACGTCGCGGCGCGGCTGGAGGCCAGCGGCACCCGCTGCGAACTCCAGGTGGGCCGCGGGTTGGTCCACGTCTACCCCCTGCTCGCCGTGCCCGAGGCCCGTGCCGCCTTCGACACGATCGTCACCTTCGTATCCCGCCAGGCCTGAGCACCGCGACACCGTCCTAAGCTGCGCAGGTGCGCGGGTGGTACCACTTGCGCTCAGTGGCAGCAGATGCGCGCGCATACGGTGCCACGCAACGCAAGTGGTACCACCGAAAAGGCGCGGGCACCCAACCCGAGAGGGGCACCCGACTCGCGAGTAGCACCGAAAAGGCGCGGGCACCCTCGAAGGAGGGTGCCCGCGCCTGTGGAGGGGTCACTTGTCCTGGTTCAGGCCCTTGAACTTGCGGATCAGCAGGGCGATGACGATGCCCAGCACAGCGCCGGCGCCGATCCCGATCAGCACGCCGGTGCCGGTGGAGATCCCCGACCCGGTGTTCTCCTGATCCACCCCGCCGCTGAGCTCGTTACCGCCCAGCGCGGCCGGAGTCTGTTCATCGGCCGGGGCCGCCGCGCCCGCGGACTCCTCGGCTTCGGAGGTGCCCTGCTTCGCGCTGCCGCCGGCCTCGCCGTCGCCCTTGACGGTGAAATCGATCGTGCCGGAGACGGGGTGGCCGTCGGCGGACACCACACGCCACAGGACCTTGTAGTCGCCTGTGGACAGATCGTCGGGCAGCGCGGACATGAGCTTGCCGTCCTCGATGGTAATCTCGCCGGCGGAGACGTCCTTGCCCTCGTGCATCACCTTGACCTCGGTGCCGGTCTTCTGAATCTTGCCGCTGAAGTTCAGCGTGAGGTATTCGGGTGCGGTCTTCAAGGTCGCACCGTTTTCCGGATCTGATGACACCAGCTGGTCGTGGGCCGAGGCCGCGGGGGCGAAGAACATACCGCACACCGCGAAGGCGGCGGCCAGCAGCAGGGCCAGTGGCATGGTTCGTTGGGGACGGATCGGGATAGACACGGAGTGCTCCAAGAGACGAACGTTCGGGACACGGACAGTCTACGCAGCCGCGGCTGGGAGATACTTCAATGCCACTACCGGTGTTCCCACTCGATGGCGGCATGTTTCATCGACTGGCCGGTTCATGTGGATTTCTTCTCCTGTCATGTCTCAGGACATCGGGGCCACGTGATGTCTCAACCAGGTGTGTCCATTGATGTCTCATGACTTCGTGTCCATCTCGGGTCGATGCGTGTATTTCGGATCGTTGAGGAATCCTCTGGGGCGT